>JBJEFI010000073.1:0-18313 GCA_051873875.1 Bacillaceae bacterium | reverse complement strand
CTTGACCTATTTGCTTGCCATGAGTACCAGCTTTGTCTCGTACATTTAAGACATCTGTGTTTACTGTGTATGTTTTTGTTTTGTCTACTTGTGAAGAAGATAACGGTGTAGAGCTATTGGTTACATCTTTTACTGTCACATAGTCGCCACTTACATAGCCTGTCTTACCTTCATGTTTAATTTTATACCAACCGTTGCTTTCTTTTTTTATAATCGCTAACTCATCACCTTCATAAACCGAACCGATTTTAGTAGATGAAGCTGTTGCTTGTGAGCGTACGTTTAATACGGTTGTATTCACAATATATTTCTTTGTTGTACTTACTTGCGTGTTTTCTTTTTTCTTTAAATATTCAGCTGTGACATAAGCTGTTTGTCCTTTATATTGAAATTTTCCCCATCCATTTGAAATAGAAGTAACATTAATCGTTGTATTTTTTGAAAGAATTCCAAGTTTTGCGGCTGTTGTTGTAGGTTTTTCTCGGATGTTTAGGTTCTCTGTTGTGATCATTTCCTCTGCATTTACAACAGAAGCGGCTGAAAATAAAGTTGTGCACACACTGGCCACTGCAACTGTTTTTTTCATTCCTGTCTCCTCCTTACTCTTCTTTAAATCAGACTCGTCCTATTTTACCTTTTCTAAAAATAACTATATTATAGAAAACAATCCCTGTACACCCTACAATATACTTATTTCTTTGTTTTTTTACATTAATAACCAATTTAAGCGCTTTTTCAACAAATGAAAAATAATTACTATTAATAGAATTTTTCTCTCTTTTTACTTGTTAGTTAAAATAAAAAAACTGAACAATAGACAAATTAAAATCTGTCTACTGTTCAGTTTATCATTTTACATAAATTGTCTTATTTCTTATACCAACCAATTCCGATGGCACCTTCACCTAAATGCGTCCCAATAACTGGTCCGAAGTAACTTAAATCAATTTCCATATCTGGATATTTAGCTTGTAGCTGCTTTTGAAGTTCTAAACCTTTTTCAGGGCAATTACCATGGATGACAACCGCCTTCATTGGATGTCCTTTTGAGGCATCTTCATTAAGCAACTCTAATATGCGTTTTTCTGCACGTTTAAATGTACGCACTTTATCAAATGGAACAATTTTTTTATCTTCAAAATGAAGAATTGGTTTCACTTGTAGTAAGCTACCTACAAGTGCCATTGCACCATTTAAACGACCACCACGTTGTAAATGACTTAAATCATCTACAATAAAATACGCTTTAATACTTTCTTTCATTTCATCTAAACGAGCAATAATTTCTTCTGGAGATTTCCCTTCACTAGCCATTTTTACAGCTTCCATTACATAGAAGCCTTGCGCAGCACAGCTAATTTCCGAATCGTATGTATATACTTTTGCCTCTTCAATCATATTGGCAACACTTGTTGCTGTTTGATACGTTCCGCTAATCCCACTTGATAAATGAATAGATAATATTGCGTCATTTTCTTTTGCTAATGCTTCAAAAGCTTCCATAAACATGCCTACAGCAGGCTGAGATGTTTTTGGTAAATCTTCTTGTTCATGAATTTTTATATAAAATTGTTCCGCTGTAATTTCTGTTTCTTCTTGATAAGAACTATCACCAAAAACTACACTTAAAGGAACCATATGGATGTTATAGCGTTCCCGAACTTCTTTCGGAATGTACGCTGTACTATCCGTTACAATCACCGTTCTCATTCTTTAATACCATCCTTGTTTTTAAGATTAATACTAACTTACCATAAATTTTGTAAGAAAACTAGGCTTCTCTTTCGTTTCAAATCAACATTCTTCGCGTTATAGAAAACCAACAAGTCCTAGGATAATAAGATATACCTCTTCGTCATCATATCCTATAAAATGAATCCTTCACCTACTTCTATTTGCTCCACACTTTTTCTAACAAATAATTGAAGATACTCGAACTTTTCTCTTTCATCTAAATATCTTTAAAGTGCCCTATATTTTAAAGATGATAATTACCCTTAATTGAAGGAAGATATTCCTTATCTTATTTATAAAAACATATAAAAAAGCTACTACCCCTTAATTATCGAGCAGTAGCATCCTATGTTAGTATAGCCAGTTTTTGTAAAATTATCTAACTTCAACCCAACCATTTTTAATTGCTGCAACGACAGCTTGAGTTCGGTCGTTAACATCAATTTTTTGCAAAATGTTACTTACATGGTTCTTTACTGTTTTTTCACTAATAAATAGTGCCTCACCAACAGCTCGATTACTCATTCCATCTGCTAACATTTGTAACACTTCACATTCACGACGTGTTAGGACGTGAAGTGGTGGCGCAACTTTACGTTCATTTTGAACAAAATGATGTTCTCGATTGGCTAATCGACGATATTCATTTACTAAACTTTTCGTTACTTTTGGATGAAGGTAACAACCTCCACCGGCAACGACTTGCACAGCTTCAATTAACGTATCTGCATCCATTTCTTTTAACAAATAACCCTTCGCACCCATTCTTAAGGCATGCATCACATAACTTTCATCGTCATGAATAGATAATATAATAACCTTTGCATCCGGTTGTACTTTTAGTAATTCTCTTGTTGCATTTACACCATTAATTGTTGGCATATTAATATCCATAATAATAACATCATACTCATATTTTTGAGCTAATGGTATTACATCTATTCCGTCAGAGCCTTCTGCAACAACTTCTAAAGAACTTTCAAACTCTAAAATACGTTTGATTCCTTCCCTAAATAACTTGTGATCATCAATTATTATTACCTTTACTGTGTCCATTCTCCTTGTAATCCCCCTCATAACTACTTATAAATTATTGGCAAGCGGAATTGAAATCCATATAGAAGTGCCCTTCCCTATTACTGAATGAAACCTAATCTTTCCATTTAATAAATCGACTCTTTCCTTCATTCCTACTATTCCAAAGGAATTTTCTTTCTTATTTTGTATATTAAATCCGCTTCCATTATCAATAATTGAAAATACAATTTGCTCCCTCATTATTTCTACAGTTACTTCAATCTTTGTAGCATTCGCATGTTTACATACATTTTGGACCGCTTCCTGAATAAGTCGAAAACAAGCAACTTCATAATTCGTTGGAACTCGCTCCCTTTTCCCATAATATTCAAAAACAATTTTTATCTTATTGTATTCTTCAATTGTTCTTAAATATTTTTTTAATGTTGGAATTAGTCCTAAATCATCTAAAGCCATTGGGCGTAAATCATAAATAATCCGCCGTACTTCATAAAGGGCATCACGAATATATTCTCGCATCACTTTTACTTCATCTAGTAGAGCATTTAACCCTTGTTTTCTTCCCATTCGTTCAAGTAAGTCAGAGCGAATTAAAAGATGAGCAAGTGTCTGTGCTGGTCCATCATGAATTTCCCGAGATAATCGCTTGCGTTCCTCTTCTTGTGCTTCAATAATTCGCAAACCAAATTGTTGTTTTTGACAAGCGCCTTTCGTTAGTTCGTCTATATCTTGAAAATCGCTTGTTAAATAATTGGAAATAATATTAATTTGTGTAACCAATGCTTCTGCACGTTCAATTTGATTAGAAAGTTCTTCTAATCTTTGCTCTAATTCATATTGATAAGAAATACATTTTTCTTTTTCAGAATAAAGATTTATATTCTCATCCTGTTTTAATGCCTCTCCCCTTTGTGCTGGACTGAGCATATCCAGCTGTTTAGCTCGCTTAATCATGGCCTCAATCCGATTTTGCTCAGCGCCCATTTTTAACTTTATTACTTCGTATTCATTGCGCAAAGCATCCACAAACTCAAATACTTCCTTTTTACTTGATTCCACTGTTAGAATCATTTTTTGAATAATTTCATCTAGTGTAGTACATATTTCCTTTTGACTAAAAGGGTTGACCATCTTTCGCCGCCCCTCCCCTTGTTTATTTCCTGTTCATTTTGATTCTATTGTATAATAATTATAGATGAGTTTCATTACAAAATTCCTATTTTTCGACAAAATACGGGATGAATTATTAAATTTTACCATTTTTTTCATTTATTTTATCTAACTAACACTAAAATATGTCTTTTATAACATTAGAAATTGAAAAGATTTTAAGTAAAAGATATGTGTTAGGAAGAACTAATTTATTCGACTACCTATCAGTGGAACTGCAAGAAAAAGTTTCTACTAATGGAAGTTTCACATTATTTTGGAGGGAAAAAACTTGCTTGAAAATTATTTAACCGTTAAAGAATATGGAGAACACGAAATCGTCATTGAACGTTCTCGTTTCATTTGTTATGTCAATCGTGCTACAACAGAAGAAGAAGCACAAACTTTCATTCAGGAAATTAAGAAAAAACATTGGGACGCAACCCATAATTGTTCTGCATATTTAATTGGTGAACATGATCATATTCAAAAAGCAAATGATGATGGAGAGCCGAGTGGAACCGCAGGCGTTCCAATGCTAGAAGTATTAAAAAAGCGTCAATTAAAAGACACGGTTGTTGTTGTAACGCGCTATTTTGGTGGCATTAAACTTGGAGCTGGTGGACTTGTTCGAGCATATGGAAAAAGTGTTTCAGAAGGATTAAATCATACTGGAATTGTTGAAAGAAAATTAATGAAAAAGATTTCGATTGCCCTTGATTACACATGGCTTGGAAAAATCGAAAATGAATTACGCTCTTCCTCTTACTCGCTAGATGAAATTCATTATTTGGATAATGTCATCTTTGATGTATATGTATTGATGAAAGAAGTAGATACATTTAAAGAATGGATGACTAATTTAACAAATGGAAAGGGTCAATTCATCGAAGGAGACGTCCAATATTACGAAACTGTAATATAATGTTAGAAAATTGTAATAGTACTAATAATGGTGGCCTGTCCTTTACTAGTGTATAATGTTTGAGAATGGGGTATTTATACAACTAAAAGGGGATAAACCAATGAAAATTGAAGAAAATGTGAAGAAAACGAAACGTAAAAAGATTTTACTTTACGTTTTTATTCCAATTTTAACGATTTTTTTAGTGGGAATTGGATATACTGGATACTTATATAATAAAGCAAATGCGGCACTAAAAAATGCACATAGGAATTTAGACAGAGGAGAAAAATCACAATTACGTATGGAAAATGTGAAACCACTTACTCATAACGTCTCTATTTTACTTGTTGGCGTAGATGAAAGTGAACATCGAAAAGCAGAATATGGAAGTGCTGTTCGCTCTGATGCGTTACTTGTCGCAACATTAAACAAAGATTCAAAAGATGTTCAATTATTAAGCATTCCTCGTGATACGTATACGTATATTCCAGTGGAAGGAAAAGAAGATAAAATCAATCATGCTCATGCATTTGGAGGCATTGATGGATCAATTGAAGCTGTTGAAGGTTTATTAGATATTCCAATTGATTATTATGTCAAAATTAACTTTGAAGGATTTTTAGAAGTCATTGATGAACTCGGTGGCATTGAGGTAGATGTTCCTGTTAGCTTTACTGAACAAAATAGTAAAGATGAAGGTGGAACCATTACATTAGAAAAAGGCCTCCAAACGTTAAATGCTGAAGAAGCACTTGCCCTTGTTCGTACAAGAAAAATTGACAGCGATGCCGAACGTGGCAAACGTCAAATGCTTGTCATTGACGCCATTTTAAAGAAAGCAATGTCTGCCCAATCTGTTTCAAAGCTCGACAAAATTATTGAAACAATGGGCGAAAACATGAAAACAAACTTAACAATGTCAGACATTCTTTCTTTATACAAGTACGCACTAAATAACGAGGGTATTCAGTTAAACAAGTTACAGCTTGAAGGTGACGATCAATATATCGACAATATTTACTACTATATGCCTCGCCAAGAAAGCTTAGACGAAATCACTCAAGCATTAAAGGCACATTTAGGTTTATAAATAAAAAGAAAAAGGCACATCCATGAAGGAAGTGCCTTTTTTTATCAATTTATTTCTATATCCTTATAAAAATTAACATAATATTACGTATATGTAATATTATGTTACAAAATTGTAATAGTCCTCCTAATGATGCCCTTCCTCTTCTAGTGTATAATTAATTAGAATATGCATTTATACAACATAAAGGGGACACATCATGTATATAAATCGAAATACAATTAAGAAAAAGAAAAGAAGAAAAAAGATTTTACTTTATCTTTTTATGCCAATTTTAACAATTTTTTTAGTAGGAATCGGATATACTGGCTATTTATACATAAAAGCAGATGCAGCACTAAAAAATGCACATGCTAATTTAGGACGTGGCGATAAGTCACACTTACGAATGGAAAATGTAAAACCACTCACTCATAATGTTTCTATTTTGCTTGCTGGTGTTGATGAAAGTGAAAATCGCAAATCCAAATATGGGGGTGCTGTTCGCACTGATGCGCTACTTGTTGCTACTTTAAATAAAGATTCAAAAGATGTTCAATTATTAAGCATTCCTCGTGATACGTATACGTATATTCCAGTAGAAGAAAAAGAAGATAAAATCAATCATGCCCATGCGTTTGGTGGGATTGATGCATCAATTGAAGCAGTTGAAGGTTTATTAGACATTCCAATTGATTATTATGTCAAAATTAACTTCGAAGGCTTTTTAAAAATCATTGATGAACTAGGTGGCATTAAGGTTGATGTTCCTGTTAGCTTTACTGAACAAAATAGTAAAGATGAAGGTGGAGCAATTACATTAGAAAAAGGATTACAAACATTAAATGCAGAAGAAGCACTTGCTCTTGTTCGTACAAGAAAAATAGATAGTGATGCAGAACGTGGAAAACGTCAAATGCTTGTAATTGAAGCTATTTTAAAGAAAGCATTATCTGTACACTCTGTCACAAAATTAGACAACCTTATTGAAACATTAGGTGAAAATATGCAAACAAACTTAACAATGTCAGAAATTTTATCCCTATATAAATATGCATTAAATAAAAATGGAATCCAATTAAACAAGCTACAGCTTGAAGGAGAAGATACATATATAGATCGCACATACTATTATGTTCCAACTGAAGAAAGCATCGATGAAATTAGTGAAACGTTAAAAGAACACTTAGACCTATAAAAATAGTCTCTTATATTAATAACAAAAAGACGCTCCATACAGAAGCGTCTTTTTTATTGTCATACATAATTGATTTACTGTTATATAAACACACCAAGTCTATTCCCATCATTTTTTATAAGAATTCATTGTTAAAAAGTACAGTTGATTCTTTAACACTCCATTCTCTTACCGCAGAAATATCGTAAAAAATTTTTCATTCCAGTCCTCTTTTAGTACAAATATTAACAGTTTCATTTAACAGAACTAAAAAAGACCTCTCATTAAGGTCTTTTTAAGGTTTATTTTTCGAACTTGAATACTTTAATCCATTAACAAAGTTTAAAATTGGTCGATAATTTTTATTGACTAGACCAATTCTTTCTACGATTAATTCCATTCCAAGACCTAATACACACAGCAAAATAATGGATGTAACCGCATTTGTTCGTGTGTATAGCACTGCCATTAATCCAAATAAAGCACTCATTCCATAAATAACTAGTACAACTTGACGATGCGAATAACCAAGCCCTAGTAAACAATGATGTAAATGAGATTTATCTGGTGCAGATAAAGGTTTCTTGTTGATTAAACGACGAATAATCGCAAACAATGTGTCTGAAATTGGTACCCCTAAAATAATGATTGGTACGATAAACGAAATGAATGTAACATTCTTAAAACCGAGCATCGATAAAACGGCAATCATAAATCCTAAAAGTAGTGCTCCTGTATCTCCCATAAAAATTTTGGCTGGATGAAAATTATAGACAAGGAAACCTAACGTACTTCCTAATAAAATCATTGCCATTGTAAAAACAAAGAAATATCCCATTGAAAAGGCGATTCCTGAAATAGTAATTAACACAATCGATGACACACCTGCGGCTAGTCCATCTAAACCATCAATTAAATTAATTGCATTTGTAATCCCAACAATCCATAAAAATGTAAAAGGTATCGACAGAACACCTAACTCTAACATATAGTCAAAAGGTAAATTAAAAAAATTAATTTGAATGTCACCGTAAAAAATAATAACTGCTGCAGCTAGTAACTGACCAACTAATTTCCATCTTGGGGATAGCTCAAACGTATCGTCTAATACCCCCACAATTACAATAATCGCTGCACCAATTAAAATAGGTGCAACTAAATTCGTATCAACTTGTAGGAAAAAACACCCAACTAACATACTAATAAAAATGGCTAATCCACCTAATCGTGGCATTACTTTACTATGAACTTTCCGCTGATTCGGCTTATCGACGGCCCCGATTTTCAATGCTAGTTTCTTTATTAATGGAGTAACTAATAACGATGTCACAAAACAAATGATTAATGTAACGTATATCATTATAAGGCCCCCTTTCCACCAAAATTATCATTAAATTAACTATTATTTACAATAACTTAAGAAAATATACAAACAGATTATATCACAGTTGTATATAAATACAATTAAAATAATATTACAAATTATCAATAAAAAGTGACAATAATAAGTTAGCTCCTCTATCCTGCAGTAAACATATAGATGCCATTTCTTACTGACAGGAATACCAATCTATCTCTTTTATTATACACCTTCTTTGGTATACAACTCTTCTAATGTAGATAATACTTTTTCTACACTATGCTCCTTTGCCCTTTTTTGTCCCTTTTTAATTAATTCTTTTTGTTTAGATGGGTCCTTTACTAATTTAATAATTGCTTCAGCTAATTCAGTTACATCATAAGGTTGAACTAATATCCCATGCCCATCTTTTAATAAATATTTTAATCCCCCAACTTCCGTACCAATAACTGGTGTTCCACAAGCCATCGCTTCCAATGCTACTAATCCAAATCCTTCAAGATGTGAAGGGAGAACAAATACTGTAGCTCGATTCATCCATATGCATATCTCTCGCTGTTGTAACGCACCAATGTATAGTATACGCTTCTTTTCTTTGATTTTCCTTAAAAAAGAATCATCTCGGATTGGTCCAATAAAGATAAGGATTATATCTTCCATTTCTTTTTCGACTATGGAGAAAGCATTAATCAGTTCATCGATACCTTTTTGTTTTACTATATTCCCTACAAATAAAATAATGTGCTTTCCTTTTATGGTGGCTGGTAAATTTCCTGTCTCTTTCATGGGATAAAAAATTCGTTCATCTACTCCCATGCTTAACCTATATACATTTTTTTGCTTTGCTCCAAATTCATGACTAACTCGATTATACAATTCTTCTCCAACAGCAATAACTGCATCCGCTTCTTGAAGAACCTTTTTCGTCCATTTATAAATAAACGGGTGAATGCGTATCATCTTATCTAAATCACCACCATGAACAGTTACAATCATCTTTGTTTTAAATGCTTTTTTGTACATCCATGCAAGCATTCCACTAGGAAAAGCATAATGTGCATGAACAACATCATAATGCTTTCCTTTCCAAATAAAATTTATAAAGGTTTTTAATAACCATCTGCCATATTTCAAGCTACTTTGCCAATACCCCCCCTGTGGGTTTCGAATAGCTAACACGTCAACAAGATAACCATGTTGTCGCAATGCATCTACTTGATTGGCAACAAAAATACCAAATGTCTTGTCTTTTTGACTAGGATACATATTTGTTAAAACAAGAATTTTTTTCTTCATAGCTATCTTCCTTTCGCCTTTTTTATTTTGCCTTTTATGAAACTAGGTAATACTACTAAAGTGAAACTTCCTTGAATGAAAATTTTTTCTTTCATTCAAGGTTAGTTGAACCAATCAGTTCCTTGCTGATCTACCTAATTTTAAAGGATAAAATCAGATATTGATTAGAACAAGCTTAAAAATGAAAGGATAAAGAAATGATGTACTTACTTAAAAATCGAGATTATTTTCCAACGATGTTTATCTTTATCATTACTTTATTAATAGGAGTTATTTTACAAAATAAGTTTATTGGTACATTTTTATGTATTATTCCAGCTTTTTTAGCGTTAAATTCCATTTATTCAGGCATTGGAATGTTGCTAATTTTCATCCCATTACGCCCTTTATTAATTACATATAATACTGGATTTACTGTATTAGGCGACTTAATTATTGTAGCTTTGTTCACCGCTACTATCCTAAATAATCGCAAACAATTAGCTTCCTTTCATTTTTTTGAAATCGGATTTTTTATTTATATTTTCATTGGATTATTAGCTGGTTTTTTAGGAGATGTATATATAGCTGCCATTATCATGCAAGCTCGAGCAATGATGTCATTTTTTTTACTATATATAATGATCAAAAAAATGCCTTATTTCCAATCCTATATTCCTTTTTATAGCTGGACCTCTATCCTTGTCGGATTGCTACTCTCTATCCAAGGCATCGTTGAAAAACTTTCACATCGAACAATGTTTATTCCAAAAGAATGGCAAGAAATGATGCTTTCTCAAACAAATAAAGAGCGTATTTACGGATTGTTAAAAGGACCAAACGAATTGGCTATTTATATGATTATTATTACGTTCATTACATACTATCTCTATAAACAAGCAACAACTGCTTTTGAAAAGAAAGTATTATTTTCCATCATGGTTTTGTTTTTTACGATTTTTTTATTAACCCAATCACGTGGTACATTTTTGGCTGTTTTTTTATTTGGAGCAATAGCAATCCTTTTATACCGAAAAACATTTCCATACAAAACATTTTTTACCGTTGTACTAATTAGCATGGCACTTTCTTCTTGTGTACAATGGGCATCTAATTCAGGAACGACAAAACGATTTACTCATTCTTTTAGTGAGGAGCAGGTGGAAAGTAGCTTACAAGATGGCCGTTTATATTACATAAAAAGAGGGATAGAAGCTTTTAAAGATAATCCACTTATTGGACATGGCTTCGGCTCTTTTGGAGATTCAGGTTCAAAATCATATAAATCGCCAATTGTTGATACATATCAATTAAATCCTAGTTTTTATTCAGACAATCAATATATACAAGTACTTGTAGAAACAGGACTAATTGGAACAATTGGCTTTCTTACCTTTCTAATTGGAATGGGATTCATTGTATGGCGACAAAGAGAAAATAGTTTACTCGTTTTTCTTTATGTATCAGGAATTTTTCTTGGACTTATTTATAACGTATGGGAAATGGATGTATTTGCACTTTTTTATTTCGGATTGCTCGGTTTTGAAGCACAGCGCTATTCCTATAAGAAAGTCATTCCAGCTGTTTACCGATAAGGAGTATCTATATGGCGTTTGTAACAACTTTTGAACGAAAAAAAATGATTGTCACTACCTTCTTTTTTACATTAGGAACAGGACTTGGAAAATTATTTGGTTTTGGAAAAGAAGTAATGCTTGGTTCTTATTATGGAACAAGCTATGTTGTTGACGCATATGTCATTTCCTTAAATATTCCAGGTGTTCTTATTTCAGGAATGATTAGTGCTTTAACTGTTTCCTTTCTTCCTATCTTTACAGAACTGTATAAATGTAAGAAGGACGAGGCTTTTTCCTTTTTAAATCACACCATTACAATTGTGTTTCTTTTTTTATTTATACCACTCGTGCTAGTAGAATGTTTTCCAACATTTTTTATTTCACTGTTTGCACCAAATATAGAAATAAAAACAAGGTTATTGGCAGAGTCATTGCTACAATTTCTTTTTCCTATTGTTTTTTTTCTATTTTTGATTGAGTTATTAAGTGCTTATTTAAATAGCCAACATTCTTTTTTCGCAACAGGCTATCGATGGGCTGTCGTCAATATTATTACACTGCTTACTTTTTTCGCCTTAGCTTCTACAATTGGAATCTATGCACTCATTCTTGGCGTATTGCTAGGAAATATGGTACAACTCATCTTTACTATTTATGAAGCAAAAAAGTTCGGCTATTGCTACACATTTACGCTTCGATTAAAAAATAGTCCCTTTACGAAGCTATTACAATTAAGTGTTCCTGCTTTTATTACAACAATGGCAATGCAAATTAATTTAATGGTTGACCGTAGTTTTGTTTCAGCGCTACAAGAAGGAAGTATTGCTGCTTTAAATTATGCTCAAAAATTATATTTAATCCCAACAGGGCTACTTGCTGCACCAATCTTGACGATTATGTATACCCAATTTGTTCATCTTGGCACTGAAAAAAGATGGGATCAATATAGCAAGCTTTTTCATTACCATTTAAAATGCTTATTCTTTTTATTTGTACCAATTGGCGTCTATCTTCTTTTCTATGCGAAAGAACTCATTACACTCGTTTACGATTATGGTTCCTTTAATGAAGATTCCATTGAAAAAACAAAAATTGCTTTACAGGCATATGCTCTTGCAGCACTTCTTTATCCAATGAAAGATTTATTGGACCGTTCCCTTTTTTCATTAAAGGAAAATAAAAAAATTATGATTGTCTCCCTTGTTTCAATTTTAGTTAATTTTCTATTATGTGTCTTACTTATTCCTCCCTTTGGATTGGGAGGGGCTGCTTTTGCAACTTCCTTATCTACTCTTTTTTCAGCATTGTTTCTTTATCAATACATAAAAAAGTATGTTTCAGTCAACACAACTAATCGCTTTTCCTTTTCGTATATAGGAAAAGTTCTCTTTGCTTCCATTATTGCCTTGCTTATTACGAAAGGCACAACCATTGAATTAACAAAAACCTGGATTATTTTTGGAATGATAATGGGAATTAGTAGTTATATTGGCGTTTCTTTGTTGTTAAAAATAGAAGAATTACAACTTTTACTTAGAGCTTTTAAAAAAGAAAATTAAAAAAGCGAGGAATTTTATCCTCGCTTTACTTTCACTACTTTCATCATAAATTGTGGTAATACTAGCATACGTCTCCAACGTGATGGTTGTTTTACTAAACGATATAACCATTCAATATTTAATGTTTGCCATACTTTTGGTGCACGTTTTACTGTACCTGCTAAAATATCAATACTGCCACCCACGCCCATGAAAATGCCTTTTTCACATTGCTCCATCGCATTGGCAATCCATCTTTCTTGACGTGGAAATCCTAATCCTACGAAAACCAAATCAGGTTGTTTTTCTTTTATATCTGCTAAAATGGCTCCATCTTCCCCATCTTTAAAAAAGCCATGATGGAAACCTGCAATTTTTACGTTTGGATATGTTTTCTTTGTATTTGCTACTGCCATTTCAACCACTTCTGGTTTTGCACCAACGAAATAAACACTTTTTCCTGCTTCGTTTGCAAATTGTAATAAATTCGCTAAAATCTCTACACCAGGAACACGTTCTGGTAATGGTGTACCTAAAAGTTGTGCACCACGAATAACACCAATTCCATCTGCGATTACATAGTCTGCTTTTTCTTTTAAAATTTGTTCATATTGTTTATCTTCTAATGCATGCATCACAATTTCTGGATTTGCAGTTACGACAAATGTTTTTTCTTGTTTATTTACACGATTTTTTAATGTATCGATCATACCGTTCATTGTTGTATTCAAAAAAGGAATCCCTAAAATTTCTACTGTTTTCATCCTTTCCCTCCTCGCTAGCTTCTCTGTCTCCTAAACTGAAATTATTATACCATCAAATTGTAAAAATGTGCGTGGGAATGTGTGGAGATGATGGAAGAGAACTAGGTAAGATGGATCGTTTTTTTGTAACATTAGATTCCATTTGAAAAAAACAGTATAATGGAAGGATAGAAAAAATTTGAACCGAGGTGAAAACGTTGCTCCAACAAACATTATCAAAACATGCACTTCATGCATTTACCGATACATTACTTAGTCATTTTTCTCCTCAAAATGAATACCATCGTCACTTGTTTTCCGATGGATTAAAATTGTATCGAAACGGGCACGTCTACAACGTGGAAGCAACTGATACAACATTAACTGGTACCGTTCAAGCAACAGAAGGGAAGGTCAATGTCACAATCGGCTTAATTGATTACAATGAAACAACGTGTTCTTGTACAAATTCCTCTTATTGTGAGCATCTTTTTGCTGTGCTTTTTTATGCGTATGCCAACGTATGTGGAATTGGAGAATTATTAACAAAATGGAAGGAAAATACAAATAGAGAGACAAAAAAAACAACCTTATTAGTGAAAAAAAAGAAACCCGTTACTGTTGATCACTCTCCTGAAAATTGGGAAAAACTTTTTCAACAACAATACGATTCTTTTTTAAAAGAAGTAATTCGTCCGACACCGTTTGACTATTACTATCGTTTCTTACCAAGATTGGTGGAGTGTGGACCAGAAGATGAAACAATGCTCCTTATTTATCGATTAAAAATGTCTTATATTGTCCTTGCTTGTATGTACAATAGTCAGCAAGACAACACTACTTTATATAATTTTTCGAATCAACAAATTTTAAATCGATTTATTCATGAATTAAGAGAACTTGTTCATCAATTAAGATATACAGATTATAAAAAACAAGCGCCTGCCATTGTTCAGCTTTTAACAACGTTAGAGACTGTCATTGAAGAACAGGCGAAACTACCAACTGATCTATATGATCAATATCGAATTCTTTGGACATATGTAGCTTCACCTAATTTTATTTATGAAGCAATTACTGAATTAGAGCGCGAAAGAAATCGAGGGATAAAAAGCGATTGGTATGATTATAAATTAGCTCATTTATATGTATTACAAGGAAAAGACAAAGAGGCTATGAATGTGATTACCAATCATGTTCATTCTCCTAGTATCCTTTTTTTCTGGATTGATTTTCAACTTGAAAAAGGAAATAACGCGGCAGCAAAAAGTTGGTTATCCTTTGCCCACCAACATATTTGTCAATTGCTTGCTAAAAACGAGACATTCTCAACCACACGCCTTTTATTAGGACAATATTTAAGTTACTATACAGCAGATGATTCCATCGTATCAGATGAAGAAATTGAGCTTGCCTTTCAAGATACATGGCCTGCTAGTATTTCCTACTATGAAGAGTATTTAGTTGATAAACAAAAATTTAAACAATGGATTGAGCTTACTGCTTATGTAGGAATTGATGTTTTATACGAACGAAAGCAGTTAATTAAACTATTAGAAAAAGAAGATGGAGCATCCCTTCTTCCTCTTTATCATCAACTTGTAATGAAGCAAATTCAACAAAAAAATCGAATGAGCTATAAGCAGGCTGTTCGCTACTTAAAAAAATTACGAACAATATATAGAAGACAAAAGGAACTACCTATGTGGGATACATACATCAAAAAATTACAAGCTTCTACGACTCGCTTACGTGCATTCCAAGAAGAATTAAGGAGGGCAAAGCTAATTGAAGACGAAAACTAACATTTTACATACAGACTTTTTCTCACAAGAAGGCTTTTTCCTTTATGTTGAACAAGAAGATGGGGTATTCCTTTCTCCCCAACAATGGGTTCATCAACTGTTTTTTTGGCACAAAGAATCCTTTTACGGAACAATGCTTGACGAAGTAGTGAAAAATGGTGTACCTGGAATACTTTTGTCCCCAGCTCTTGCTTTTACCTTCTTCGCAAAAGAGACAAAAAATGCCTTTGTTCCAATTCAATTGGATGAACAGTGTGAACATTTTAAACATGCATTAGTACCATTACAACCTGTTTTTGATGAAGGATTGTTTATTCCTGATCTACAAGGTTGGCAACATCAGATGATTAGTTGGAAACCAATTGGCGAAACAATAACGGACCCATTACTTGCTAATTGGTTTTCCCTAGCTATTAACGAACGATTAGCAAAAGAATCATTACCAACAGAAGGTTGGGAACAAGCAGCAACGCTTATGCAACAAAAAGAATTAGCCATTCGCCTTGCTTCAAGCTTTACCAATGAAGAAGATTGGCTTCAACAGATTGGCTATAACGAAGATACAATGCCATTTACTATTTCTCTTGCTCTCATTGAACCTGAAAAAAATAAAGAGGAATGGCAGCTACAAACACGCCTTTTTTCTAAAAAGAAACCATATAAAACTGTTGTTTTTCCAGACAAAATGCCAAAAGCATGGATGAGTTTTTTTGAACGAGTGGAACGTATTCAAAAAAGTTGGATTTTGCTTCTGCCATGGTTAAAGAAAGACAACCAATTAAAAACGCATTTAACAGAACAAGAAGCATGGCGCTTTTTAACAGAAGGCTGTAGCCTTTTATTAGAGCATGGGGTAAATGTAATCTTGCCATCGTGGTGGCAGTCCATTAAGGAGAATAAAATTTCCATTCGGGCAAGTGTTACTGGTACTCCAAAGCAAAGTGCCTTTCTTGGAATGGATACACTTGTAAATTTCCAATGGCGTTTTGCTACGAATAACATTGAATTAAGCGAACAAGACTTTATGAAATTAGTGGAAGACAATCGCCGCTTAATTAATATTCAAGGACAATGGATGAAGCTAGATACAGCCTTCATTAAACATGTAAAATCGTTAATGGAAAAAGCAAATAAAGAAGGCTTACATATAAAAGAAGTACTTCAGCAAGCATTGCTTAAAGATGATCATAAAGTCATTGAAGAAGACAATTCTATCTTTGATCATATTCAAATTGAAATGAATGAATACGTCCAAGACTTAACAAGACGTCTTTCTTCTATTGATGAAGTAACAAAAGTAGATGTTCCAGCAACTTTTAACGGTACACTTCGTCCTTATCAAGAACAAGGGCTATCTTGGCTTATCCATTTAAAAGAGCTTGGTTTTGGAGCACTGTTAGCGGATGATATGGGACTTGGAAAAAGTGCACAAACAATTGCCTACTTACTTTATGGAAAGCAAACAAGATTATTAACAGGGCCAGCTTTAATTGTCTGTCCTACGTCTGTTCTTGGCAATTGGCAGCGAGAAATTGAAAAATTCGCGCCATCTTTATCCGTTTCCCTTCATTATGGTGGCAATCGAAAAAAAGAAGCGCTAGAAACACATTTTCAAGAAGCAGATATTGTTCTTACATCCTATGCCCTTGTTGCTTTAGATGAAGAAGCATTAACAGATGTAAATTGGAGTACAATTGTCCTAGATGAAGCCCAAAATATTAAAAATGTCCAAACAAAACAATCCCGTGCCGTTCGTCGCTTACGTGCTGACCATAAAATTGCCTTAACGGGAACGCCTATGGAAAATCGCTTAACCGAGCTTTGGTCGATTTTTGATTTTTTAAATCATGGTTACCTTGGTAGTTATACAAACTTTACAAGACGATTTGTTAGTCCAATTGAACGAGATGGCGACAAAGAACGAATTGATGTGTTAAAAAAATTAATCGCACCGTTTTTATTACGTCGTACGAAAAAAGACGAGCACGTTCAATTGAATTTACCAGACAAACAAGAACAAAAAGAGTACTGTAGCTTAACAGTGGAACAAGCCTCTCTTTATGAACAGCTCGTTAAAGATACACTAACAAATGTTCAATCGTTAAATGGAATCGAACGTCGTGGCTACATTTTAATGATGCTAAATAAATTAAAACAAATTTGTAATCATCCTGCCCTTTATTTAAAAGAAGAAAGAGCACAAAGACTGCTAGAACGGTCTACGAAAGTAGAAAAACTAGCAGAATTAATCCAGTCGATTAAAGAACGTGGGGAAAGCTGCCTTATTTTTACCCAGTACATTCGAATGGGTGATATGTTAAAAGTTTTTATTGAAAAAGAAACAGGAGAAGAAGTACTGTTTTTAAATGGAAGTGTTCGAAAAAATGATCGAGATAAAATGATTGATTGTTTCCAAAATGGCGAAGTAAAATATTTTATTCTTTCCTTAAAAGCCGGTGGCACAGGTTTAAACTTAACAGCAGCAAATCATGTCATTCACTTTGACCGCTGGTGGAACCCAGCCGTAGAGAATCAAGCAACAGACCGAGCTTACCGAATCGGTCAAAAACGATTTGTTCACGTTCATAAATTAATTACAACCGGTACGCTAGAAGAAAAAATTGACGAAATGCTGGAGCGTAAACAAAGCTTAAACGATACAATCATTTCATCAGAAAATTGGATTACAGAGCTATCTATGGATGAATTAACTGCATTATTAGGTGGATAACAAATTTTATCTAATATATATATAAAACCGCTAGTAAGTTAACTAGCGGTTTTTCCTTTTCCAAAAGCCTCGAACTAGAAAGTAAATAGCTGCTATGCCAGCCCCTATTAATAAAATCGTAAAAATACTTTTTTGAGCAGTCCACATAGACGCTTGTTTTTTATTTTCTAGATACTTTTCCTCTAATAAAAATATAAAGCATAGCGCCGA
>JBJEFI010000072.1:0-10080 GCA_051873875.1 Bacillaceae bacterium | reverse complement strand
AAAAACAACGAGCTTGCTGCTGATTCGCTCCAATGAAGTGAAGAGAGAGAATAAACTGAAGCTGAAAAAGGTACTGATCTATTTCGGACATGTTGATGAAATTGAGCCTGCATCCATCAGATGGAATCAGCTAAGGTATCACCGGAACAACCAATCCTATCGAATGCTCATGAACATTTGTCATTTAGTGCTCGATGGCCTGCTTCTCACAACAGAAAAGGGTGACCAAAAACTCGCCACATTCTTGGATAATCAGAAAATGTCACGTCTATATGAAAAGTTTGTGTTGGAATATTACCGCAAACATTATCCTGAGCTGCAACCTAGGGCATCACAAATAGCTTGGGATGTGGATGACGATATTCGTGACTTTTTACCGATGATGCAAACGGACATCATGCTAACGTATGGTGAGAAGACATTAATAATAGATACGAAATATTATGGGCAAACGATGCAGACCATTGAGCAATATGACAGCCATACACTCAGGTCCAATAATCTTTATCAAATTTATACGTATGTGAAAAACAAGGATAAACATCATACAGGTAATGTGAGCGGGTTGTTGCTCTATGCGAAGACGGATGAGGAAATTACACTGAATCATGATTATAGGATGAGTGGTAATAAGATTAGTTTGAGGACATTGGATTTGAATCGGCCTTTTGGGTTGATTTCATTGCAGCTTGACGAGATTGTGGAAGGTCTCAGATAGTTATTATCCTGAAAAATTTGTTTAAGCAGTTATTAGAAAAGCTCTCTTTTAGGGGCTTTTTTTATGGTTCTCTGTTTAACTTGTGGACTTATGTAACAATTATTTAAGTAATCCTAACCTTATAGAAAAAACAAATGGAGCATAAACAATTAGCCTTATCTCTATGGGCTACTTCAATTAGAGCAGCTTCCTTAATCCTTTGGATATTTGTTCTGTTTTTGACCGAAAATCTAATTGATCAATACTTATAAAAAACACTATTTTTGAACAGCTTCCAAATTCATCAACTTATTGTTTTATGATAATGATAAAATAATATTAGTATTTTATCATTATCAGGGATAAACGAATTGATGGAATTTTCTTGTTAGGAGGAGAGAATTTGGAGATGAAGAATGAAATAACAATAGAAAAATTGTTCGAAATTCTAGATTTCAAACCAAATGAACGACAATATGATGCAATTTTATCATTAGATGAACCTCTTTTCCTAATGGCGGGTCCTGGTTCAGGGAAAACTAGGGTTCTTTTGTGGAGAACCGTTAATGCAATCGTTTTTCACAATGTCTCACCAGAAAAAATCTTTTTATCAACATTTACTGAAAAGGCTGCAAAACAATTAAAGGACGGTTTGCAGACAATATTAGGTACTGTTACTAATATTACAGGTGTCCCGTATGATATCTCACGGATGTATATAGGTACCGTTCACTCACTTTGTCAAAAAATTATTGGAGACAGACGGTTCACTAAAAATCGTTCAAGGGTTAAACCTCCTGTGCTAATGGATGAATTAGAACAATATTTTTTTATAAATTCAAGCTCATTTTGGAAATTAAGCGAAGAGTTACTTCATTTAAAAGAGGAAGAATTACGCTTGGACATGAAGCAATATTTTGGTAAACATTCGAATTCGAGACATGATACAGCGTTGTCACTAATTTCTATATTTAATAGATTCTCAGAGGAAAATGTTCCGAGTGAAAAAATAAAAAATAATGCGATAAAAAATGAAGATAAGATATTGCTACAAATTGCTAAGTTATATGAATGGTACAAAGAAAAACTTTATGCAAAAAATATGGTAGATTTTTCTCTTCTTCAGCAAAGGGCATTACATCAGTTACTTGAAAATGAGCACACAATATACGAATTTGAGCATGTAGTTATTGATGAATATCAGGATACGAACCGAATCCAGGAGCAGCTATTTTTTCGGTTAGCAAAGGGTAATAAGAAACTTTGTGTGGTTGGTGATGATGACCAGGCCTTGTACCGATTCCGAGGTGCAACTGTTGAGAACTTTGTTCAGTTTCCAAAAAGATGCCAGTTATATTTACAAATACCACCAAAAGAAATCAAGTTGAATATAAACTACCGTTCACAAAAGCAAATTGTCACAACATATAAGAGCTTCATTGATAAGGTTAGCTGGACAAGAGAAAACGGTGATGGGTTTTATCGATTACAGGATAAAGACATTCAAGCATTTAAACAAGAAAACGGAATTTCGGTTATTACAACAACACCTTCTAAATCCGAGTATGTAGCAGAGGAGGTTGCACAATTTGTTAAAAAGCTGATTGATTATAAAAAGGTTGAAGATCCAAATCAGATTGCATTTCTATTTCCAGCCTTGAAAAATAATCAGCATGTAAAACGAATGAAGAGAGCTTTAGAAAAGGAAGGAATAAATGTATATGCTCCAAGAGCAGGACGGTTTTTAGAAGTAGAGGAAGCTAAAGCAATGTTCGGTATCTTTACCCATGTAATCGGAAGGCCTGCGAGGCAAGACTTTTCAGGTGCTTATAAAGATTACCATGATTGGTTAGATTTAATAGAAGATACAGCGAAACAATTACTGCGGAAAGATGAAAGACTGGAACGGTTTGTTAATATAAAAACTGAAGAATTAAAAAGATGTAAAGAGGATTATATCCGTTTATTGAAAACACTCAACGACAATGGTTGGACATTAAAAGATGACTATGTCCCTCAATCACATAAACGGATATTAACGAAAACGCCATTAATCTCGCAGCAAACAATTAGGGGATTAGGCTCAGATAGATTAGATAAAATTATTGAGCAAAGAACAAAGGATGGGAAGCCTTTCAGTTTGCAATATATACTTAATCGTGCTACTTCAGTAGACTGGAACGTCTTAGACTTGTTTTACCGTTTGAGCGGATTCCCCTATTTTTCACAAATGTTTAAGCTTGCGGAAAGTGGATTAGATGAAGGTCCAATATGCAATCTATCCATGATTTCGGAATATTTGTCACGATATATGGAGCAAGCTTCATCTATAATTACTGGTGCAAGGTTAATTGAAGACCATCTTGCAAATGATTTCTTTGGTCGATATATTTATGGCTTATTTAGGATTGGAGAAACGGAAGTTGAGAACGATGAAACTCCTTTCCCGAAAGGTAGGGTTCCATTTTTAACAATTCATCAGTCAAAGGGGTTAGAATTTCCTTATGTTATTCTTGGTAATCCTGGTAAGAAAAATCAGAACGTACCAAGGGAAGAAGAGATTATTAGACATTTAATCGATGAAGATAATGAACCGCTGGAAAAGATTCCTGAATTCGATACAATGAGGTTATTTTATGTAGCGCTTTCAAGAGCCGAAGAAATGTTGGTTATCAGTAATTTAAGGGGATCTGGGCAAAAGGTAGAACCAGCATTTAAGCAATTATTTGAGGAAATGAAATATCCTCAAATATCAACTATAGCTATATCTGAAATGCCTAAAGTAAAAGTAAAAGAAGATGAAACACCAAAAGTTTATTCATATACGAGTGATTATCTAATGTATTTAAAATGTCCAAGAAATTATATGGTATTTAAAAAATATGGTTTTGTTCCTTCTCGTTCACAGACTATGTTGTTTGGTTCACTCGTACATCAAACAATTGAGGATATTCACAACCAAATCATTTCTTTAAGAGGTGGTAGAAGTGAATAATGAAGAAATGTTAAGATTCATTGAGGAAGTATTTGAGGAGAATTATGAGCTACTAAGATTAGAGGGTGGACATTCTCTTCCTCCCCATGTAAAAAAGTTAGCATTAGAACAGGTGAGGCAATATTGGAAAAAGCTCAAAAATCTTGCTGAGAATGTTTCTGATACAGAAGTTCGACTTACTCTACCACAGCAAAAAACACCAATGGGAAGATCATATACGATCCAAGGAGTAGTGGATGTTGTTAAAGAAGATGACAAGACTGTAATGTATGATATTAAAACCCATGATGTTGATTTTGTTAGATGCAATAAAAAGGATTATGAAGGACAACTCAACATTTATGCTCATATTTGGCAATCTATACGAGGACAACAACTAGATGGGACCTCTATTATTGCCATTGGTGAAACTGAGGCAATAAGAAAAGCTAAACAACGGGCATCTCAAGCTAATAATCAACAAATATTAGAAGAAGCGATAGCAGAATGGAATCCCGAAGTGGATATTCAGCTAGAATCAGAACAAGTAGAAGCATACTTAAACTCCTTTGGTACAGTTGTTGATATGATTGAAGGATTTAAATTTAATCCACCACCTATAGAAACATTGCATTCTAAAATTCAAGATAAAAAAACATTTGCAGTACATGTTTGC
This sequence comes from Bacillaceae bacterium, assembly GCA_051873875.1. GTDB lineage: Bacteria > Bacillota > Bacilli > Bacillales > Bacillaceae_G > JBJEFI01. The sequence goes on along the minus strand of JBJEFI010000072.1, from coordinate 5,733 downwards.
CGAAACTGCGACGCTCGCTTTTCATGTGAGTCTTATAAAGAATATGCTTTTTCCTCCAGTAGGGCAAAAAATAATTTCTTAGCATTTTATGATGACTATGGTACTCAGCAAGAAAGAATCGAAGTAGTGGAAACGACATTAGAGGAAGAAGAGGTGTAATTTATGTCAATTGAAGAATTAAAAAGACCTGAACGAGTCGATGAAGATAAGATAGAAAAGCTGAAAGAATTGTTTCCGGAAGCATTTATTGAAGGCAAGTTAAACATTGATATAATGAAAGAAGAGTTAACTGCACTAAATGATGATAGTTTCGAAGAAAATATTGAAGAATTTTACAGCCTTAATTGGACGGGAAAAAAGGAAGCAAGGAAGCTTGCTTTTGTTCCACCACAAGGAACTTTAACGTTTACTAAAGGTGAAGGAGTAAACGAAAACGAGACTAAAAATATATTTATTGAAGGCGATAATTTAGAAGTACTTCGTATCTTACAGAAGAGTTATGCTGGTAAGGTAAAATGTATCTACATTGATCCACCTTATAATACAGGTAAAGATTTTGTATACAAAGATGACTATAAAGATTCAGTTGAAAAATACCTACAAAAATCAGGGCAGGTCGATGAAGTAGGACTATTAACTAGCAATCCAAAAGCAAATGGAAGATATCACGCTAATTGGATGAATATGATTTATCCTCGTTTAAAATTAGCAAGAAATTTACTAAAAGATGATGGTGTAATCTTTGTAAGTATTGATGATAACGAACAAGCAAATTTAAAAAAAATATTAGATGAAATATTCGGTGAAGAGAACTTCGTGACTAATATAATCTGGCAAAAAAAATATTCACCTCAAAATGATGCTCTTTATTTTAGTGACATGCATGATTTTATCTTGGTATATGCAAAGAAAAAAAAGCAATCGAGTAGTGATAAGGATGGGTGGAATCGACGACTTTTGCCAAGAACGCAAGAGCAAAATTCGAAGTATAAAAATCCTGATAATGATCCACGTGGACCTTGGAAAGCGGGAGATTTAACTTCAAAAACAAAAGCGGCCAATCATTCGTACCCTATTAAGACACCGAGTGGTAAAATTCATTATCCATCACCAGGTAGACAATGGGCTCCGGCGTTAGAAACATTTAACAGATTGTTAACAGATAACAGAATTTGGTTTGGTAAGGATGGGAACAATATGCCTGCCCAAAAGATTTTTTTATCAGAGGTTCAGGATGGAAGTGTGCCTAACACAATATGGTTAAGAAGTGAAGCTGGTGATAATCAGGAAGCTACACAGGAATTAAAAAAATTGTTTCCCGATACTCCAACACCGTTTGATACGCCGAAACCTGTAAGATTAATAAAGAGAATTCTTCAGTTAGCTACTGATGCCACTAATAATGATATAGTTCTGGATTTTTTTGCTGGGTCTGGCACTACAGGTGAAGCTGTATTAGAAATGAATAAGGAAGACGGAGGAAATAGACAATTTATATTAGTTCAGATTCCTGAAACTATAAATAACAAAACCTTTGGTACTATCTCAAATGTTACTAAAGAAAGATTGAGAAGAGTTTTAAACAGGATAAATAATGAAAATTTAGAACTTAACAATATTGACAAAGGATTTGCTGTTTATCAGCTAAGTAAATCTAATTTAAGAAAATGGGAAGGTTACAAGGGAAATGACGTGTCAGAGTTGGATATGACTATAGATTTGTTTAATTCTACGCAATTCTTTGAGAATACAAATCAGATGGACATTATTGTAGAAATGATGCTTCTTCATGGTTTCAAACTGGATAGTTCCATTCAACATATTCTAAGGGATTCTAATGAATTATGGATTGTTAATCATGCAGATGTTCCATTCAATTTAATAGTATGCTTAGACAATACAGTGCAAGAAAAATTAACAAATCTTTTATGCTTGAATTATAAAAAAGCAATATTTATTTGTATGGATGACGCTTTGACGAATGAACAAAAAATACAACTTAGTCAATCATTGAGCGTAAAAACAATTTGACGGGGTGGACTAATTGGCTAAAAAACTAACTTTACAATACAATCCTGATCAGCAATTCCAATTAGATGCTATCTCTAGTGTTGTTGATTTGTTTGAAGGAATACCTTACCAAGAGCAAATTGAAATACCTGCCGGCACAATGAACGACTTTACCCCAAACTTTCACCCTAATGAATTTTTAGATGAGATTTTATTACTTGAAAACCTCCAAAGAGTACAAGAAAGAAACAATGATGAAAGTCGGGGAAGTGAACTGGAGTTTTCAGACGACTTGTATGTTGATGATGGCATGGTACTTGAAGTGGCTGGGAACGATTCAGTCCGTGTTCCACACTTTACGATTGAAATGGAGACAGGAACAGGAAAGACCTATGTTTATATTCGGACAATGTATGAATTGAAAAAGAAATATGGATTGACAAAATTTCTAGTTGTTGTTCCAAGTATTGCTATTTATCAAGGGGTTATTAAATCCCTAAAGACAATGAGAAATCATTTTCGGCAGTTATACGATAACCAAGATGTTGCTATTATTGAATATGATAGTGCAAAAATAGGTGAATTGAATACTTTTGCAAATAGTAATGATTTAACTGTAATGGTTATGACAATAGATTCATTTAATAAAGCTAGCAATAATATCTTTAAACATACAGAAAAACTTCAGGGTGAATGGAAACCATATGAGTATATACAGGCAACAAGACCGATAATAATTTTGGATGAAGCTCAAAATTTTGAAACTAATAAAGCAAAAGAAGCGATTCGAACACTAAAACCCTTATTTGTATTAAGATATTCAGCAACGCATAGGGAAACTCCAAATCTAGTTTACCGGTTAACACCAATTGATGCTTTTAAGAACAATTTAGTTAAACAAATTGAAGTGATTGGAATTTCGGAATTAGGCAACCTTAATGAGGGCATCCTTCGCTTAATTGAAATAAGGAGAAAGCCAATATCTGCTTTATTAAGGGCTTTGGTATTGGATAAGGGACAATTAGTTGAAAGAGATATTTTGTTAAAACAAGGGGATAACCTATTTGCAAAAACGAAAAATCCAGATTACAAACAATTCGTTGTCGAAGATATACGTTATGGAAAAAATGAAGAAGACCAATTGATAGAATTTGAAAATGGAGTTAGCTTAACTGTTAATGATTCCATGTTATCAAAAGAGAGTGTTTTTAGAGCACAAATAGAAAGAACCGTTAGTGTTCATATGCAACGCCAACAAGCATTGAAAGCTCAAGGTATAAAAGTACTTTCCTTATTTTTTATTGATAAAGTGAAGAATTACACTGCTCCTGATGGAATGATAAAAAGATTATTTGATGAAAGTTTTGAACGATTAAAACATAATTATGATGAATTTAAAGAATTATACGCTAATGAAGTAAGACAGGGTTACTTTTCAAAGCCAAAAATAGATTCACCTGAAGAAGACGCAGTAGATACTGAGGGGAAAAATAAGAAGCAACGTGATATGGAAAAGCAGGCGTTCGAACTAATAATGAAAGAAAAGGAACGTCTTCTGAGTTTTGATGAACCAGTTTCTTTTATATTTGCCCACTCAGCATTAAAAGAAGGTTGGGATAATCCAAATGTATTCCAGATATGTACATTAAATCAAACATGTTCAACTATGAAAAAACGACAAGAAATTGGCAGGGGATTACGTCTATCAGTTGATCAAAGTGGTAAGAGAGCGGATAATCATGATGTAAATGTATTAACAGTTGTTGCTAATGAGCAATATGAATCTTTTGTATCTAGATTACAACAAGAATATATTGAGGATGGAGTAAATGCACCACCAACTCCAAAGCCACCTGAATCGAGTGAAGTAAACAGAAGAGATGATATTTATAGGTCAGAAGATTTTAATGAGTTTTGGAAGAAGCTAAATAAAAAGATGTCATATAAAGTTCTTGTGGACACTGATAGATTAATTGAACAGTGTGTTGAAAGACTTAATAACGCAAAATTTCCATCTCCGCTTATTGAAATAACAAAAGGCCGCTTTATAATGTGTGAATATAAAATCTCTCTCGTTTCTATTGAAGGAGAGACAGCAAAACTCAAAATAGAAGTGGAAGATTCCAGAGGAGAGAAAAATCATTTTGAATTTATTGTTGGAGTTGGAGACGACCTAAAGAAAAAGACAAAAGATGAACGGTTACGTGGGTTTAAAGTACTTCATATGGGGGAACTCTACGGGGAACCTTATGTAAAATTCACCAATGAAATCACAGTAAAGAAATTTGAGCAAATTAAATTTCAGGTTGAAAAAGCAGAAAAGCCAAAGAAACAAATTGAACAGGTTGAAAAATCAATTTATCCAATTCCAGATTTTATTACTCGAACTGCGAATGAGACTAACCTAACGAAAAAAACGATAGTGGAAGTCTTTAAGCGCATTAGTAAAGAACAGAAAGAAAAGATATTCTATAATCCTGAAGGTTGGATATCAACTTTCCTTTCGGAAATTCGAATTACAGTAAGTGATCATATTGTTGATAATATTGAATTTGAAATCGATGAAAATATTGAAATCTATGCTTTGGATACTCTCTTCCCTAAGATGGTTAAACAACCTCAAAGAGAATTAATTGACGCTGGTAAAGCAGGATTATATGATAAAGTTCAAGTCGATTCGGATGTTGAACGTGATTTTATTGAAAATCTAATTAAACCAGATATAGAAAAGGGTAATACCATCCTTTACTTTAAGTTTCCACCAAAGTTTAAGATTTATCTTCCCAAAATTATTGGGAATTACAATCCTGACTGGGCAATTGTTAGAAAATACAATGGGAAATTTAAACTTGAATTGGTTAGAGAAACAAAGGGTGGCGTAAAGCTTGAAGATCTTCGATTTCCACAAGAGAAGAGGAAAATTCTCTGCGCTATGAAGTATTTTGAAAAAATCGGCGTTAGCTATCGAGTTGTAACCTCAACAAGCCATGATTGGATGGAAATAAACGAATAGAAGCAATATAAACTATATAGAATCATTTAGTTATTTATGGGATTGGTATTTTATAACCAATCCCTAAATTATTTGTATGGATGAACTCATAAAAAAGCTCGAAGGACCTTTGGTATGAAAAGATTTTTTGTTTCGAATTGGCGAGAAGGTGTTTAATATTATGATGAATTTACCTAGAAAGGAGTAGCGTAATTATTATGGAGAAGTTTTTTTGTCCCATTTGTAGAATGATATTCGAATTTCAAGACAATGTAATATTAGATAATAATTATACAATTTGTCATGAAATTTGTTTTTGCGGAGATTACAGTCAAATAAAAGATAAAGGTTCTTTAATAAATATTCTTGAGAAATATAAGGTTTTTCATGAAATGTTACCCAAAGCATAATTTAAATATTTGAATTGTAATTGTAGTTATGAAATTATTCATGTATTTAAGTACATGTTATAAAAAGTCCGTTTGAAAATGAAAGACATTTATTACAGCCGGAAACAAAAGCGGATCAGATGGAACATGCGATTAAGAAATAGATTTCTGTTCGTACCGAAGAAGATAAGATATTCTATACTTTATTAAAAGAAAAAGTAGGAGAGTTAATCAAGGGATATAAAGCAGGTGCGAAATGCTCTATAAAGCGAGTGGCCATACAAAGAGTTGTAGACGTCAAGTCGATTTGGTTCTTACGCCATGTTGGTGATGGCTTATGTA
>JBJEFI010000071.1:21634-44096 GCA_051873875.1 Bacillaceae bacterium | reverse complement strand
GATTATAGCGTGTTTTTTTATTTATCCTATTTGATGATTGGTTCTACTTGTATGTTCTTGTTTGTTCTCTTGGTTATTTGTCGGATTGTCTTTAGAGGAATTTTTTTTTAATGCCATGAATAATATATACAGTTGTACAATATTGGAATAAATAACAGGAAGTCTGACCATACTGATACATAATACTAGATATGAAGTGAGGGGTATAAATGCTATATCTACACGATGTATGGGTAAACTGGTTTGAAGGTGAAGAAAATGGATATAATGTCTGTCATTTCTATGAATGGCGTAAAGAAGACAGTGTAGAATTGTTAGACCAAGTCCCTATTATAAAAGTAGAATCGTCGTTATTTCAATATATAGAAAACGAATTAATGGAGTTACCTCGACAACTTCTAGAAGACGTTTATCAAAAAGCCTATGTTCGTCGTAATCATGAGCGTATTCAATTGGATTATTGTTTTATCCTCTCAGATGGATTAGGTATTTTAGCTGTCGATACAATTGGGTATAATATTCCAATTCGAAAGAGCAGGCTTATTCCACGACAAGAGCAGATGGTATATGACATGTTGTTGGGATTGGAATCAACAAATTATACATTTCATACAATTGAGTGTGAAAAAGAACACCATATTTTATCTCCTTCACCGGATATGATGAATGGTTTAACAAGACGAGAAAGACAATTGAAACAATTATTATTTATGGCGCTAGATCAACTACATACAACTCGTAATCCGTCGGAAATTCGTTATTGGTATATGGAGTGGAATCCTTGTTCTTATAATGAGATTCAATTACTATCTTTTGAAGAAATATGGAGCCGTCTTTATAGTGAAACGAAAATTGGTTGGGGAAATAGACATAAAAGTTTGTGTGAAAAAATTGTAAAAGGACAACCATTTTTTGAAAAGCTATGGGAAATGGAAAATGAGCAAAAAGTAAATTAAAAAGATGTAAGGAGAAATCCTTACATCTTTTTTTCTTATCGCTTTCTACCAAAGCCAACTGCACGTTCAACTTTTTTTAATGTTTTAAATGCGACTTTATTTGCTTTTTCAGCACCACGGTCTAAAATGTCATCTAACTCAGCTGAATTTACTAACGCTTGGTAACGTTCTTGAATTGGAGCTAAAATGTCGACAACAGCTTGGGCAACATCTTCCTTAAATACACCGTAGCCTTTGCCTTCATACATTGTCTCTAATTCTTCAATCGATTTTCCTGAACAAATGGAGTAAATAGATAATAAGTTAGAAACACCAGGCTTGTTTTCTTTGTCATATTTTACAACACCATCTGAATCTGTTACGGCACTTTTAATTTTCTTTACAATCACTTTTGGATCGTCGAGCATTGTAATCATTGCTTTTTGGTTTTCATCAGACTTACTCATTTTCTTAGTTGGCTCTTGTAGTGACATAATACGAGCACCAACTTTTGGAATACGAGCTTCTGGAATCGTGAAAATTTCACGGTATTTATTGTTAAAACGCTGTGCAATATCACGAGTTAATTCAATATGTTGTTTTTGGTCATCCCCAACTGGAATAATTTCAGAATTATATAGAAGGATATCGGCTGCCATTAAAGTTGGATACGTAAATAGACCAACTGAAACAGCATCTTTCCCTTTTGATTTATCTTTAAATTGAGTCATACGTTCTAATTCACCCATGTAACCATGACATTGTAAAATCCATGCTAGCTGAGCGTGAGCTGGTACTTCAGATTGAATAAAGATTGTTGATTTCTCTGGATCAATACCACTTGCAATATAAAGGGCAGCAAGGCTTCGAGTTTGTTTTCTTAATTTAACAGGGTCTTGTGGAACTGTGATTGCATGCTGATCTACAACGCAAAAGAAACATTCATGTTCATGTTGTAATTCTACAAATTGTGTAATTGCACCTAAATAATTTCCTAATGTTAAATTTCCGCTTGGTTGGATACCTGAAAAAATAGTTGCCATAATGAAAATCCTCCTAAAAAATGTATCTTTAATTTAAAAATAAGAGAGTATATGTGTTTAGCCATATATAGATATTTTTGGTCTTTTGTTGAAAAACAAAAAAGGCCATTCCTCCCTATAAAAGATAGGGACGAATGACCGTGGTGCCACCCTAATTATTTCGATAAACGAAATCGCTTAGTCAAGCAAATGCTTGCATCTATATAACGCTAGATGAAACGCCGTAGCCTACTTGTTGTTCGGTACGGAGCTTAAAAGCCCATTCCTCCTTGCACACCTACCTGTTTTCACCATCCACAGGCTCTCTGAAAGGGTAACAAAAAGTACTTTTCTTTCTCCTTGCTGATTGCTTATATAAATTTGTTTGATTTTATCATATTTTCGTAAAAAAGAAAATAGGAAAACGGTTAAATCAAGTAAAAACTCCAAATCGTTGTAAGGATCGTTAAACTTAATCCTGTATATAAAAATAATCTTGTAATTGAAAATTGATAGCGTCCATATAAAATTCTTTCTTTTAAATCGTGTGTCGTTTCTTTACCTTCATGTTCTTCTATTAATTGTACTTCCTTCTTATTATTGGATTTAAATAATTTTTTAAACCCATAAAGTGTGACATTAAAAAATCCACTTTCTGCGACAAGTAAAAATCCACCGACAATACAATAGAAAAGAGAAAGGATGAAGGTAGAATTAATAAAGGTTAACAAAAATGTTTCTTTCATCGTAAAAAGAGAGAAAAGAGAGGTGCATGATAAAGTCCCCCCGACAAAAAATAATGCTTTTTTCCACTTGCTCATTTCAAAAATCTCCTTTGATATAGATATATCTATCATATAGGGGAATGTTTATAGAAAGCAACGGAAATGTTAATTAAGGTTATATTTAAATTTTCATATAATAATAATTAAATATTTATAACGATAAAAAAAAATTATCAGTCTAAGCAGAAAATACATTATTCTTTAAAAATTTCTATAAAAAATACAAAAAGTGTATTCACAATTGTTTAAAAAATTGTATAATAGTCTTTAAGAAACGACAAAGAGTTACAATTTTCTTGTAATCGAAGTCTAAAGTTTCTGAAAATAAACACAACTAGGGGGACAAAAGATGAAGAAGAAGACATCGATCTTATTGTCATCTGTCTTAGCTACTAGTGCTTTATTAGCTGGTTGCGGCAGTGATGATAAAAATGAAGCAGGATCTCAGAAAGAAGTAAAGCAAGTATTAAACCTAGTTGCAACAGCTGAAATTCCATCAATGGATACAGCAAAAGCAACAGATGCGGTGTCATTTGAAGTAATGACAAACGTAATGGAAGGTCTATATCGCTTAGGAAAAGATGATGCTTTAGAAAAAGGTATCGCTGAATCACATACTGTTAGCGAAGATGGCTTAACGTATACGTTTAAATTACGTAGCGATGCAAAATGGTCAAATGGGGAGCCTGTAACTGCAAAAGACTTTGAATATGCATGGAAGCGCGTAGTTGATCCAGCGACAGCATCTGAATATGCATATATCATGTTCGACATTAAAAATGCAGAAGACATCAACAATAAGAAAAAACCAGTTGACGAATTAGGAGTAAAAGCAATTGATGATACAACGTTTGAAGTAACGTTAGCACATGCTGTTCCTTACTTTGACAAATTAGTAGTATTCCCAGTATTCTATCCACAAAATGAAAAATACATAACAGAACAAGGCGATAAATTTGCTTTAGAAGCAAATACAACGTTATACAATGGTCCATTCCAAATGAGCGAATGGAAACATGAGCAAAGCTTTAAATTAGAGAAAAATGATAATTATTGGGATAAAAAAGAAGTGAAGTTGGAAGAAATTAACTTCAATATCGTAAAAGATACTGCAGCAGCAGTAAACTTATTCGATTCTGGCAAAATTCATCGTACAACAATATCTTCTGAGTTTGTTGATAAGTATAAAGAAGACGAACGCTTTGGAACGAAAGCAGATGCATCTATTTATTTCTTACGCTTAAATGAAAAGAACAACGTATTAGCAAATGAAAAAGCTCGTAAAGCAATTAGCATGGCGTTTGATAAAGAATCAGTTGTAGATGTTGTATTAAATAATGGTTCAACAGCAGCAAACTTCTTCGTACCAAAGAATTTCTTAAAAGGTCCAGACGGTAAAGATTTCCGTGATTTAAATGGAGATATGAACGTTTATAACAAAGACGAAGCGCAAAAGCTTTGGGAAGAAGCGAAAAAAGAAATTGGCGTAACTGACGTAACATTAGAAATCTTAAACTTTGATGGTGAAGGTTCTGCGAAGATGTTAGGTGAATATTTACAAGAGCAATTACAACAAAATTTACCTGGCTTAACAGTTAAACTTAAACAACAACCGTTCAAACAAAAGTTAGATTTAGAATCAAAACAAGAGTATGATATGTCTATTTCTGGTTGGGGACCAGACTATCCAGACCCAACAACATTCTTAGATATGTTCGTTACTGATGGCGGTCATAACCAAATGAGTTATTCAAATGCAAAATATGATGAGTTAGTGAAATCGGCAAAATCAGAAAAAGATTTAGCAAAACGTTGGGCTAACTTACAAGAAGCTGAAAGACTTTTAATTGCTGAAGATGCAGCAATTGCACCAATTTACCAACGTGGTTTATCATTTGTTCAAGATAAATCTGTAAAAGACTTATATAGTCATATGTTTGGTGGAGATTATACGTACAAATGGACGTATATTTCGAAGTAAGACAAATAAAATGAAACAGAGAGGAGTATATGCTCTTGCATGTACTCTTCTTTTGCAAAAAATAAGTGATATAAAAGGGGGGCTTTTTTGTGACACGTTATGTTATTCAACGTATTATTTACATGGTTATTACACTGTTTCTAATTGCAACACTCACATTCTTTTTAATGAAGCTATTACCAGGTTCACCTCTGAAAAACCAAGAAAAATTAACAGCTGAACAAAAAACAATGATATTAGAAAAATACGGATTAAATGACCCTGTACCAGTACAATATGTTCGCTACATCGGTAATTTGTTGCAAGGTGATTTAGGCGTATCTTTCCAATATGATAATCGTCCAGTTGCATCTATGATTAAAGACCGTATTGGACCATCTGCTCAATTAGGTGGGCAGGCATTGCTATTGGGAACAATATTAGGTATCCTTTTAGGAGCCTTTGCAGCCTTAAAGAAAAACACATGGATAGACTATGGTTCTACCTTTCTAGCAGTACTCGGAATTTCGATTCCATCATTCGTTTTTGCCGGATTATTACAATATTACGTAGGGGTTGAATGGAAGTTACTACCAGTTGCTTTCTGGGAAGGCTTCGAATATACAATTCTACCAACATTAGCATTATCTGTATTTGTTATTGCAACGACAGCTCGCTTTATGCGTACAGAATTAATTGAAGTGCTAGATTCTGATTATATTTTAACAGCAAAAGCTAAAGGAATTAGTGGTGGTAGTATTATGGTCAAACATGCATTACGTAATGCGTTAATTCCGGTTATCACAATTTTAGGGCCAATGGCTGTTAACTTAATGACAGGTACACTTGTTATTGAGCGCATTTTTGCTGTACCAGGATTAGGGGAACAATTTACTAATTCTATTGTGATGAATGACTACGCAATTATTATGGGTACATCACTATTTTATAGTGCATTATTAATTGTTATTATTTTTATTGTCGATCTTTTATACGGAATTATCGATCCTCGTATTCGTTTAGCAGGAGGTAGTAAGTAATGAATAACTTAAAAGAAAATCAAATTCCAGCTCAGTTGTTTCAACCTGCTAACAAGAGTTTAACTGATAATGAAGTCATTCAACGTCCAAGTTTAAATTTTTGGCAAGATGCAGGAAGACGTTTATTTAAAAATAAAGGAGCTATAATGGGCTTAGTGTTCATTATCATTATTATGTTTTTTGCCGCATTTGGTCCAATGATGACTGATTATAAGTATAGTGATCAAAATTTAAAACATGCAAAATTACCACCAAAAATTGAAGCATTAAGCTTTATTCCTGGTTTTGATGGTACAGATAGAAATGGTGTTGACCAATATAAAGCGCGTAATGTAGATGCGGAATATTGGTTTGGTACAGATGACTTAGGTCGTGATTTATTTACTCGTGTATGGTCTGGTACACGTGTATCACTTGCTATCGGTTTATTAGCAGCTGCTTTTGACTTAGTGATTGGGGTTGCCTATGGTGGGATTTCTGGTTTCTACGGTGGACGTACAGATACAATTATGCAACGTATTGCGGAAATTCTTCAAGGTATTCCATACTTGATTCTTGTTATGCTATTTATCTTAATCTTTAAGAATCCAGGTATTTTATCGATAGCCCTTGCCATGGGGGTAACGGGATGGATCGGAATGTCGCGAATGGTTCGTGGGCAAGTATTAAAATTAAAAAACCAAGAGTTTGTATTAGCATCACGTACATTAGGTGCATCTAGTACAAAGTTAATTGCACAACATATGGTTCCAAACGTAATGGGTTCTATTATCATCATGATTATGATGACTATTCCTGCTGCAATTTTTGCTGAAGCATTTTTAAGTTTTATCGGATTAGGGATTGCGCCGCCTTCAGCATCGCTAGGCTCACTAGTAAATGATGGCTTTAAATCAATTCAAACATATCCACATATGTTATTCATTCCAGCCGTTGTTATTAGTTTATTAGTATTAAGTTTTAACTTATTAGCAGACGGATTGCGTGATGCATTCGACCCTAGAATGCGTAAATAGGGAATAGGAGGAGTAGAAAACAATGGAAAAATTATTAGAAGTTAAAAATTTACAAGTCTCCTTTGATACCCACGCTGGTGAGGTTCAAGCAGTTCGTGGCGTAAGCTTTGACCTAAAAAAAGGGGAGACATTGGCAATCGTTGGAGAATCAGGTTCAGGTAAATCTGTTACATCAAAAGCATTAATGGGGTTAATTCCAATGCCACCAGGTCGAATTAAAGGTGGAGAAATCCTATTTGAAGGTCGAGATTTAGCCAAATATAGCGATAAACAGCTTCAACATGTTCGTGGAAAAGAAATTGCGATGATATTCCAAGATCCAATGACATCATTAAACCCAACGATGACAGTTGGAAAGCAAATTATGGAGCCACTTGTAAAACATCAGAAGATGAATAAGGCTGATGCTAAGAAAAAAGCAATTCAACTATTAGAATTAGTAGGTATTACAAATGCACAAGAGCGTGTAAAACAATACCCACACCAATTTTCTGGTGGGATGCGTCAACGTGTTGTTGTTGCGATGGCACTAGCATGTAATCCGAAATTATTAATTGCCGATGAGCCTACAACTGCGTTAGACGTTACAATTCAAGCTCAAATTTTAGAATTAATGAAAGATATTCAAGAAAAAACAGATTCTGCTATTATTTTTATTACCCATGATTTAGGGGTAGTAGCAAACGTAGCAGACCGAGTAGCTGTTATGTATGCAGGAAAAATTGTTGAGATTGGTACAGTTGATGAAGTGTTCTATAATCCACAACATCCGTATACATGGGGCTTATTAGCATCTATGCCAGACTTAGATAGCAGAGGTCATGATTTATATTCAATTCCTGGTTCGCCACCAGATTTATTAAAGCCGCCAGTTGGAGATGCATTTGCAGTTCGTAATCCACAAGCATTACAGATTGATTATGAAATGGAGCCACCATTGTTCCAAGTGAGCAATACTCATTATGCAGCAACGTGGTTATTACATCCAGATGCACCAAAGGTAGAACCACCGGCAGCAGTGGTAAATCGTATTGAGCGCATGAAGGAGGCTGCATCTAATGTCAAATAAACAAAAACTTGTTGAAATCAAGCATTTAAAACAATATTTTGGATCTGGTCATGGCTTAGTAAAAGCAGTTGATGACGTTACTTTCGATATTTATAAAGGAGAAACGTTTGGTTTAGTAGGTGAATCAGGTTCAGGTAAATCCACAACAGGACGTTCTATTATTCGTTTATATAATGCTACTGATGGGGAAGTAAAATATGCAGGGAAAAATGTGCATGGTAAAATGTCAAAATCAGAATTAAAGCAATTTAATCGTAGCATGCAAATGATTTTCCAAGATCCATATGCATCGTTAAATCCTCGTATGAAGGTAGCTGACATCATTGCAGAAGGTATTGATATTCATGGTTTAGCAAAAAATAAAGAAGAGCGCATGAATAAAGTATACGAACTATTAGAAACAGTAGGATTAAACCGTGAGCATGCAAATCGTTTTCCACATGAGTTTTCTGGTGGACAACGCCAACGTATCGGAATTGCTCGTGCATTAGCTGTTGATCCAGAATTTATCATTGCCGATGAGCCAATTTCAGCATTAGACGTGTCAATCCAAGCACAAGTTGTTAATTTATTAAAAAAATTACAACGTGAAAAAGGATTAACATATTTGTTTATTGCCCATGACTTATCAATGGTCAAATATATTAGTGATCGTATTGGGGTAATGTATCGTGGTCGTATTGTAGAATTAGCAGAGAGTGAAGAAGTATATAATCATCCAATTCATCCATATACGAAGTCACTATTATCTGCGATTCCACTTCCAGATCCAGCATATGAGCGTCAAAGAAGACGTACTGTATACGATCCAACACAACATGATTATAGTAAAGAAGAGCCAAAATTACGTGAAGTTCGTCCAGGACATTTCGTACTTTGCTCGGAAGCTGAATTTAAAAAATATCAAGAAGAACATAAATAAAAAGAAGCTGACTTTTATCAGCTTCTTTTTATTTAATAGAATTTTTTTCTATAAATTCCTTTTCCACCAACCGCATTCCAACCTTTTTGAATGCTACGTGATTTAGAAGTGAATATCGTACGAGTTTTTCTTCCGAAAACTTTTTCTCCTATTGCATTTGTAAAAATACTTAAGAATGCGGTAATCCCAATAACTAAAATCGCGAAAATAATAAAATCAATAACAAAGTTTGTCATGAAAAAGCCTCCTTTCTCCTTCTTATATTGTAATCAAGAAAAAAGAAAAAAGGAAGTCAAAATAGTCAGATTATAATTTTTATTAAAATAATTAGGGTGGATTTACTGTATAAATTATGTATAAGTTTTTTAAGTTATTTTATCAAAAAACTATATAAAATTCAAAAAATTTAGGTTATAATAAGATTGTATAAATTTTAACTTAATATTTTTTTATCAAATTTATACTTAAACCATTTGGGGGAGTGGGGCAAGTATGGTGACATTATATAGTTCGCCTAGTTGTACATCATGTCGAAAAGCGAAAGCTTGGTTGGAGGAAAATAATATTCCGTATGTAGAGAGAAATATTTTTTCAGACCCGCTGTCAATCGATGAAATCAAAGGAATACTTCGTATGACAGAAAGTGGAACTGATGAAATTATTTCGACACGTTCAAAGATTTTTCAAGAATTAAACGTTCAAGTAGAGACGTTACCTTTGCAAAAATTATATGAGTTAATTCGTCAGTATCCAGGTTTGTTACGAAGACCAATTATCGTTGATGAGAAACGTCTTCAAGTTGGTTACAATGAAGATGAAATTCGACGATTCTTACCACGTACTGTTCGGACGTTTCAATTACGTGAAGCGCAACGTCTTGTGAACGAATAAACAAATAAAAAAGGGGGAGGAAACCCTCTCTTTTTTATTTGTAAGCTAAATAAGTAGAGAAGTTTAGCTTGATTTTTTTTGGCCCAAAGGACGAATGATTTGTTTTTTTGAATTAATTTGTTTGTTAATTGTATATCCAGTTACGATTGTGAAAATGATAATAGCTATAATAAAAATAGCTTTTACAAACAAATTATTATCAAAAATAAAATTTAATTTTTGCTCTGTTGAGATCATATTACCTGCTGTATATGCAAGAATGGCTGCACCAATATAAATAATGCGAGGGAATCTTTGCATGTAGTATAAGACAATTTTACTACCCCATATAATAATAGGAACCGATACAAATAAACCGAAGATAACGAGCCAATAATTGCCGTGAGAGGCACCAGCAATTGCCAAAATATTGTCTAGTCCCATAATTAAATCAGCAAAGGCAATTGTTCCGATTGCTCCTAATAAAGATGTACTAGCATTAACGTGAACATCTTCTTCTTTTTTATCAATCATCAATTTAATAGCAATATAAATAAGTAATAAGCCACCGATTAAATGAAGATATGCGATGCTTAATAACTTTACTGCTGTAATCGTTAGTACAATTCTAAAAAGGATAGCAAGGCCTGTCCCAAAAAAGATTGCTTTATTTTGTAAATGCTTAGGTAGATTTCGACTAGCAAGGGCAATAACAATGGCATTATCTCCACCAAGAATAATGTCAATTCCAATAATAATTAGAAGTGAAAAAATTGTTTCAGCCATCTAAATCAACTCCGTGTAGTATCAATGTAAGTATAACTATACGAAACAATTGATTGAACTGTCAAATAATTCGGGCTTTATGGGTAAATATGTATTTTTAATAGAAATAGATTACCTTTTTGTAAAAGCAACATAAAATAAAAAGTGAAATGGTAGATTCTTTCATGCAAAAATGTTAGTATAGATTAACATATATAAAATAAAAGAGGTCTACTTTTTTGCATTATTAGCACGCTGTGTACAATGTAGAATTTGTTTTAGCAACATGAATTGCCACAATAATACGATTGGAGGGGAGTGGCTAATATGGATATTGAACGCGTGAATGATCATACAGTAAAACTATACATGTCTTATAGAGATATGGAAGAACGTGGATTAAATAAAGAGGATATATGGGAAGACCGTGATAAAAGTGAACAATTATTTTGGGATATGATTAATGAAATCAATTTACAAGATGAATTTGTTGTAGAAGGTCCGCTTTGGATTCAAGTTCAAGTGTTAGATAAAGGTGTGGAAATAGTTGTTACAAAAGCGCAGCTATCTAATGATGGGAAGAAAATAGAACTTCCAATTGATTTAGGGAAAAAGCCTGACATTCATCCCTTATTCTCAAATGACAGCGATGAAATTGAAGAAGATTTAGAAGAAGAGCAAGGATTAGTTGGATTTTTAGTGCGTTTTGAAGATATTGAAGATATTATTTCACTTGCTCACCGTATTGAACATTCTTCCTTTGCAAGTAGCTTATTTATGTATGAGAATAATTACTATCTCTATTTTATTTTTGATGAATTTCTATTATCGGAAGATGACATTGATATGTTTATAAGTTATATAACAGAATATGGAAATGAATCAACAAGGACGATTCATTGGATTGAAGAATACGGGAAAAAAATTATTGAAGAAAATGCATTAGAAGTGATTGCAAATAATTTTCCTTTAAAATAAAATCGATTTCCTTCGAAATCGATTTTTTCTTTTTTAAAAGAAAATATAGGCTGGTTATTTAACTTAAAAACAAATGGTGTATAGAAATTATGTTGGTGTTACAATAAATGTGTATATAGCTCAAATTTGGTAGGAGAATAATATGAAGAAATTTATTAAATTAATCATTTTTCTAGTGGCAATTGGTATTTTTCTTTATTTTTTTAATCATTTTTTTAAAGTTACCATTTTGTCAGCTCAAAAAACTGACTCCATAGGAAATATATGGGGTATTATGAGTATTTTTTTTGCAGTATCTAGTTTTTTTATAGGTGTTATTATTTTCTTAGAAAATAGAAATCCGACGAAAACGCTTATTTGGATTATTGCTTTATCATTAGTACCGTTAGTCGGCTTTTTTGCTTATCTATGGTTTGGACAAAATTATAGACGAAAGCGTATGTTTCAAAAGAAGGCATTGGAAGACCAATTACTTTATGCAAAGTATTGGGAAACGCGTGGAGATGATTTAGGTCCAACGAAAATATTAAAAGAGTATGCATTAGTATATCGCTTGGCTAGAAAACATAGCAAAAGCCCAATTTCTCAAAAAACCATTACAAAGGTATTAACAAACGGTCAAGAGAAGTTTGATGCGGTAATTGAATCCTTAGAACAAGCAGAAAAGCATATTCATTTGGAATATTATATTGTCCGTGATGATGGGATTGGTAGGCAGATAAAGGATATTCTTATACGTAAGGCAAAAGCAGGTGTTAAAGTTCGTTTCTTATACGATGCGGTAGGAAGTTTAAGTTTACCAAAATCATATGTGAGAGATTTGCAAGATGCAGGCGTACAAATGGTTTCTTTCTTTCCTGTGAAAATTCCGATTTTAAACGATAAAATTAATTATCGAAATCATCGTAAAATCATTGTAATAGATAGTTACATCGGTTATGTTGGCGGTATTAATATTGGGGACGAGTATTTAGGAAAGGTAGAACAATATGGTTTTTGGCGAGATACCCATTTACAAGTAGTTGGAGATGCTGTTCAAAACCTACAATTCATCTTTATGCAAGATTGGTACTACATGACAGGAGAAGTAATTGATAGAGAATTATACGTTCCAATTGAGCACAACATTGGTGGAAAAGAAGATGAGGGAGGCGTGCAAATTATTTCTGGCGGTCCAGATACAGAATGGGAAACGTTAAAGCAATTATTTTTTGCACTTATTACTTCTGCACGTCAATCTATTTGGATTGCTACGCCTTACTTTATTCCAGATGAGGACATTTTGTCAGCTATTAAAATTGCGGCAATTGCTGGGATCGATGTTCGTATCTTGATGCCAGGTCGCCCTGATAAAAAACTTGTTTTTAACGCCTCTCGTTCTTATTTTCAAGAAATGCTTGAAGCAGGGGCAAAAATTTATGAATACAAGCATGGTTTTATGCATAGTAAAATCATTATTGTAGATGGAAAATTAGCATCTATTGGAACGGCTAACATGGATATGAGAAGTTTCCATTTAAATTTTGAAATAAATGCGTTCCTTTATGGAACAGATAGTACATGTAAGCTAGTAGAAGACTTTAAAAATGATATTCAAGAATCAAATGAAATTGAGTTAGAAGTATTCCGGAAGCGTTCCTTATGGCAACGTATTGCAGAATCCTTTAGTCGTTTATTATCACCATTGCTATAAAAGAAGTAAGCCTCTCTATGTAAAAGGGAGGTTTTTTACTATTTTAATCAAGGTGCTGTGATAGGAATTCACAAAATAGTCGAAAGGTGAATGGGGCGGTATGTGGAAATGTAGTAGAGAAGGAGGCGTAGTTATGTTAGTTGCAATCAATCAACAAGGGGAAAAAGTAATGTTAACCCCTCATTTAAACAAATCAACTTTACTAAAGTGGAAGAAAGAAATCTCTTTTTATTGTCCTATTTGCCAAAGCAAGTTGCACTTAAAGGTAGGAACAAAGAAAATTCCTCATTTTGCTCATGAAAAAGCTAGTTTATGCAGTGGTAGTGAAGGTGAAAGTAGCCTTCATTTAGAAGGAAAATTAAAGTTATTTGAGTGGATGAAAAAACAAAATAAGAAAGTGGAATTAGAAAAATATTTTCATGCTATTGGGCAACGTGCCGATATTTATTTTCAAATGGATGGCAACAAGGTCGCATTAGAATTGCAATGTAGTACAATTCCAGCATCGCTTTTTGTTGAGCGAACAGCTGGTTATCATCAACAACATATTCATGTACTATGGATTTTTGGTAGTAATCAATGGAAACGGCTTGGGACTGTTTCAGCAAAAATCACCTCATTTTTATCCTTAGGCTCCATTTATACACCTCAAGGTTATATGCTTCTTTTTTACTCCAATGAACAAGACAGTTTTATTCAGCTTTCTCCACTATTTGCATTTTCCCCTCAACTTGTATATGGCCATATTCATTTATTTCCGAGAAAATCAACACGCTTTTATGAATTAGTAACATGTAAGAAAAGCAATCTTTCATTCCTATTAGTTAACTGGAATAGGAAAAAGAAAAAATATCGTCTTTTTGCCCATGAATATTTTTATCCCCATTTCCTGTCTTTTATTATGTTCCTTCACTCTTTTGGACTCCCACCAGGCTGTTTTCCTAGTGAAGCAGCAATTCCGTTAATCAATGGCTATTTCATTGAAACCCCTATTATCATTTGGCAAACCTACTTAGTAATGGACTGCTTACACCCAATTGGTATGGAAAATTCTTTTCATTTATTTGATGTAAAAAGCTACATAGAGAATAAAGCGAAAAGAGGGGAAATAAAGTTTCGAACGTTACCACTTGTAAAGGAAAAAGATTTAGTGGACAAATTGTTAAGAGAGTATCTTTTCTTTTTATGTGAAGGAGGAATACTAAAGAAGATAGGCGATGATACATATCAAAAAATAGGTTCTTCTGTCTTTCCAACACGGATTGAAGAGGCAATAAGAAGAGATGAAGAATATTGTAAAATAATTGAAAAAGTCTTAAAGGAGGGTATACAATAAAAAAGACAGAATAATATAAGATGTACACAATTAAAAGGAGGAAGAAGAATGACTGAGCAAAAAACAGTGAAAAAGTTACCAACTCGTAATGAAATTCCAAAAGAGTTAACATGGAAATTAGAAGATATTTTCGCTACAGATGCGGATTGGGAAAAAGAATTTAAAGAAATCGAAGCAATGCTTCCAAAGTTAAGTGAATATAAAGGGAAATTAGGAGAATCAAGTGAGACTTTATTAGCTCTTTTTACAGTTCAAAATGAAATTTTAATGCGCTTAGGAAAATTATATACATATTCTCATATGCGTTATGATCAAGATACAACAAATTCTTTTTATCAAGGGTATGATGCACGTGCAAAAATGCTTTATACAAAAGCAGGCAGTGAAATGGCCTACATTGTTCCGGAATTATTAAGTATTGATGAAGAGAAACTACAAAGTTTTATTTCGGAAAATAAAGAATTAAACATTTATCAACATGCAATTGATGAAATTAATCAGCAGCGTCCACATGTATTATCAAAAGAAGAAGAATCTTTATTGGCACAAGCTTCTGATGCTATGGGGACAGCATCAAATACATTTGGTATGTTAAACAATGCGGATTTAAAATTCCCAAGCATTGAAGATGAAGATGGACATGAAGTAGAAGTGACACATGGTCGCTACACACGTTTCTTAGAAAGTGCAGATCGTCGTGTGCGAAAAGATGCTTTTGAAGCAGTTTATGATACATATGGTAAATTTAAAAATACATTTGCAAGTACATTAAGCGGTGTCGTAAAGAAAGATAATTTTTATGCGACAGTTCGTCATTATGAATCTGCTCGTCAAGCAGCTTTAAGCAATAATAATATTCCTGAGAGTGTATACGATCAGCTTATTGAAGCGGTAACGGATAATTTACATCTTTTACATCGTTATGTAGATATCCGCAAACGTGCATTAGGATTAGATGAAATTCACATGTATGATTTATATACACCGCTTGTGAAAGACGTAAAAATGGAAGTAACTTATGACGAAGCCAAAGAATATTTATTAAAAGGCTTAAAACCAATGGGAGAGGAATATTTAAATATTTTACGTGAAGCTTACGAACAAGGTTGGGTTGACGTTATGGAGAACGTAGGAAAGCGAAGTGGAGCGTATTCTTCTGGAGCATATGGAACACATCCATATATCTTAATGAACTGGCAAGATAACGTCAATAATTTATTTACACTTGCTCATGAATTTGGTCACTCTGTTCATAGCTATTATACGAGAAAAACACAGCCATATATTTATGGGGACTATTCTATTTTCGTAGCAGAAGTAGCATCTACATGCAACGAAGCATTGCTAAATGATTATTTATTAAAAACAACAGAAGATAAAGCACAGCGCTTGTATTTAATTAATCATTATTTAGAAGGCTTCCGTGGTACTGTTTTCCGTCAAACAATGTTTGCAGAGTTTGAACATCTTATCCATAAGAAAGCGCAGGAAGGCGAAGCATTAACACCAGATTTATTAACAGAGTTATATTATGACTTAAATAAAAAGTACTTTGGTGAAAATATTGTCATTGATAAAGAAATTGGTTTAGAGTGGGCTCGCATTCCACATTTCTACTACAACTATTATGTGTATCAATATGCAACAGGCTTTAGTGCGGCAACTGCACTATCAAAACAAATTTTAGAAGAAGGCGAATCTGCTGTTGAACGCTACGTAGAGTTCTTAAAATCAGGAAGCTCTAATTATCCAATTGAAGTACTGAAAAAAGCTGGAGTGGATATGACAACAAAAGAACCAATTGAAGAAGCATTGAAAGTATTTGAGGAAATGCTAACAGAGATGGAAGAATTACTATTTGAAAACGAATAGTTCATACATTAAAAAATCATTAGTAACAGGGGATTTTGTCGAAATGTGACGAAATTGTGAAAGGTTTAACAAGTACTTGTCAACTGACCTAAATTCATGTAATATACTAGATGTGAACTAATTCACAAACACATATACCCCTTTGTTTGAACGTGAAAATTTCTCCCATCCCCTTTAATGTCTAAAGAGACATTAAAACAAAAAGGCTTAGCGTATGCTAAGCCTTTTTGTTTTACCTGTAAACGTTTTTTATTTATTTGGCTTCATGAATAATAGCGTTTATCCTTAAAATTAAAAAAAGAGTTAGTAAGAGAATAATTCCGTTGACCAACCATTAGTAGGATGGGCTCGTATTATTATTTTATGTTTTTCCAGTAAGTCTCTTCTTCTTGTTGAATCATTGTAATTTCTCCTTGAAGCATCAACTGTTTTAGTTGACGTTCTGCGTCTTTTTTCGAAATATGATAAATGTACATAATTTCTGTTGTTGATACAAAATGATAATGTTGAATAAGATTAGAAAGAGAAGGCAATGGCTGTTTTTCTAGTTTTGTTTCGAGAAAACCTTGGAGAAGGTGTACGTATATATCATAACTTTGTTCACCTGTAACAGTAACGCCGCACGGTATATGATCGCTATGAAAAAAAACAAGTGCAGGAAGTGTATCTACCTTCATTTCCTTTTTCAGCATTCCATCACGGTGAATCATTTCAATTAGACGAGGAGATTCCATGTCTTTTTTAAATTCTACTAAATCCAGTCCTGTTACTTGTGCAATTTTATCGATTGTATCGATGTTTGTTACATTTTCATATTGAAGGAAAATACATTCTTGTACCTTTCGAAAAAAAGAGTTTCCTAATGTACGTCCTTGTAATTCTGCTGCTTTAATTGCTGTGAAAAGGGTATAATATGGAAAATGTTTTTCTTTAGTAGAAGGGTGTTTTTTAGCATATTCATGCATGAATGAAATCGTATTTGATTGTTGTTCTTTTTGTAGCCGATATTGGTTTACTAGTATGTATCGTAATGTGAAATATTGTCCATATTGTAAAGTTAATTTTTTTATGATTGGTTCCAAGCGCCAATATTCGTTACAGATCGGATCAATAAAGGCAAATAATTCGATTGTCTTTACTTTTCGCTTTCTTTTTCGTTTCATTTTTAATGGTTGTAGTCCAATTTGTTTTTTCACCATATTCACCTTAACTCACTTAATTCCTTGTCTTTCCATTCTGTTTTCTTTATCCATTTAAACTGACGCTAATATTCTCGCTTAGAAATGTAGCATATAACAAGAAGTGTAAGTGGGAGAGCAGTGTCAGTAAGGATAAAGGTTGCTTCGCTAATCATGAAGTAAGAGACGAATAAATACTCCTACTGACGAAAAGTCGGCTTAATATATAACGTTATTGTATATAAAGAAGGATGATGTAGCAAAGAAAAAGACTTAAATATTTCGAAAAATCAAACGTCTGATGTGTTGACAAACATACTTGTTTGTGATTTTTTTTGGAGGGAGATTGGTGAAAAAATTATTTTTAAGAATTCCCTTTCTATATGTAAAAATAGTGATTTTCATATAGAAAGGGCGATTTTAGCTATTTTTTTGATTAAGAGGCGTTAGGATGGAAGTTATCCATTTTCTCTTTCTCTTTTTTTCTTTTCGATATAAAAACGTTTAATTTTATTTTCTGTTTTCCGAATTGGAATGTGAAGTTCCTTTAAAAGTGCTTGGAAATGTTGTTTTCCTTGTTCCTCATCTGTTACTTCATATTCAATTTCGTAGTCATCGCAGTCGAAGTAATAGCTATGGTCTAAAACAAGTAGCCCTTCTTTATACGTAAGTTCTGTACGTTCTGTTGTTAAGGAACCAAACATGATAAGCTCATCACTCTCAATATGTAACTCCTTCAATACTTCTTTCATTGGGCTCGTAATAACAGTTTGTCCAGCTAGTAACTGTTGTGCCTCTGTTTTTGTTAAAGTTTGGTGAGATTCTAATAATCCTGTTGCACATGGTTGTTTTAATGTTAATGTGTATGTATCGTCTTTCTCGCGAATGCGTAAAGCGCTATTTGCTTCTTTTAAGGACATCTTTTTCGTATCAAAATAATAGTTCGTTTGTTTAAAGAAATGAGCAGGCTGTATATTGAACTTTTTCATAAGGGCTTGGAACTCTGCTTTTGTAAGTAAATTTTTAAATTCGATTTCAATTTCTTGTTTCATAATCAAGTCTCCTTTTAAAATAAATGGATATAGATATTAATTGAAAAGGTCCCTTTTATTATGTGTGTAGAAAAGAAATTGTGCAATGACTTAAGTACACTTTTTATTTGTGCTACAATGGTAAGGAAGTTTTTTCATTCAAAAAACAATTAGTAAAAATATGTAGTTGGTGGTGAGACTATGGATCGAAACTGGGAATATTTTTTAGCCCCTTATTATCAGGCTGTCAGTGAGTTAAAGGTGAAGTTAAGAGGTCTTCGCCCACAATTTGAAATGAAGTCTCAGCACTCACCTATTGAATTCATTACAGGAAGAGTGAAGCCGATTCCAAGTATACTGGATAAAGCAATTCGTAAAAATATTCCTGTTGACCGTCTTGAAGTAGAAATGCAGGATATTGCAGGAATACGAATTATGTGTCAATTTGTAGATGATGTTAAACTTGTTGTAGAGTTATTGAGAAGACGAAATGACTTTGAAATTATTGAAGAACGAAATTACGTCATTGAAAAAAAGGAAAGTGGGTACCGCTCTTATCACATTGTCATTAAGTATCCAGTTCAAACAATTGATGGGGAGCGTAATGTTCTTGTGGAAATTCAAATTCGAACGTTATCAATGAATTTTTGGGCAACCATTGAGCATTCATTGAATTATAAATATAGCGGTCGCTTTCCAGAAGATATTCGTCAACGATTGCAACGTGCTGCTGAAGCAGCTTATTCATTAGATGAAGAAATGTCATCAATTCGTGGGGAGATTCAGGAAGCACAAGCCATGTTTTCTCGAAAACATGATCAAAAGAGTGATTCCGAGGAGCGAAAATAAACAAAGGTGGGAAATGGAATGAAATTTGCCGTATTATCAAAGGGAGATGAAATTTCAAACGAAATAAAAGATAGGATTGAATCGTACTTAGCAGATTTTGCATTTGAAGTGGATGAACAAAGTCCAGATTTAGTCGTTTCAATAGGTGGAGATGGCACACTGCTACACGCATTTCATCAATATACGGAACGATTAGATAAAACAGCGTTTGTTGGTGTACATACAGGACACTTAGGCTTTTATGCGGATTGGTTACCAAGTGAGGTAGAAAAGCTAGTTCTTTCCATTGCAAAAACACCATACCAAGTAGTGGAATATCCATTAGTGGAAGTTCTTATTCGTTATAACAATGGGATGAAAGCATCTCGTTATTTAGCGATGAATGAATGTACAATTAAAAGTGGAGATGGCACACTTGTCATTGATGTTGAAATTAGGGGACAACATTTTGAAACATTCCGAGGTGATGGTGTTTGCATTTCCACACCATCGGGTAGTACAGCGTATAACAAGGCGTTAGGAGGCGCAATTGTTCATCCATCTTTAGAAGTGATTCAAATCGCTGAGATGGCATCCATTAATAATCGTGTTTTCCGAACAATTGGTTCTCCCCTTGTATTACCAAAGCATCATACATGTATTTTGAAGCCAGTAGGGGCAGATGAATTTCGAATAACAATAGATCAATTAACATTATTACATGAAGATGTGAAATCCATTCAGTGTCGAGTTGCAAAAGAAAAAGTACGATTTGCTCGTTATCGTCCATTCCCGTTTTGGAAGCGGGTAAAAGATTCATTTATTACAGGATGAAAGTAGAGGAAATAAGTGAAACCATTTTCGTTACAGTGGATAATTTCTGATCAAGAAGCAGGAGTTATTATACGTGATTTTTTAAAAGAAAAGGCTATTTCAAGGCAAGCGTTGACGGATATTAAATACAAAGGTGGAAGTATAACCGTTAATGGACAACCATTGACGGTTCGCTATCGTCTTCAAGCAAATGATATACTTGTCGTTACATTTCCAAAGGAAGCCGCTAATGAAGAAATGATTGTTGAATACCAGCCTTTTGACATTGTCTATGAAGATGAATCTATCTTACTCATTAATAAAGAAGCAGGTATTCCTTCGATTCCATCGAGAGAACATCCTTGCGGAACATTAGCAAATCGTTTATTAGGATATTATGAAAAGATTGGATTACAAAGTACCGTTCATATTATTAATCGACTAGATAAAGATACTTCAGGACTAATGCTAGTAGCCAAAAACCGTTACGTTCATCACCTATTTAGTATGCAACAGCAAGTAAAAGAGATTAAACGGACGTATGTTGCACTTGTTCATGGAACTATTCTTGAAGAAGGTGGCACTATTGATGCGCCAATTGGACGAAAAGAAACAAGTATTATTGAGCGTGAGGTGCGTCAAGATGGACAGCATGCCGTTACTCATTATAAGGTGTTGCAATGTTTAGCAGATATGACCCTCGTAAAATTACAGCTAGAAACAGGTAGAACACATCAAATTCGTGTTCATATGGCATATAGAGGTTATCCTCTTGTTGGTGATGATTTATATGGAGGGAAAGTAGATATATTAAATCGCCAAGCATTACATAGCCAAGCAATTGATTTTTACCACCCTATTTTACAAACAAGATTATCCTTCTTCATTCCATTAGCGAGTGATATGAATGAGGTAATTAGTAAAAGGAGCTAAATCATTATTTAGCTCCTTTTTGTATGCTTATTAATATGTGTAAGACCTGTATGTATTAATAAATGCAAAGTTCCTTCATCTAAATTTTTCTGGAACGTAAGGCATTGAAGAGTCAACAGAAACGAGTTCTAACTCTGGATAACGAAGTGCGGTTAGTTTATGACCAAAAACACAGCCGGTATCAATGTTATATGTATTATTTAAGATGACAGGTTCTTTTACAGGTGTATGCCCGAAGATGATAAGCTGTTTTCCTCTATATTCTTTCGCCCAATCTCGCCGAACAGGCGAACCATCTGGATGTTTTTCTCCTGTAATATCTCCATATAAAACAAAGGTTTTTACTTCTCGATTCGATTTGCCAATTAAATTTTGTCGAATGCCTGCATGACATAAAATGAAGCGATTGTTGTCCAGTTGACGATAAAGCGGATTACTTTCATAAAGTGTAATAAATTTATTTTTTATTTCATCTTGTTTTTTAGAAGAAAGCGCTTTGTATTCGGCAACAGTTGTTTCTAATCCATGTGTTACTTGAACATTTCGACCGAGAAAATAACGATATAGCTTATTGCAATGATTTCCAGGAACATAATATGCTCGTTTGTGTATCATCACTAATTCAAACACAATTTCAATCATTTTTAATGAAGCAGGACCACGGTCTGTAATATCGCCCACAAATCCTAATATACGATTTGGATGAAGGGGAATGCCGGTTGCCCAATCATAAGATAATTTTTTTGTAAGTAAAACAAATTCGTCATAGCATCCATGTATATCCCCGATAATGTCGATTTTCATCATTAGTCATCTCCAATATAAAACAGTTTTTTATAATAGAATCCCCTGCATGTTTCTAAATATGATAGGAAAAAATGCAGGGAGATAAATGTTTTAAAAGAAATACAACTACTAAAATGAAAAAACTTTGGATGACTACTTCAGTATCTTTTATTAATGTTACGAGAAACAAAAGTATCGCCTACGGTTTTTCTATCTGTTTAACTTCTGGCTGACTCTCTCGGGATGTTTGACCCTCCCAAAAAAGTCTAAGGGCGAACTTTTTATGGCTAGTACTCCAACACATGCCGAGAGTTTACTATCAATATTTCTTGCTATCGCTTCGTGATATTGATAGTAGTGTCTACAGTTTTTCTTTTGGTCTAACTTCCGGCTGTCCTTCTCGAGACGTTCGCATCATCTTTAAAAATCCAAAATCGGGATTTTCAGTGCTGATACTCCAACGCTTGTCGGAGTACTCCTACCAATCACTAACGTTCTTGGTAGCATCGCCTGCAGTTTTTTCTATTAATCAAACATATATTTTCTTGTTCGAGAGCGAACGTTTAAAATAAGTCCCATTGCAACCATATAAGAGAATACAAGAGAGCTACCACCATAACTCATAAATGG
>JBJEFI010000071.1:15005-21534 GCA_051873875.1 Bacillaceae bacterium | reverse complement strand
CCTTCTAAATATCCTTTCCCTACTAATTGTCCAGATCCGATTGCTAACAGAGAATAAATAAGCTGGAAGCCTTGAGTTGGATATTCATAAGGTGCAAGCCAGCCATAAAAACGGTCTAATTGGTAACTTTTTATGTTTGCTGCAATAAATTCAGGAAAAGCAAAATAAACAAATACAGCAAGAGCGATAAGACCGATGAAACTTAAAAGGGCAATGATAATAATTCTCCAACGAATACCAGAAACCATTAGCATTGTAGCTGTAATAGCTGAAATAACCATTACATGACCTAAGTCGGGTTGTCTGGCAATTAATAATAAAGGTGGCAATACAACCATAGCTACTTTTGAAATAAGCCAAAAATCATCTTTTAATGTACGAATCGGTCGTTGTTCATTATGCTCTGAAATAATTTTGGCAATTAGTAAAATCATAACAATTTTCATTGGTTCAGATGGTTGGAAGTTCCCTAAGACAGGAAGCTCGTACCATGCAACCGCTCCGTTGGCCTCAAGTGCACCAGGAACGTTCAATTCTAACCCTAGAAGTAAAAGCATGCCAAATCCATATAAATACCAAACAATTTGTTTATAGCGATCGTAATCGATGACCATCATAATAACGATCATGATGGAGCCGCATACGAACCAAAAAGCTTGTTTACTAGCAAAATTAATACCTTGAAGTTTTTCAGGTAGTGATGGTTGAGCACCACTTATTGCAATTACACTAAATGTAGCTAGTGCAAGTAGAATGCAGATAAGGACGAAATCTATTTGAAAACGATTGGATTGATTTTTTCCCATTTTTTACTCCTTTCAAGCGCACAAATTCTTATCATCCTTTTATCTTATCCAAATTTATTAGATTTGCAAAGTATCATAGATAAAGTTTTTGAAATCTTTTATTTGAAATCATGGAAATATGTACTATAATAGGTTTTAGTAGTAGGTACTAAAAATAAACAGATAGGGGTTAAAGTTAATGAACATATTACAAGATCGTACGTTTGTTATTATGGGAGTTGCCAACCAACGTAGTATTGCATGGGGAATTGCCCAATCACTTCATAAAGCAGGAGCAAAATTAGTTTTTACATATGCGGGCGAACGTTTTGAAAGTGGTGTTCGAAAACTTGTTGAAACACTTGATCCAGAAGCACTTATTTTACCATGTGATGTAACGAATGATGAACAAGTGAAAGCTTGTTTTGCTAGAATTAAAGAAGAAGTGGGAATCATTCATGGATTGGCTCATTGTATTGCCTTTGCAGATAAAGAAGAATTAAAAGGCGAATATGTAAATACAAGCCGCGATGGATTTTTACTTGCCCACAACATCAGTTCTTATTCATTAACAGTAGTAGCAAGAGAAGCGAAGGAATTAATGACAGAAGGCGGAAGTATTATTACATTAACATATTTAGGTGGCGAAAGAGCAATTCCAAACTACAACGTAATGGGTGTAGCAAAAGCTTCTTTAGAGGCAAGTGTTCGCTATTTAGCTAGTGACTTAGGAAAATATGGTATTCGTGTCAATGCTATCTCTGCGGGTGCTGTTCGTACATTATCTGCAAAAGGTGTGGGTGACTTTAATTTATTAATTAAAGAATTTGAAGGTCGTGCCCCGTTACGTCGTGCAACAACGAAAGAAGAAGTAGGCGACACAGCAATGTTCTTGTTAAGTGATTTAGCTCGTGGCATTACAGGAGAAAATATTCACGTGGATAGTGGCTTCCACATTCTATAAAAATAATAATTATGAAAAGATAGAAAAAAGTGTTAGGTTAACCTAACACTTTTTTGTTGTAAATATGGTTACTTCTGCATATATATTTTTAAGGAGCAATTTGTATGTAGGGGGTTGTAAAAGATGAAAGAAGAATCAAAGAATTCCTCCGTTTATTCCAAGCCATTATTGTATATCCATCAACCTGGTGTGAAAGATGTGGAAGTAAATATGCAACAAGTTTATCGTGTAACAAAAGAGAAAAATAAAAAAGAAATAGTAGAGGACGAGAATGAACAAATAGAAAACGAACAAAGGGAAAATGAACAAAGAGAAAATGAACAGTTTCAAAAGTTGATGAATAGTGATGAGCAATTGTTAATAGAGGAACATACGCCAAAAGTAGTTCAGAAGAAAACATTTAAGGACATGGAGATAAGCGAAAAAATTGATTATTTATTAAATAGACCATCTTATATTCCAAAGCCTTTATGCAGTGTTGAAGTAGATGGAGAACCTATTGTTGGCTATATTACAAAGCGAAAAGACGATCTTTTATTTATTCAAGGGCGAGAAAGTATGGGTTTTGTTACAGTGCCAATTAATGAAATCTTAGCGCTTCGAATGATTGTTTGGTAAGAACGAAAAAATGTAGGTGGTACTATTAGGAACATTAGTGATTAATAGGAGTACAACCGAATGGATAAATAGAAAAGCTAGAACCAACTATTTTATTCCGCTCTAACTGACGCTAAGATTCGCCCTTCAAAACGTAGCAAAAGCAATGGAGTTTAAGGGCGAAATAAGTATTAGTAAAAAGTACGATTGGTTTAATTAACCAGAAGTAGGAGATGAAAGAAAATTCCCACTGCTGGAAGTTTCATTTTATATGTAAATAAAAACAGGTGTGCCTCTTGCACAACCTGTTTTTTGTTTTTTTAATTTTTTATACAAATCCTAGTGGTATAAAATCATCTAATGTGTTTAAACATTGAATAGAACAGAAGCAATCTAAGTCAACTGTTACACATGCATTTGTTCCTCTAATACGGTTATTGAATGGGTCTGCTAATGCATCACAAACGTCTACAAATTTGTTTTTGTCATTATTGCTGGAACTGTAGTTATAGTTGTAATTATACTGGCTGTTGTTTTTGTCACCATCACCATCTTTTGAAACTTGTTCAATTACTAATCCGCGTAATGTAGCGCAATTGCCATCAACACTTTCAACACGGAAAACTTGAGTTGCACAGTCAACTCCTAATTGTGTTTCTTGGTTTGTTTTTTCTATATTTGTAAAAATAGAAAATGGGAAACCTTCTTTTGTGAACAGTATAAATGGACGAGTGTTCACTGGCTTGAATGATCTCATAGAACCGCCAAGTGGATTTAGACAACCTGTTGGGCAACTTTCGTCTTCTTGAACAGCTTCTTGCATATCGTTAATATGATTGACAACTTCTGCTACGCAATTTGAATGAATATTGGTTGATCTTGAACCTCTATCATTTCCACAACTCATTTTTTTCACTCCTTATCAGTAAGTTTAGGTACACTAATAAGATATTGTAAATGCATTAAAACGGTTACGATTGTAGGCTCGTATCTATGAAAAATAGGCATTTAAGAGAAGGGGAATATGACAAGATTACATTATCATACATATGTAGCAAAAAGGGGGGAAGTGAACGTGAAAATTGATAGTTGGTTAGAATTTATTTTATTAGTATTAGCTAGTTTTCGATTAACTAGATTGCTCGTTTTTGATAAAATAACCAAGTTTATTCGTGATCCATTTATTGAAGAGTTTCAAATGACAGAACCATCTGGTGAAGAAAGTACGTATATTCGTGTAAAGGGAAAGGGAATACGAGCTTTTTTTGGTGAGTTACTAAGTTGCTATTGGTGTACAGGAGTGTGGTGTGCAACGGTTGTTGTATTGGCCTTTTTTTTCATTCCATATAGTAATATAGTGATTATTATTTTTGGTGTGGCTGGTTTAGGAGCAATTATCGAAGTGTTTGTGAATAAATGGGTATAAAAAGGGCGAACATGTCTTTTGGACTATCATAAAATGAAGTAAATGTTAGTTGAAAGGGTGATGAAGATGAGTAGTTATAAAAGCTCAAGTTCTAATTCCAAAAATCAACAATCGTCCGGAAATTCAGCAGTAAAGAAAAGTGGTTGTGGTTGTGGAAATAGAGTAAAGCGGATATATTAGATAAAAGAAGAGGCTGACCAAGATTGGTCAGCTATTATTTTGTAATTTAGCTTCTTTCTTTGTTTCATAAAGAGAGCGAATAAAGCGAGACGGATGTGTTATTTTTCCACGTCTTGTTTGTGGAATAGATAAATATAAACATTCTTTTGCTCGTGTAATTGCTACGTATAAAAGACGACGTTCTTCTTCAATTGAGGTATTATCCCCATTTCTATAAGATTCTAAGGCGAAATCATGAGGGATAGAACCATCTACTACACCTAATATATAAACAAATGTATTTTCTAATCCCTTTGATCGATGAATGGTAAGCAATTGAATGGCATTTTCTTGTTTTTTCTTTTGTTTCATTTCCTTTGTTTGCCCAATGATATGATCAACATGTTCTAAAAAAGATAAAATGGTATCGTATTTTCTAGCAACGACCTTTAAATCTCGAATATCATCAGAGCCTTTCTCAAAAGCATTTCCTTCATTACCTCTTTTTTTAATATAATCATTTAATCCCATTTCTTTTTCAATTGTTTCAATCGCAACAATTGGCGATAAGCGTTTTAATTGCTGAAAAAGAGGAACGATTTTTTGTAATTTTTTTTGTTGAAAAGCATGTAGATTTTCTAGTTTCGTCAATGCCTGGACGATTGTACAATCCTCTAAAATACTTAGTGCCTTTAATTCTTGAATGGTCTTTTGTTTTAAAAAGAGGGCAGGTATAATATCATTCATTGCTTTTACATCATCGCCGTTAAGCGAAAGGCGTAAAAAGCCTAAAACGGTACGGACAAGGCGACGTTCATAAAAAGAATCTTGATCACGTTCGATATTAAACGGAAGACCGGATTGAGATAACCGTTCAAATATGGCTCTTGATGCTACGTTTGTCCGAAATAAAATTGTAAATTCTTTTGGCTGTGCCCCATTTTTTATTTTTTCTTTAATATCTGTCAAAATCATCGTTGCTTCTTCTTCCTCATCATAAGGGAAGAAGAAAATAGGTGTATGCTTTGCTGCATATTGAGCTTCCATTTTTTTGATATGACGGTCTTGATTATGACGAATAACATCATTTGCTAACGTTACAATTTCATGGTTCGAACGGTAATTATCGCTTAATGTAATGACTTTTGCATCTGGATATTGCTCCTTAAATTCTAGAATAAAGGAAGGATTACTTCCACGGAAGGAGTAAACAGCTTGATCGTCATCCCCTACGACGCAAATATTGTTGGAGTTTTTGCTCATCATTTGAATGATTTTATATTGAACATTGTTGATATCTTGAAATTCATCGATTAAAAAATAGCGGAATCGATTTTGATAGCGATTTAAAATGTCTGGTTGATTTTTGAAGAGGTCATAGCACCCTAAAAGCATATCATCGAAATCAAAAACATCCAGTTCTTTTTTTCGTTGCTCATACGCTACATATAAGGTATGAACTTGTTGTTCGAATTTATCAGTAGGACGAACGTCTTCTGGTAATGTTAATGTATTTTTCCAATAACCAATTTGTCCAAGTGCTTGGTCATATGGAAATTCCTGTTCATTTAATCCATCTGCCTGTCCAATTTCTTTTATAATGCGTTCCTTTTGCCAATCATATTTTAGTAGTTTATCAGGAAGCCATTTGTCTCGGTCGTGATGAAGCAATATTTTATAAAAGATACTATGAAATGTACCAATTACAATGTTGTTTAAAGTTGAAGGAGGAAGATTGCATATGGATTGAATACGTTCCTTCATTTCTTGAGCAGCTTTTGATGTAAAGGTAACAAGTAATAGTTCTTTTGGATGTATATTTCCTTCTGTTAACATATAAGCTGTTCGAGCTGTTAATACACGTGTTTTTCCACTTCCAGCCCCAGCAAGAACTAAAAGGGGACCATCGATTGTTGTCACAGCTTCATACTGAGAAGAAGAAAGAAAAAGATTTTTGTTACTTAAAAAGGTTTTATTCTTTGTGGTGTTCTTTTTCACAAATGGTATTAATTTCTTTAACGTAGAAGTATGTTTCCATTTTGCTTGTTCTGTGTCTTCATTTATTGCACGACCTTGTGGAAGATGAAAACCATCGCGTTCAATGTAGCTTATAGGAATTTCCTTTTTTAGCTCAGAAGGACCTGTACATTGGCTAGCAGTACGATGAATAAAGTGTGGTTGTTTTAAAATACCAAGGTACATTACAAGTTCTTGATGACAACTTGGGCAAGTAATGTTTCCTTTTCTACTTTCTTCATATAATTTTTGGTAATCTTCCCTTTTAAAGGAGGGTAAAAAGATTTTTTTGTTATGGAAATGTGCATATAGCAACTTAAAATCCTCCTTTTGTCATAATGCTAAACATATGAAATAATCTTATCAAATCTAAAATAAAAAAGCACTAATGGAAAAATAGAAAAGGCTGATTCATCTTCATCAGCCTTTTTTATTAGCATGTTGATTCGTTTTTGATTTTACAAAAGAATGGCCCATTTATCGACGTCTTCTAAATGAATTATTTCTAGATTTATTATTATTTTTTCCACTTTTTTCATTTTTGGATGAATCGTTATTTGTATTATTTGA
Source organism: Bacillaceae bacterium (assembly GCA_051873875.1). Lineage (GTDB taxonomy): Bacteria > Bacillota > Bacilli > Bacillales > Bacillaceae_G > JBJEFI01. Next base: position 15,017 of record JBJEFI010000071.1, on the reverse strand, counting down.
GGATTGTTGTTC
>JBJEFI010000071.1:5261-14905 GCA_051873875.1 Bacillaceae bacterium | reverse complement strand
TTGTTCAGATTGCTGTTCAGAATCTTGTTCAGATTGGTCTTCTAACTCTTCTTCCTCACCTTGTAAAATTTGCTGTATTTTTTCTCCTAAACCTTTCATTCCTAAATTAAAGCTTTTTACGTGTGCAGGGTGAATGAAAATAACCTCGTGGTGATTGACAACCTTTAAAATATTTGAATTATTTACCAAAATACCTTCGATTGCATGTGGACCGCCACGGTTAATTGATACCCAAGGGGTTAATTCTGGTGAAAATAGCTCGGCAAAAGATCTGATTTCAGGAAATGGAGGAATGATGTATGAAGCTGTTTCTTTTTGTTCTTTATGATCAGTGCCTATTTTTTCGCTTATGCTTTTTACGTGTGTTAAGTTATAGAAAACAACACCATCTTCTTTTGTAAATAATGCAATAAAATCTTCCCCTGCGTCTACAATAATTCCAGTACGAGATTCAGGACCACCTAAATTAATTTTTACAGTAGTACCTTCTTTGATAAATTCCTTTAATAATTCAGCAAATGTTTGTGTGGATAAATGGTCATAATCTACTAGCTCATAGTGGATAAATAATGAATTTTCTTTTGCATCTTCTGTAATATTTTGAACATGTTTTGTTTGATAATAAATAAATTGATTATCTGAGAAGAGAACAAAGTAATCATCCATTGTATCTATAATATGACCTTGTTTGCTCTCAGGTCCACTGCGAAAAACTTTAACGTTTCTTCCTTTTAGCCTTTGTAGAACTTCATGAAAGATAAGTTCTTTCGACATGCCTTATGCCTCCTTTATAGTTAAGTGATAAACGTATTCAAGTTATCATACGTAACGTGTCCTTTAACGAGCATGGTCATTCAAAAATGGGCATAAAAAATGAGCGTATTTCCTAGAATACAAGATAAAAAGAGATACCTATAAAATAACAGTATTTTATAGGTATCTCTTCTATAATAAGATGATATGTTTTATTGTTAGATGTGTTTATTATATAGATGTTAGCACTTTTGACCGAGACGGAATGTTTCATAAACAGTCCATGTCCCATTTTCTAGTTCATATAGTAAATGGAAACGATCAACCCATTCTTCGTAATGAAAATCTTTCATTCGAAGCTGACTGTACACATCGCCATGCTCTTGATCAGAAAGGTGCTTAGCGATTGTAATATGCGGAACGAATGCATGATGTTTTTCTGCTTCAAAGATGCCGCTATGTAACTTATCGTACAATACTTGTAGCTCCACATTTGGCTCTACTTTAAAATAAAGTGTATTGCTCGCAGGATAGAAGGAACTAACTTTTGTTGTTTTTAAGATAAAAGGTTCTCCTTCAGATGCAATTCGTTGAAATTCTTGGACGTACTTTTCTAATTGTGCTTCATCTTCAACTGTAAAATTTTTCTTTAATGTAACATGCGGTGGAATGTAGGCGTATGAAGAATCATAGCGCTTCCGATAGGAATTTGCTAGATCCTGAATTTTTTTTGAAGGAAAAATCATTACCCAGTATTTCATTTGAAATCCCCCTTTATTTTACGTACTAGTTTTATTATAACAGAATTATAAGAAAACTTATAAAAAATATATGAAGAAAGAAAGGATGTTTTGTATTTGTTTCCAAAACAACAAAATCAATGGCTAGCAAGTAGTCTTTTTTTCTTTTCAATCGTAGCAATCTCTACTTCTGCTATTTTTGCTAAATTTACAACAGCGAGTCCATCTATATTAAGTATGTACCGATTATGGTTTGCTTGCTTGTTATTACTTCCAATGGCTTGGAAAAAGAGAGAGCAAATGGTAACAATTGGACGAAAAGGGTGGTTATCACTAGCAGGAGCTGGTTTCTTTTTAGCAATGCATTTCTTTTTATGGTACAGCTCTCTTCTGTATACATCAATTGCTAGTTCAACAATTATTTTAGCGCTTCAACCGGTTATTTCTTTAGTTGGTGGTTTCTTTTTCTTTCGAGATAAAGTAAATAGGCTGACAATTGGTTCTATGTGTATTGCAATTATTGGAGCGATGATGATTGGCTGGGGTGATTTAGGATTAAGTAAAAAAGCAATTATTGGAGATTTTTTATCTTTTGTAAGTGTTATTATGGTTGTCTTTTATTTATTAATTGGGCAGAACATGGTAAAAAAAGTGTCCCATTGGATTTATACATTTTTTGTCTTTGCTTTTGCAGCTATTACGCTAACAATTATTAATATTGGGACTCAACAGCCTTTCTTTGACTATCGGATACAAGATTGGATTATTTTCTTTTGCCTGGCACTTATTCCTTCATGCGCAATGGTCATTCATAATTGGTTAATGAATTATGTTACAGCAACAACCATTTCGATGGGAATTTTAGGAGAACCACTAGGGGCGTCTGCTTTAGCCTATGTCATTTTAGGGGAACAACTGTCTGTTTTTCAGTGGGGCGGTGGCATTTTAGTTATTATTGGTGTCTTTTTCTTTTTAATGATACAAAATAGAGAAGAAGTTGTAGTTATAAAGGAAAAAGATGTAGTTACAGAATAAGAAATAGTTGGCTTAATCCTTTTTTTGATGTATTATTATAACCAGGTATCAATATTAGGTTATAAAAAAGGGAGACAATTAACTCAATGAAAAAAAAGATTGCTTGGGTGACGGATAGCACTGCTTATTTGACAGATGAATTAAAACAACATGAAGATGTATACATCGTACCACTTACGATTATTTTTAACGAAAATGAAGTATATGAAGATGGGATTAATCTTACAGCTGACGAACTATATACGAAATTAACACAATCTGAAACACTACCAACTACTTCGCAGCCAGCAGTTGGGAAATTTATAGAGCTATATGAAAAATTAAAAGAAGAATATGAACATGTTATTATGCTTCACATTGCTAGTGGAATTAGTGGCACGTTAAGTACGAGTAACCAAGCTGCTGAAATAGTAGAACTAAATTACCACATGATTGATACAAAAGCATTATCAACAGGAATTACTCTTTTACTAGAGGAAGGAATCAAATTAGAGCGAGAAGGCAAAACGCCAAATGAAATTGCTTCTCGTTTAACTGCAATAATTGATAACTTCCGTAACTACTTCATTGTTGGGAAGCTTGAACAAATGCATAAAGGTGGTCGTTTAACGAAAGGACAATTATTGCTTGGAAACTTATTAAGCATTAAACCGATTGTTCATATTGATAAAGAATCAAAGGCAGCTGTATATGATAAAATTCGTACAGAGAAAAAAGCATGGGCGAACATTTATAAAATGCTAATTGATTCAATTGAAAATAAAGGAACGACAAAAGTTGGACTCATTCATGCAACTCGTACAGCGTTCATGGAAGAAGTAAAAGCCCAATTACTACAAAAATATCCTCATCTTCAAATATATATTGCACCAATAAGTGCCGTATTAGGCGTTCATGGTGGAGAAGGAACAATTGGTATTGCATGGTTTGACCATTTATAAAAAGGAAGGAGATAGTCCATTTAGGCTATCTCCTTCCTTTTTATTGTCGAGAAAGTGTTATCCTTCGGCATTTTGATGTGCTTCTTTTAAGAAGTCAATAAAGGAAGTCACTGTATGAATTGGTGTTGAATCAAGTGGGAGGATATAAGAAAATGGTCGTTTTTTTGGTGGAATGGCTTTTACAATCGAAATATCTTCATTTATAATACTTTTTTCGGCTACTAAAGAGGAAATATATGTTACTCCTAATTGATGCTTAACAGCTTCTTTTACTGCGTAATTACTTCCGAAAATGACTATGTTTTTTGGCTGAATATTATTTGTCATTAAAAACCATTTTAAATATTCAGCAGTGCCAGAACCTTCTTCTCGACTAATCCACGTTTGATTTTGAAGGCTGTCGAGAGAGAAAGGTAGTTGAGTGGCTGGATGTCCATTTGGTACAGTAACAACAAGAGAATCTTGATAAAAATCTTCTCGGAATAAACCTTCGTGTGTATTCATTCCTTCCACTAAACCAACATCTAATTTTAATTCACTTACTTTTTGGCTAATGGATGATGTATTTCCAATTGTTACTTCAATCGTTACTTTTGGAAAGCGTTTTGCATAGGTGCTTAGTAGGTTTGGTAAGATATATTCACCAATTGTAAAGCTAGCACCAATTCGTAACGTACCAGTATGACCATATTGCAACTCGTGTAGGTCATTTTTTGTTTGTTCAATGATATCAATGATTTTTTTTGCTCGTTTATAAAGAAGTTCTCCAGCTTTTGTAACAATAATTTTCTTTTTTTTGCTAGAGCGATTAATAAGAGATACACCTAATTCTGATTCCAAGTGCTTAATATGTATACTTACACTTGGTTGGGAAAGGTTGATGGCTTCCGCAGCCTTTGTAAAATTTTGATGATCAATAACCGCGATAAATGTTTTTAACTCTTCTAACATGATAAACACCCTTTTATTCAAAATACTAATAGTTATTATTATATATATTTATTTTTTTTATAACAAGAAGTTCGCTATAATTAGTTATTGTTAAATAAAGGTAGGAGGAGAATATGAAAAAGAAGATAAAAGACATTCTTCCTGGATTATTATTATGTATAGGAATTGCGTATTTAGCCAAATTTTTAGGAACATTTATTCCAAGTATTGGTGGGGCTTCTTTAGCTATTTTTATTGGAATATTGGCAGGAAATACAGTTGCAAAGGGAGACATTTTTGATAAGGGGTCTAAATTTGCGGAAAGTAATCTATTGTCATATTCTATTGTTTTATTAGGTGGAACATTAAGCTTTCAAACATTGCTTGAGTTAGGTGTATCGGGATTAGGATTTATTATTTTACAAATGGCACTTACAATTACTGGAGCAATTTGGATTGGAAAAAAATTAGGATTTAGCCAAGATTTTCGTTATTTAATGGCGAGCGGAAATGCTGTCTGCGGTTCTTCCGCTATCGCAGCTACGGCTCCAGCCATTGGCGCTAACGATCGAGATAAAAGTATGGCAATCACAATTGTGAATGTAACAGGGGTTGTACTGTTATTTTTACTTCCTTTTATAGCAGGAATAATGTATTCCTTTGAAGAGTTAAAAACATCCGCTTTAATTGGTGGTGTATTACAATCTGTTGGGCAAGTTGTTGCCAGTGGTTTATTAGTAGATGAAAATGTAAAAGAATTAGCAATGTTATTTAAAATTGTTCGTGTTATTTTCCTAGTTATCGTTGTTTTTACATTTGTAAAAATGAAACATCGAAATGTATCTGGAGAAGAAAAAAGAAAAAAAGTAGGAATTCCATGGTATATATACGGCTTCTTTGGTTTATGTTTGTTTAAGACGCTAAATATCATTCCAGAATCTTTTTCTCATTTCTTTAAAATTATTAGTAATAACTTTGAAATTATTGCTTTAGCGGGAATTGGGATGCGAGTAAAAATTGCCGATTTAAAACAACAAGGATTAAAAGTATCTTTATATGCACTAGGAATTGCAGCTGTTCAAATTGTGTCAGCTTTGATTTTAATTCGAATTTTATTAAGTTAAGAAGCATGGATAATGCTTCTTTTTTTACATCCTTTTGAATAGTGTATACAATGAAAGGGTGTCTAATAGATGATTGGGAGGGATTTACTTTGGATGCTTTGGGGGAAGCATGTAAAGGGATAATTTCCTTAGATGAATTACTACAGTTTGTACATGGGGTATTGAAAGTTAGAAAAGGATCTTATTTATTTCAAGAAGGAACGGCAGATGAGGATATCTACATTGTGAAAAGTGGGAAAATTCAGTTAAGTAAAATATCCGAGGATGGCAGAGAGGTAGCTGTTTCGTTAACATCAGAGGGAAATGTTGTTGGAGAAGTGATGTTTCAATCAGCGAGTACATGTCATTTTTTTAGTGCAAAGGCAGTAGAAGATAGTGAAGTATATGTGATAAAAAATGTAGATTTAGAAAATGCTATTTTACAAGATGGACAAGTAGCATTAAAGCTGATGCGGTTATTAAGCATTGCTGTTCGAAAGCAGCAAACAAAATTACGGGATTTAGTTTTAAATGGGAAAAAAGGAGCCCTTTACTCAACTTTAATTCGTCTTTCCAATACATATGGGAAGAAGACGGAACAAGGAATATTAATTGATGTGTCATTAACGAATCAAGACCTTGCGAATTATAGTGTCACAACACGAGAAGGGGTTAATCGAATGCTGCAAGAGTTAATAAATCAACAAATTATTTCCATTGAAAAAGGACGAAAAATTCTTATTCATAATTTAGCTTATTTAAAAAAAGAAATTCATTGTGAAAATTGTCCAGTTGAATTTTGTAATTTAGAGTAGAAGACACATGGGCATGATTGTCTTCTACCCTAGCGGAGTGATAGGTGAACTACCAGAAGTAGTTCATAGTACAGTTCTAGGTAGAACCACCTTTATTTTCCCATGACAGAGGAAGGAATACTGTGATTTTTCTCACGTTTATGTGAAAACAAATTGTAAAAAAGATGGATATGCTAGAAAAAGAGTACATGAAAAAAAACCGCAAGCTTTTGCGGTTTTTTATCTATAGCAAATTTGTTTAAAAACGATAAATCCAAAATTGTTCTTTTGACCACCAAGATTTTAGTTTGCTATTTTCGTTATGCAATTTTTCTTCAATTTCATCAAGCATATTTTCTGTTTGAGAACGGTGAGCTTTAATTGCTGCTAATTTTATATCTGTATAAGGAGAAATATCCTTAATGATGTCAGGTTTGCCTAAATCCTGAAGTGTATTTTTAGCGAAGGCAACAGTGTGTACAACAGGACGTTCTTCTTTAGGCATGAAAGAAACGGCTTTAATGACAGCAGCGCCAGTTGCATCATGGTCTGGATGAACGCTATATCCAGGATAGAATGTAATAATTAAAGATGGTTGCACATCTTGAATAATGCTTAACATGTGATGGGCTAATTTTGTTTCATCTTCAAATTCAATTGTTTTATCACGATAGCCTAGCATGCGAAGATCTTTAATGCCAAGAACACGGCATGCTTCTTGCAATTCTTCTTTTCGAATAACAGGAAGGGATTCGCGTGTTACAAAAGCAGGTTTGCCCATATTTCTGCCCATTTCGCCTAATGTTAAGCAAGCATATGTAACAGGAATACCTTTGGATGTAAACTCGGCAATTGTTCCTGATACGCCAAATGCTTCGTCATCTGGATGAGGAAAAATGACAAGTACATGTTGATTCATATTAATCACTCTCTTTTCTTAAAATGGTTGTTTACTTAGTTGCAAGGCAATTGCTAATTTTCCTTCGTGGTCATGGCCAGCTAATAAAAGACGACCATATTGATCGATTTCCCAATCTGTTAATCCTTCTCCATAAACCCAACCATGTTCCATTTTTAAACCGACACGATAAGGACCTTCGCCTGTCATTTTTGCATGTTCAAAGGAAATAACTGCATTTCGAATAAAAGCGCCAGCAGAGAAAGGACGTTCATTTTTATGTGTGGCATACGCGCCATTTGTTGTTTCTAAATGAATGTATAAAGGGGTGTTTACTAATGTTTTTAAGACAAGTTCCACCTCGTTTTTTTCAATTGGTTTCACGTAAAGACCTCCTAGTAATAAAAAATTAATATTGTTACTATTTTACATAAAAAAGAGAAAGATGTCTTGTAAGAACATTTTTAGATTTTTGTCCACAAAATGTAATGGAATAATGTATTGTTTTTCAGTATGATAGTAAGTATGTGAATAGAAAGGTTGAGGTGTAAAAGTGGATGAAAAAGTTACTAGTAATTTGCACAGTACTTTTTTCGTTGCTATGGGGTAATCTAGAAGCAAAAGCGGAGACGTTGCCAACGTTATTTAGTCCGTATGCGGTTTCTATTGATGCAACAACGGGAGAAATCTTAATGGATAAAGGAATGAATCAACGAGCATATCCAGCTAGTATGACAAAGGTATTAACAGCTCTTTTATTAATGGAAAATGCACAACCAACAGATGAAATTGTGATGACAAAAGAAGCATTGGCCCAAGATAAGAGTAATTATATTATTGATCTAAAAGAAGGAGAAAGATTAGATCGGGATACGGCTCTAGATGTTCTAATGATATTAAGTGCAAATGATGTAGCTTATGCAATTGGCGAACTTGTTGGAGGATCACAAGAAAACTTTGCCAAAATGATGAATGAACGTGTTCAAGAATTAGGATTAAAAAATACCCACTTTGTTACATCAAGCGGTTTACATCATAACGACCATTATACAACGCCATACGAGATGGCATTAATTACGAAAGAGGCAATTAAAAATCCACGTATTGTGGAAGCAATGTCAACAAAGCGTAAAATGATTAAAACATCTCGTCAAGAAGTGTCTATTTTTTCAAGACATAAGGGATTTACGTTAGCTGACTTTTATTGTGCCAAAACAGGGTATACAGAAGAAGCCTTAAATACCCTTGTAGAGGTAGCTGAGCGAGATGGAAAGAAAATCATTAATGTGGTAATGAAATCGAATAAAGAACATTACTATGACGATATGCAAAAAATTAGTGATTATAGCTTTAAAAAATTGGAGTATAAAGAAGTAGTAAAGAAAGATAATTTATTTGAGAAGTCTGTTACATTTTTAGGACAAGAAGTTGGGGTAAAACCAGATGATAATATCGGGTTATTTTTGAAAAAGGATACAGATGTAAAGGTAAAAACAGTATTGAAAAAAGCCCCACTATCAGAAGATTATTTATACGAACACGGCATTAAGGAAAATAATGTAGTAGGGGAATTAATTGTACAGGCAGATGGAAATGAAGTTGGAAGAACGATTGTGCGTGCTGCTAATGACTTTGCCTTTGAAAAACCCCTTGCCTTAAAAATAAAAGATAAGGAATTAGAAAAAAATCCAACAATGACATATGCAGTTGTTGGTGGTAGTCTATTTGGCGGTCTATTTATTGGATTTGTTATTCGTAAAAAACGTAGAAGACGTCGCCGAAACCCATATTCCTTTTAATAGCTAGTCCTTCGAAGATTGCTTTGGAGGACTTTTTTTGTATGTTTCTAAAAATGGAACATAATTCCTTTCTTTTTTGGGGATAATAACGAAAAAGGAGGAATGAGGTTGTTATGAAAAAAAGAGTTATGTTATTTATTGTAGCTATTTTAATGGTAACAACATTGCAGACGAATCACGTTTTTGCGAAACGAGTTACAAAACAAGAAGAAGCACTTCAAATTGCTTTAAAGTTTGATGGTGCGCTTTACTATGAATTACAGCATGTATATAAAGAAAGAAAAGAGATTCAAGCTGAGATTAAGCGACTAATTAAAAGCAATCCAGATGCCAAAAACATATTTATTAATAAGCGTGTGGAATTTGAGAAAAAGTATGGAAATCAATTAGCCCAGCTAGATAAGGACGTAAAAGAAGGAAAAATAACAGCAGGCAAAGCACAAGAGACAAAACGTCAATTATGGATTAGCTATATTGATAAAAGCCAACATTTTCAAAAACTACAAATCCTATACAAGAATGTAAAGGCTGCAAGTAATCTAGGCGATAGTGAAACAGTGAAAATTTATTTAGGACAGCTTTTACAAGTAGAACGAGCAATTAATCAACAATTAAAAGAAAAGATAAATGAAGTAAAAAGATGATGTATGT
>JBJEFI010000071.1:0-5161 GCA_051873875.1 Bacillaceae bacterium | reverse complement strand
GAAATTTTATTTTGGAGTACTACTCCTCTACTTCACTTCGTTATGCAAGAAAAGTACCGCCTATGGTTCTTTGGTGTTCTTTACATAATTTTAGTTAGTTCTTGCCAAAATACTTGTATGACATGTAATGGCAAGGAGGGTTTTACTTGAATCAGCAAAAAATAGAAAAGCTGACTCATTCGTTGTACGAGAATGTATCCTATATAAAACAAAAGTTTGGAAAGATTATTGATTTAAAAGAAAAAGATTTTGTCATTGGAGTAGGAGGACAGAAAGGAAAGATTTTATTTATTGAAGGTTTAGTAGATGGTCAGGTGTTACAACAATTGATTTTGAAGCCATTGGCGGAGCGGGATACCACTACTGTTTATCGAGATGTAAAAGATGTTGATTTACACTTTACGCCTATTTCTCAATTAACGTATGAAACAGAAATAGAAATGATTTGTAATAAGTTAATGGATTCTAACGTCCTTTTATTTTTGGAAAATTGTTCTGAAGCAATTGCCTTTGAAATACGAAATATTGTTACTCGCTCTGTTGGGGAGCCAATGACAGAGAAAGTAATTTATGGACCGAATGAGGCATTTGTTGAAAACTTAAAAATGAATACCATTATGATTCGACATCGAATTCGAACAACAGATTTACAAATGGAAGCTTTACAAGTTGGGGCGATTACAAAAACGAATGTTCAAATGATGTATTTAGAGGGACGAGCAAATAAAGAAATTGTTGATAAGGTTCGTACGAAATTAAATGAAATTGATATTGATGCTATTTTTGATGTTCATGATATTTATGCCCTTGTGAATAAAGCTCATAAATATAGTATTTTCACAACGTGTCACAAAACAGAACGACCAGATGTAGTAGCTTCCCTATTAACAGAAGGACGCGTCGTTATCATGGTAGAAGGTTCAAGGATGGCAGTCGCTGTTCCAGCGTTCTTTTTTGAATTTTTTCAATCAAGTGAGGATTACTATTCTAATTATGCAATTGGTTCTTTTTTACGTGTTTTACGTTTTCTTTGTTTTTTTATTGCCATTTTAAGTCCAGGTGTATTTATTGCTTTTGTTAGCTTTCATCAAGATATGATTCCGACCGTACTGTTAACATCCTTAATATCTCAAAAGAGTGCTACACCTTTTCCTACATTACTGCAACTTATTGTATTAGAGTTAACCTTTGAAGTTATTCGAGAAGCAAGTACAAGGTTACCAAACGTTCTCGGTTCAGCTGTATCTTTAGTAGGGGCAATCGTTATTGGTCAAACAGCTGTAGAAGCTGGATTAGTAACAGCCAGTGTGATTATCATTGTTGCCATTACAGGATTATGTAGTTTTGTCTTTCAAATTTATGCATTTACGTACTCGCTACGGCTATTGCGTTTTGCATTTATTTTAGCAGGAGCAATACTAGGGTTATTTGGTATTACGTTTGGCTTTTTATTATTAATTGGCTATCTATGTTATCTTACTTCAATTGGTATTCCATTTATGGGAGGAATTTCGCCTTTTGTTAAAAAAGCACAAGGGGATATTTTTATTCACTTACCATTAAAGAATCACCAACGAAGAGGAGAAGATATTCAGCAAATTATTGAAACAGTAAAAGGTAGTGGAAAGCGATGAAAAAAATAATACTTGTTTTCTTTATTTGTTTTTTAAGTGGTTGTGCAGGAAAAAACGATTTAGGTGGGCAGATGATATGCCAAGGATTATCCATTGATCGCATTGATAAAAATACAATTGAAATTGCCTATCAAGTCTTAAATCCATCGGAAGCTACAGCAACAGCTTTTGAATCAGAGCCAGTGATAACCTATCGATTTCCATTAAAAAATGGAGAAGATGGTGATTTTGAATCTACCCTTGTATTACCAGAGAAATTAATGCTTTCCCATGTTGTTGCCATTATTGTTGGAGAAGAAATGGCAAAGAAGGAAATGGCTAATGTTCTGGATAAATTCATTCGTTTAAACGAAATTCAAGCTGGTGTGAAATTATATATTGCGAAAGGTGTAAAAGCCTATGAGTTATTAGATATGTTAACAGCTACGATGAAAATTCCAGCGCAAAAAATTAATTCATTAGTGGAGGCAGGAATGGAAAGTAGTTCTGTCGCTATTTCCCGTACCCCTTTTCAAGCAGCATCACAGATGGAAGAAAAAGGAGTAGAGTTAACCTTACAAGCAATCACAGTTAAGAAAGATAAGAACGAAGAAGTGGAAGAATCTAAAAAATCGGATACACTTGTTCCGCATTCACAGATTGTAATTAGTGGCGTTGCTGTTTTTAAAGCTGATAAACTAGTTGGGTATTTATCGCCAGAAGATACGGTTTTTTATAATGTATTAACTGGAAAAGCAAATACATTTCGATTACAGGACAAATGTACTGGTAATGAAAAAGGGATGAATCAATATGTACTTAAAGGAGTAAAAACAAAGGTAACGAGTAAAATCCAAGATGGTCGTATTCGTTTTGATGTACATGTAAAAGGAAATGCATCCCTTTCCTATAACAGTTGTAAAATGTCTTTTGCTCCAAAGGATATAAAGAAACTTGAAAAAAAATTAAGTGATGCTTTAACAACTCAATTAAATCACACCATTGCTGTTATTCAATCTGAGTACAAAACAGATATTTTAGGATATGGAGAAGTATTACGAAGAGACGACAAAAAGGCATGGGGTGCTTATAAAGATAATTGGAATAAAGAATTTGAAAAAGTAGATATTTATGTGGATAGTAAGATTACGCTAACAGGAGTTGGAAAGGTGAAAAAAACAATCAGTAGTCAAAAGATAGGTGAGAGACAATGAATGAGCATAATCTATCTAAATTTCAATTGTTTGCGATTATCTTTTTATTTGTTGGCGCATCCAGCTTATATGGTCTTCCGTATGAAGCAAAACAAGACGTATGGCTTGTTTACCTTCTATCCTTAGGGTTTGGATTACTAATAGGTGTCTTATACCTGCTCCTTTTTTATAATACAAAAATGACATTACCACAACTACTCGTTTATTTATTTGGTCATAAGTTAGGTGCTATTTTTGCACTCGTATATGGAATCTTTTTTCTATATGAAGCAGCTAAAAATATTCGAAGTATGAGTTATCTACTGATAAATTCATTTTTATATGAAGCGTCTCCCTTGCTCATTTCTTTTGTCATTATTTTACTTATTTATTTTTTTGTTTTTGCAGGAATAGAAACGTTAGCAAGAAGTAGTTTTATTTTTGCAGTCTTAACGATTATTAGCCTTATTTGTTTGGGATTAATTGGGTTGTTAACGAAATCATATGAGTGGTCTTATTTATTTCCAATGAAAGAAAAAAGTATATCAGAATTAGTGAAGATCGCTTTTCCAGTAAATACGGTATATCCCTATGGCGAATTGCTAGGTCTTACCGCATTAGTACCGCTAAGTTTATTTAAAAAGCGTCGTTATTTTCTCTATTCCTTGTTTCTATCAGGATTAAAGTTAATGATTGTTGCCATAGTTGTTATTGTGACGCTATCACCTTTTATTGCAAGTAACGCCGTGTATCCTGCTATATTAGCTGTATCTCAGTTTCAAATTAGCTCTTTTACAGAGCGGTTAGATCCAATAGCTGTGAATCTTTTTACAACGGCCCTCGTTTTTAAAATAATTGTGTTTGTTTATGCAGCACATGCTTGTTTTGGAATTACATATAGGGTGAGAAAAACGAAAGTATTTAGCTATATAACGGCCCCACTGTTACTTTTTTTGTCTGTGTATATTTCAAAAAGTAACTTGATACATTATTATATAATGATTAAAAAGGTTGTTTGGCCATATCATGTACCACTGGAAATTCTTTTTCCTTGTATTATGTTGCTGTTTTTATTGCTAAAAGGGAAGAAAAAGCAAGCGGAGCAAAATGTTGTATAAAGAGAATAACCATTAGGTAGAAAGTAAAAAAGGAAGATAAAGAGAAGCCTCTGTTCTCTTTTATCTTCCTGTATAGTTATGAAAAATAGAGTAAATAAGTGCAATAGCTGTAATAATATTAAAGATAACTAAGAAGATAACCCGTTTTGTAAAAGAACGAATATTAGCAAAAATCTCATCTTCATACATTCCAATACCGATATTCCAATCCCAAGGTTCAAAATAGCGAATATAAGCAATTTTTTTTCGGCCTTCATCCTCATTTTGATTCTTCCAAACATATGTATAATAACGATCAGCTACATTGTTCTCTTTCGATACAATCGTAAAATCTTGAACAACAAACTTTCCATTTTCATCTGTAAGGAATTCACCGTTTTGCCCTTCATAGCCCATTGGATGCATTGGAGAAATATAGTCATCTGTCCATGCCCATATATAGCCGTCATCTCCTATTTTGAAATGAGATTTTGTAATATCTCGATAGCCATTTTCCATCATAGGACCTGCTAATGTATCTTTTGCAATGGTCTGTGCTAATTCTATAGATGGAAGCTTCCCCAGTTCGTATTCTTTTTGAAGAGAATCAATACATCCGTAAGCACAATCTACTAGTACTTTCATTGTTTTTTTATTACTAGCTATTAGTTCCTTCTTTACATTATCATACACTAGAACAATCACAGTTCCCCCAAAAATGACTAGCATACTCGTCATGAATAAGAGAATAGAAGCCATTAATCCTAGTTTCTTTTTTCTTATCCTCATTTTATCCCCCTTTCACTTTTCTAAAATAATTTTACCATAAAATAAAAAGGGATTTAGGTTTTTGAATTTTATATTTCTTTAGTTGTATAAGTCTATTTATTTTGTTCACAATAACAATGTATACACATAAGGAGGTATGTATGGTGAAAAAAGCAGTTCTTTTTTTTATGGTAATGATTCTTTTAACGGGTTGTAATGTAAGGTATGATAAACCTTTTTATTATGCCTATGTTCAAAAGCAGAGTGATGGAACTCTTGTACGATCTGATTCGGTTCATAGCAAAGAAGATTCAAATTATACGGATAAAGCATTACAGGTAGCAGATAGTGTATTAAATTATAAAGAGGTAAAAGAAGTAGCAGTATTTTATACAAAAGGGGATGTCATTGTAGGTTATTCCTTAAAAAATGATTATAGAGATCGAAATGTACCGGGAACAACAAATGATAATGTAACCCCAAATGTACC
>JBJEFI010000070.1:9049-10149 GCA_051873875.1 Bacillaceae bacterium | reverse complement strand
ACATAAAATTTACTCGTCCTAATGCCAAATATGAATCAGCATTTAATATGGCAAAACTTTTTTATCAAAACGCTAGTCCCAATTTAAATACAGGTGACGAATTAACATTTAGTTTTCTAGTTCTAGTCAACCGACTATTTAAAATGTATTTGTGCAAGGTTGTTAGTATGAACTTATCGGGAAAGTATCACGTAAAGTATCAAAGCTCAGTTAGCTATTTATCATATTCAGAAGACAAAAATTATTTGCAATTGAAACCAGACATCACACTCGTAGATGAGAATGGTGTAGCAATGTATTATTGATACAAAGTACAAAGAAATGTTTTTTGATGAACAGAATTTTAATATTTCACAATTGAACATTTATCAAATGTTTGCTTATAGTGTTAGATATAAATGGAATGATATTGTGTTGGCATATCCTAAGTTTCTATATGATTTACAAAATGAATTGTTAATCAATGAATTTAAAATAGATAATTATGATTATACAGTTTTAATAAAACTTATCAGGATAGACATAGAAGTAGAGGCTAAATTATTGGCAGAAAATATAGAATGATTTTTAGTCAATGAAGCTGAAGACAATACAATGTACAAATAATGAAAAATGGTTATGTTGTATATATAAATAGTAACGAGATAAATGTATCTAGTAGGAATTAGGAAAGCCATACATTTAATTAGCTATTCGGCATTGAACAATATTAATTTATTCAATGCTGGTTAGCTTTTTCTATTTGCTTAAGTATTTTTTAGAACAACAAATTCATTTATATTGTATCATTTAGAAATATGATATTCAGAATATATAGCATAGGATATACTTGTAGGTGATAAAGGAATAGTATAGTTAATAAGATAATTCGGTGAAGGATTATTCAATAGAAAGGCTGAATTAAATGAAGAAAGATGTTGCTGAAAAGTAATGCATATTAAAAAGGATGGATCAATCAATCCATCCTTTTTTTTGTTAAGTTAATAGAACCCAAAAGTAATATATTATTTAATTCGAAACGATCGAATAATAAAGAATGCTAATGTACCAAAAATAATGAATAGAAATAGTGGTAGTTCCCAAATTCCAAGTAAACTATC
>JBJEFI010000070.1:0-8949 GCA_051873875.1 Bacillaceae bacterium | reverse complement strand
AACCTCCTAATTTTTAGTATTTTGAAAATTTAACTGCTATAAATGCGTGAAATCCAAAATTCCTAAAAAATGTGTAATAGAATCGGATTTGTATGGGAAAATAATACAATTGGGAGGTTTTTTTATGTTTAGTAATGTATTAAAAACAAAGGTTATTCCTGCTGTTGTTGTAACATCACTTGGTTTAGGTCTTTATTTATCTGTTCATGCACAAAATGCTGTGGCACATACGAATGTAAGTCAAAAAGTGCCTGAAATCAAAAATATTATTTTATTAATTGGTGATGGGATGGGAGTTCCATATATAACAGCCCATCGTTATATGAAGGATAATCCTTCTACAAAACAAATTGAACAAACAGCATTTGATGCTAATTTAGTAGGGATACAGACGACTTATCCAGATGATCAGGACCAAAATATTACCGGTTCTTCTGCCGCCGGCACGGCAATATCAACTGGGGTAAAAACATATAATGGTGCGATTGCTGTAGATGTAAATAAAAAAGAAGTAAAAACAGTTTTAGAAGAAGCAAAATCGATTGGAAAAAGGACAGGTTTAGTAGTGACATGTGAGGTTACACATGCAACACCAGCAGCTTTTGGAGCGCATAATGAATCTCGCAAAAATATGAATCAAATTGCAGATGACTATTATGATGAACTGATTAATGGTAAGCATAAAATAGACGTATTATTAGGTGGAGGGTTAACGAAATTTAAACGAAAAGATCGTGATTTAGTGAAACTATTTAAAAAAGATGGCTATAGCTATGTTACAAATAAAGATCAATTATTAAATGATAAAAATGATCAAGTTCTCGGTTTGTTCGCTGATGGTGGGATGCCAAAGATGATTGATCGTCCTAAGGATATACCTTCATTAGAAGAGATGACAAATGCAGCTATTAATCGTTTGAAAAAAGATAAAGATGGATTTTTCTTAATGGTAGAAGGATCGCAAATTGACTGGGCGGGCCACGACAACGACATTGTAGCGGCAATGAGTGAAATGGAAGACTTTGAAAAAGCCTATAAAGCAGCTATTGATTTTGCTAAAAAAGATAAACACACTCTAGTTATCGCAACAGCTGACCACTCAACAGGCGGATTTTCATTAGGTTCAAACGGTGAATACAATTGGTTCCCTGAAGCAATTAAAAGCGCAAAACGTACACCAGATTATATTGCAGAACAAATTGTAAAGGGTGAAAAAGTGGAAGATGTGTTAAGTAAATATAGTGGTCTTACGCTCACTGCAGAAGAAATTAACGCCGTTAAAGCTGCTACTTCACCTGTTAATGGGAAAATGGATGTTACAACAATTGATAATGCAATCGAAAAAATATATAACACTCGCTCATTTACTGGCTGGACAACAGGTGCTCATACAGGCGAAGAAGTACCAGTGTTTGTCTATGGACCTGGTAAAGAACAATTTTCCGGATTAATTGATAACACAGACCAGGCTAAAAAAATCTTTAAAATTCTTGATGACTATAAAAAATTGCAAAATACAGATATGAAAGCATCTGCAGCTCCATCTGTAAATTCAGTAACAAAAAATACGACTGTAATGGCAGGAAAGACAGAAAAGAAAGCAATTGTTACTGCAAAAGTTGGTGAGAAAGTAATTGGGACAACTATGGCTGATAAAAATGGAAAGTTTGAAATGAAAATTTCGAAGCAAAAAGCAGGAATAAAAATTAGTGTTACAGCAACAGATAGTGCTAGTAATGTTAGCAAGGCAACAGTGACTACAGTTAAATAGATTGAGCAAAGGATGTAGTAGGATAAACCAAGTAAATGTTGCTTGGTTTATTTTTATATTTTAAAGGTTTGTGGAAAAACATATCGAAATAAATTAGATGGAGGAGAGCGATGAATAGTAGAAAAATATTAATGGTATGTTTATTATTGTTTTTATCTTTATCAGCTTGTTCGAATAAAAATGTTGAAAAGCAATCCCTTCAAAAATCCACTCAAGGCAAGCTAGGTAATGCAATGAGGGTAGAAAATGTTCATATTGAAATGCAACTAGAGCATCCCACATATAAAGTAAAAGCAGACAAATTAGTCCTACAAATAAAGAATAAGGGGGAACCATTAACATATGGGCCGCCATATGAGGTAGAAATATTCAAGGAAGGTTATTGGTATAAAATTCCTCTTAGGGATGATGTTCAATTTACTATGATAGGAATTACAATACCTTCGGGTAGGACGAATGAAGAGACAATTAGTTTAAGCTCACTAAAATATAAATTAGTTCCCGGTCAATATCGTGTAATAAAGCGTTTTTATGGAGAAGATAAGGAAATAATACTAGCATCAACTTTTGAATTGAATTGATTATTTTAAACACCCTCTATATTTTGTCGGAGGATATTTATTTTAAACATAGGAAATTAATATAGACACCTAATAGTTGATAAATGATATGCTAGTAACATCGTAATGGGGAGGGATGTTGATTATGGGGGACGAAATGAATCAAAGGGTAGTGAGTAACCTAAATGAAAAAAGTTGGAATCAATCAGCTTATCAAGCCTGGATAAATCGTCATGGTATACCGAAACAGTATGCAAAGAAATTAAAAGAGGACCCTACTGCAGCCATTTTTCATTATTTAAAGTATATAGGAGATATAAAGGGAAAAAAGATTGCTAATTTACTAGGTTCAAAGGGGAACAAAGCTGTATCGTTTGCTTTACTAGGCGCGGATGTGACAGTTGTTGATATTTCACAGCAAAATTGTAACTACGCACTAGAACTAGCAAAAGAAGCTGGCGTAAGTATTCAATATATTGTTTCGGATGTTTTGGAAATACCAGCACATCATTCGTTATCAGATGCAGATGTGGTTTTATTAGAACTAGGTGTATTGCATTATTTTATAGATTTGAATACACTGTTTAAGGTTGTGTATGATTCGCTGAAACATGGAGGGATATTCATCTTAAGGGATTATCATCCTTTTGTTTCAAAGAGTTTGCAAGTAGATGGTGATAAAATGATTGCGACAGGAAATTACTTTGAAAAAGAGCTGGTAGAAGAAAATGTAGCATATAGCAGTCTTCTTCACGAAGAGGAACGAGTTTCTTTAGAAAAAGTTAAGTTGAAGAAATGGACATTAGGAGAAATTATAACAGCTATTTCACAAGCTGATTTACGAATTAGTCGTTTAGAGGAAGAATGTGGCGTGAGATGGGCATTTCCTTCTCATTCACCAGCTGGCATGGAGGATAAAATACCAGGGCTGTATACATTAATTGCGTATAAATAAAGTGAAACTTCCATCAGTGGGGGAGTATTCATCCCCACTGATGGTTAGTTGAACCAATCGGGTCTTAGTGTCAGTTAGAACGGGATAATATTTTTCAAGGGGGATTATAAGATGAGCGAGGTAAGTAAACAATATCCAATTGGAAAGTTTGTAGTACCAACTACATTTGTGGAAGAAAATATTCAAGGGTGGATAAAAGAAATTGCATCACTACCTGAACGATTACAAAAAGTTTTAGTGAATATGACAGAACAAGAATATGATACGCCATATCGAGAAAATGGTTGGACAGTAAAGCAAGTGGTTCATCACCTTGCTGATAGTCACATGAATGCCTTTATCCGTTGTAAGCTAGCATTAACAGAGGAAAATCCAACGATTAAACCATATTTTGAAGGAGAGTGGGCAAACTTAGCAGATGTAGAAGGAGACGTTACTTCTTCTATGCAAATTCTTACTGGCTTGCATCATCGCTGGACGAGATTACTCCAATCAATGAGCAAAGAAGATTTCAAAAAAACATTTTACCATCCTGAAATGAAAGTGTCTATTTCGTTATATACATTACTTGCATTGTATGTTTGGCACGGAAATCATCATCTAGGACATATCAAACTTGTAGAAAGTAGTGAGGGAAATTGATAGAAATACGAGATTCGATTTATGGAGATTTTATAATTGAAGGTGTACTTGAAGAACTAATTCAAAGTGATGCCGTTCAAAGGTTAAAGAATATTCACCAAGGAGGCGCTTGTTATTTAGTTAATCCAAAATGGAATTTAACAAGGTACGATCATTCTGTTGGTGTTATGTTATTAATTCGTAAATTAGGAGGATCTGTTGAAGAGCAAATTGCCGGATTGCTGCATGATATTTCTCATACAGCCTTTTCTCATGTCGTTGATTTTGTATTACAAAACGAAAAAGAAGATTATCATGAGGAAATATATGAACAAATTATTGAAAACTCAATGATTCCAACCATTTTGGGGAAATATGGATATAATCGTCATTCTATATTAGCTGATTTAGATAAGTGGACATTGTTAGAACAACCATTGCCACGTTTGTGTGCAGATAGAATTGATTATACATTGCGAGACTTATATGCATACGACCAAATTTCATTGGAAGAAGTACAATCATTTTTGGATAGCCTTGTTGTGAAGGATAACCAAATATGCATCAATAACATTGCAAGTGGCGAATGGTTTACAGAGACGTACTATAAAGAAGTCATTGATTATTTTATGGACCCATTAAATATTTATAGCAATGGTTTGTTAGCAGAAATTATTAAATTGGCAATCGAGAAAGAGATAATGACAATTGATACTCTTTTAGGAACAGACGATAAGGTAACGAATATCCTAAATAATTCGACTGACGAACACATTCAAGTTTTATTAAGTCGATTACATCCAACTATAAAGCTAGAAGAAAACAAAGAGGATTATGATATCTCGCTTAAGCACAAAGTTCGCTTAATTGATCCTACCATTGTGTATGATAATCAATTAGCTGCCCTTTCTACATTATCATCGAAAGCTAGAGAAATGAATGAAAAGGCAAAAAATAGATATAATGAAGGCACGTATATTAAATTTTTAGAGTAATGATTTATTAATGGGGGGACGAAATGGAAACATTAAAAGCTACGTTACAAAACATAGATTTTAAAAATATAGAAGAAGTAAAGTCGATGAATCTCTCGTTATTAATAGAGCAAATGTTAGAGACTATCGGGACACTTGATTCTGAATTAAGAGATCACCTCATTTATACTACGTTTTATAAGTTAATTGCTGGAGATTTTCTTAATTCTCAGCAATTAGAACATATTTTACTAACGTGTTTGGATAAGAATCACTTATTTTTCAACATTGGAGAAGCGGAAAGTGATTCTGTTTTTACACGTTCTTTTTCTTCGTTAGTAATTGCGCTTGTTTTAGAGAAGGATAAACAAAAGTTATTTTTGTCTAAAGGGCAAGTAGAGCAAAGTATCGAAAAAAGTATCTATTATTTACAACAAGAGAAAGATACACGGGGATATGTAAATGAAAAAGGATGGGCGCATAGTATTGCTCATGGTTCAGATTTAATAGCAGTATGCGTTGAACATCCATCTTTTAACAAAGAGTTAGTACCAGCTATTTTGGAAACAATTGCTGTGTGTATATGTAAAGAGAGAGTCTACATTGATGATGAAGATGAACGCTTATTATTCATCATAGAGGCATTAATTGAAAAAGAAGTGGAAGAAGACGTCTTAAAAGATTGGATCTTAAGTTTATCCAATCACTTAGAGCGAATCTATGAGGAAGAAGAGCATCTCGTTTATTATCGAAAAAGAACCAATGTGCTGAATTTCTTAAAAACGCTATATTTCAGATTAGCATTTAAAAATACACATGTAGATACTAGAAACCTTATTATGGCTGTCTTAAAGGATTGGCATAATCGATTATACGGCAGAGTAGGAGATTGAGTGATTAAAGAAGGTAACATATTTATTCGGAAGATGAATGAAACAGATTACGAACGATTAACAATATGGCTTAATAATAGAGAAGTGGCAAAATTTTATGATGGTGAACAATATCCACATCATTTAGCAAACGTCATTGAAAAATATGAACCAAGAGTTCGGGGTAATTATTATGTAAAGCCTTGTATTGTTGAATATGAAAACATGCCGATTGGATATATCCAATATTATTTATTAGATTTAGCTACGAAAAAGGAATATGGCTATAAAGAAACTGAGAATGTAATCGGGATGGATCAATTCATAGGGGAAACGAGATTCATCAATAAAGGTATTGGAATGAAGATGATAAAAGTGCTAATTACTTATTTAATAGATAAGTATGACAGTGCTATTTTTGTTATGGACCCACATAGTACAAATAAAAGAGCAATACGTTGCTATGAAAAGTGTTGTTTTGTAAAAAAGAGAAGAATGAATAAAGAGTATTGGTTAATGGAATATAAAAGATAAGGTAGTAACAAGGGACGGCAATGAAATGATTGAAACAAAACGATGTATTTTAAAAGAAGTTGAGCAACTAGACTATGAAAATATAAGGCAATTATACACAAATGAAAAAGTGAGAGCTTATTTAGGTGGAATAAGAACAGAGGAACAAATAAAAGAAATTGTTTCGAATATGCTCTTTCCATCTAATCAAGAAAAATATTGGATTGTAACGGAAACACGCAATAACCAGTTTATTGGCGTCGTTTCCTTAGATACACATCATGATGGCAGTTCAACAGAAGTATCTTATCAATTTCTGCCACAGTGGTGGGGAGTGGGGTTAGCAACGGAGGTAATACAAGAAGTTTGTACATATGCATTTGACGTATTACGGTTAGAGAGTATAGTTGCAGAGACACAAATGGCAAATGTACCCTCTCGCAACCTATTAGAACGAATTGGATTTACATTATCAGAGATTGTTGAGCGGTTTGATGCAAAACAAGGGATTTACGAAATGAAAAGAAAGTGATATGGGGGAGAAGTTGTGCCAGGGTTTAAATTAAATGGAAATCGAGTAGTAGTTAGAGCAGTTGAAGAAAAAGACATTCCTCTTTTATACGAGCTTATATATGGAGAAGAAAGTGATAGTGAGTGGAAAAAATATGATGGTCCTTATTTTCCACGATATGAATATACATATGAAGAATATCGTGAGGCATTAAAAAAAGAAATGGCATCAACTAAAGTAGCACATAAGGCAATTATAGAAGTAGAAGGCACTATTATTGGAATGGTTAGCTTTTATTGGGAATATGAGCCAACTCGTTGGCTTGAAATGGGAATAACAATTTTTTCTCAGCAACATTGGAGTGGTGGATTTGGTACTGAAGCATTAGCTTTATGGACGGACTATTTATTTCAACATTTAGAAATTGAACGAGTTGGGATAACCACATGGTCCGGAAATCCAAGGATGATGAAATGCGCAGAAAAAGTAGGAATGCAATTAGAAGGAAGAATGCGAAAGTGTAGATATTATAATGGCGAATATTATGATTCTATTCGAATGGGAATTCTTCGTGAAGAATGGGAAGAGAAAAAACATCAATTACTTTAAAGGGACTGGATAACCAGTTCTTTTTTTGTCGAAAAAACACGAATGAATAATGGATACAATCTACTTGTTTATTCGACAAAAACAATTAAAATACGGGTAGTGACAAGCACCATAAGTCTAAGGTGTAAAAGTTGCTTGAAGGGGATTTTAAACTTTCGACCAATCTTGAATTAACATAGCCCCCGGCGTATAGTACGTCTATAAGAGACAATAACTAAATTCATAAAGTCTCAACAACAAGGAAGCTGGACGGAATAGTTGATGATACCTCTTAATTTATTATAAAATCTGAATATATATACAATTCATAATAAAGAGGTGGTTCGAATGACTGAAGTACAGCTACTAGAAGCTGGTTACCGAAAATATACCGGAGAAAAAATCGATGTGTTTTATTCGGCAGAACGTTGTGAGCATGCGGGCAAATGTGTGAAGGGGAGCAAGGAGGTATTTAATCCTAAGAGGAAACCTTGGGTAATCGCTGATGCTGAGGTTGCTGATGAAGTAGCTCGCATTATTGAAACTTGCCCTGCTGGCGCTTTAAAATATATTCGAAAAGAGGAACGATAAGATGCAAATTACCATTGAGAAGGCTCGTGTTGTTGTAACAGAGGGAAATGAAACACTTGGAGAAATGACATTTGTTAATTCAAATGAAAAGTTCTATATTATTGATCATACTGGAGTTTCAAATGCAGCGCGCGGACTAGGTTTAGGAAAGAAAATGGTTCAAACTTTTGTGGAACATGCGCGTTTAAATAATATGAAAGTATTGCCGCTATGTCCTTTTGCTAAAGCTGAATTTGAAAAAAACCTTGAATCATACGCTGATGTGTTAATGTAATAAATCCATGGTTAGTTGAGTTGAGCATTAATTGCTAACTAGTGAATGCCTCATTTATCGCCGCATGCACAATACATATTGAAAACGAAATGGCAGTACCTTAATCTCGTAGAAGAGAAAAAAGTAAAATTACTTTAAAAAGAACTGAATCTCCAGTTCTTTTTTTGTCGAAAAAACACGAATGAATAATGTTTACAACATCTTTCTACTCGAATAGAATTGGGAGTAAGAGGATTCTATTTGAATAGAATGGAGTGAGGAAAACATGTATAAAAAAGAACTATAATAAGAAAGGAGAGAAGCGAGAATGGTATTAGAGAAACTATTCAATTATTTTGTGCAATTAAATCTTGTTATCACATGTATAGTCATGTTTATTTTGGTACTTCGATTTATATTAAAACGGCATTTGTCTGTTCATCTTCAATATGTATTGTGGGGAATCTTACTGTTTAAGTTGTGTATCCCAATAGAAATGAACAGTATTTTATCTATGTTTAATTACGTACCATCTTTTCAACAAAATTCACAAGAACCTAAAAATATCGTTTACAATATGCCAGCAACAACTGAAACAATATCCACAGTAGCAGATTCAGTTAATTCACCTCATCATGTCGATTTCATTATACCTTTATTTACAGTCACTTGGATAGTCGGTGTTATCCTTTTATTTCTTCTTTTCCTTGCAACATATTTTCACACATATAAAAAATTAA
>JBJEFI010000069.1:0-10396 GCA_051873875.1 Bacillaceae bacterium | reverse complement strand
TAGACATTTTGAATCATAGCCCCATCTCTTTTTAAAATATCTTTTACGTATTTTTCTGCCGTTGTAAGCTGCAAACCAACTGTATTATTAATAACAGTGGTGACATCTTCTACATAGTCCATAAATTCTTTTGACCCTCTAAAAGCAAAGGTATAATAATATTTATTTGAACCAGTTACTTTCTTTTTAAATACTGCTACCTGTAAAGAACTTACTGAATAACTTTTAAATTCAACTAATGTCCATCCATTTCCACCACTATCCCCTGGTTTTAAGGTGTTACTATAGGCTAATTCTGTTATTTTTGGCATTTGTTTCTTAAAAGCAACTTGGGTCGTATCTTTAGGTAAAACAATAAATTTTTTGACACCGTTAGTAGAAATACGAACCTTTCCATTTTCAAATGGAATTATCGGTTCTAGTGCATTTCGACTGCTTAATTCAATCTTTTCAGTTCCTACATACTTCTTCATTACTTCCGCTTCTGTACTTGTTGTCGCACCTACACTACTTACCGGTCCCATTAATCCAATCAAAACAACAAACCATGCAAACAGTTTTTTCATCCCATCTCTCTCTTTTTCATTGTCTTACGTATATGAACATTCTCTCTTTCATAAGGAATCCCTTTCGTTGACCACTTCCTTTTTTTAGAAAAAGTTCGACATTTATATAAACAAAAAAAGACATCAACATGTACTGTTGATGTCTTAAACATTGGCTTATCCAAATACTAATTTTTCTTTTGGATATTCGTAGTATTCTTTTCTACCGTTTCCACTAAACATATATAAAGAGCTTAAAATTCCAATTCGTCCAATGAACATAAGAATCATAATAATAACTCTTCCTATTTCTGATAATTCATCTGTTATCCCTAATGATAAACCAGTTGTTCCGAAAGCAGAACATACTTCAAATACAATTTCATTAAGTCCCAATTTCTCCGTAATTGTTAAAGTGATAATACCAATAAAGCATAAAATTGTAGCAAACATCGTTACCGCTACTGCTTTAAATACATCTTCCCGATATAATTGTCTACCGAATATCCGAACATCCATGCTCCCCCGTGCTACACTAATTAAAAATAATAAATTGACAGCAAAGGTTGTCGTTCGCACCCCACCACCTACAGAAGATGGCGATGCCCCAATAAACATAAGCAATCCAAGGAATAGCTGGGTAAATAAACTAAACTCTCCTACATCCATCGTAGCTAAACCTGCATTTCTCGTTGTAACAGATTGGAATAAAGAATAGAAGATTTTCTCTGGCCACGTTTTATCTGCTAAAAAGTGATTTGCTTCAAATAGAAGAATCATGATCATTCCGCCAAAAACTAAAATAAAAAATGTCGCTGTTGTTAGCTTTGTAAATAATGAAAATCGAAATGTATGTTTCTTTTTACTTTGAATATATGTTTTTAATTCAATTAAAACAGGAAAACCAATCGCACCAGCAATCATTAAAATCATCTGAACACTTTGAACAAAATAGTCATTTTTAAACGGGATCAATGACTCACCTGTTATATCAAAACCAGCATTTGTCGTTGCACTAACAGAACCAAAAAAACCTTGTATGAATGCCTCACCTGGGGTGTCAAAATAATATAAATAACGAATGGTCAATAATATCATTCCTATTATTTCAATACCTACAATAATTTTTAATGTTTCTTTTATGTATGCAACCATTCCACTTAAAGACGTACGATTTTGGTCAGTCATAATAAGCCTTCTTTGTACAAAGCCAATTCGCTTTCCAACTGTTAAATAGACTAACGTTCCTAGCATCATAATTCCAATACCACCAAATTGAAGGACAATTGCTAATAAAATAATTCCAAATGTATTAAATGTATCGGAAATCGAAATTACAGATAAACCAGTTACACTAATCGCACTAATTGAAGTAAACAATGCATCTGAGAAAGGTAAGACTACACCTGGCTTATGAGCAATAGGTAAACTTAATAAAATAACGGAAATAGACACAGCAAGTACATAATAAAGTACAATAAGTCGTACAGGTGTTAAAAAACGTCGAAATCTCACCACGATATGCTCCTTTTTGTTTTCTTATAAATATAGTAGTATTATCTATCTTATTATTTTTAACATACATCTTGTTTTTCAACAACATTGATGCGCGAAATGACATAACCCTGACACAATCCACTTTATTTATAAAATTAAAAAACTTACTCCTTGCACTATGGCAAAAGAGTAAGCCTTTATTTTCTACTTATTTGCTGCGCTGATCTAACCACTTTCCAATCGTTGGGTACGTTACTTTTAAAGATGTTCCGCCAAATACTACAGATACATGGCCTGAAGGAATCAACACAAATTGTTTATCCTTACTAGAAATATGTTCTAACAATCCTTCTACCTGACACGGCATCGCAATATGGTCTCGATTTGCAGCGATGTTTAATACATTTGCTTTAATGTTACTCAAATCAACCTTTTGTCCACGAACGATGATTTCACCTTTAATTAATTTGTTTTCACGATAAAAATCTCGGATCCATTGACGATATGCTTCCCCAGGGAATGGAATACCATCTGCCACCCATTTTTGCATTAGCTTCCAGCTATCAACGAAGCGCTGATTTTCAGAACGATCTAACAGTGTTACATACGGACCGTAGAAATTCGTAATTGGTTTTAACATTTTATTACCTAAATCAAGCATTTCAGGTGGAATCACACCTAATGTATCCACTAATTTATCTAAGTTAAAAAAGCGTTCATCTAAAAATTTCCCATATAATCCTGTTTCAGAGAAATCAAATGGACTTGTCATAAAAATCAAATTTCGAATCGAAACGTGTGGATGTAATGCAGCATACATAGATAACAACGTACCACCCATGCAGTATCCTAAAATCGAGATATCTTTTCCACCTGATTTTTTTAGTACTTTTTGAACGGCTTTTGCAATATAATCCATCACAATATCATCAAATGTTAAGTGACGATCTTCCATTCCAAACGTTCCCCAGTCTAATAAATAAACATCGTAACCGTTATTTGATAAATATTCAACTAAGCTATTTCCTGGTGTTAAATCTAAAATGTAGGGTTTATTAATTAGTGCGTAAACCATAAGGATTGGAGTTTTCTTTGTTGTTTTTGTAGGAGTATGATAACGGTATAGTTTGGCTTTGTTTTTCTTCCAAATAACTTCTTTCGGTGTTAATCCAACTTGCGGCTCTGCTTCCTTCCAAATGATTTCACTTGCACGTACATAACGACGATATGCACTTGCAACTTCTTTTGGAAGGGTATTTATATAATCTTCTGTCATTTTTATCGCTGGCATATGTATTCCCCTTTCTATGTTACATATACAATCCGCCATTAATATTTAACTGTTGACCGGTAATGTATTCACCATCTTTACATAAATAAATCACGCCTCGAGCAATTTCACGAGTAGAACCAAAACGTCGTTTCGGAATCGTTGCACAAATTTTTTCACGTATTTCCGTTGGGACTTCGGTTAACATTTCCGTTTCAATAAAACCTGGACAAATGGCATTAACAGTTACATTGGTTTTTCCTAATTCAAGGGCCAATGATTTCGTAAATCCAATCATTCCAGCTTTTGCAGCAGCATAGTTCGTTTGTCCAATGTTTCCTTTTTGACCAATAATCGAAGAAATATTAATAATACGTGCATTATCTGATTGCAACAAGTAAGGAAGCGCCATGCTTGATGTATGATAAACACTATTTAAATTAACCTCGATTACCTTATTCCAGTCTTCTTCTCCCAAGCGTTTTAACGTTTTATCACGTGTGATTCCAGCATTGTTTACGAGAATATCTACCTTTCCAAATGCTTGAATAGTTTCTTCCACGACTGTTTTTGCTTCTTCTAAATCAGAAACATCTCCTTTGACAGCAATTGCCTCACAGCCTTTTTCTTTTAAGTGTGCAACTAGGTCGTCTGCTTCATACTGACTAGAACGATAATTAACAACTACTTTGCAGCCTTCTTCTGCCAATGCCTCTACAATAACTTTCCCAATTCCTCTAGAACCTCCTGTTACAATAGCAACACGATCTTGTAAATTCATCCTTCTTCCTCCCCGTTATCCACTTAAAATTATAAACTTACTCTTTGTCTGTCTCTGCTTTTGATTCTGTTTCCTTCTTCGTTTGCTCTTCTAATCGATCCAAAATTAAATCAAGCTTACTATCTAGCTGCTTCATTTCATTTCTTACTTTTGCCACGTCTCGCTTTAATGCAATCATCTCTTTCGAAGAATCTGTCGCTAAAAAGTTATTTTCCAATAACTCTTCTACTGTCTCTACTTTCTCTTCTAGATTGATGACCAATTGGGCAACGCCAGCTACATCTTCTTTTGACGGAACGTTTGCTTGGTTTAAGTAATTCTTCGTTAACTCATTCATCATCTTTTGATAGAACAAGTTCATTTCAAGGACGGAGCCCATATAAGCATTGTATTCGTCCTTTTTCATTGCTTCACTAAACACTTTTCCAAAGTATTTCTCTGTTTGATCATACATCTCTTTCCATGCTTTCAACGGATCAACTGTCTTTGTATCAAACACTTTTTCCAACGCCTCCTTTTTCCAATTCATTTCCATTGTAACCTAACAAAAAATGAGAAACAATTACTTTTTGATTTTTTTGAATATTAAATAATTTTAGTTGCATCTTCTTCATTATGAGTCTAAAGTTGATATCGTACAGGCCGTTTGAGCGAATACAAATTTAAGGAGGTACGTAAATGGAAACTGTAACAATCAAATCGGAAGAAGTATTTAATCAATTGCAAAAGCTTGTTGACAATTATTTGGTAACAACAGAAAAAATGGATGAGATGACAGAAGTTGTTTTAAAACAACAAAAAGAAGGACTGGCTCAACTACAGAACGGATTCTCTCTTTTATTTAATCAAACAAAAGGTGCAAAAGAACAATGGAATCAAGCATTTGAACAACTTGCAGCAAAAAATCCAAGCTTAAAAGACTTATTAACACAGCTTCAGACGTTAAACCAAAACGTAGAGCAAGGGATTATCAATACAACACAAAACTCACTCGATATGCTGAAAAATACCCACGAAAAAATGACGGAAACACTTCAACTAATGCTAAAAATGCAAAAAGACAATCGTTTAGCTGCCCAAAGTCAGCTTCAATCTCTTTTTGATTTTTGGAATACATCCAACCAACAATTTCTATCCGCATTAAAAGAAAACGCAAAGTAAGCAAAATTATATAAATAACGCCCATAATTACCAAGCATGATAATTCTCCTTCCCTCACACACTAGATTTACAACAACAAAAAACGTTGTTGTAATCTAAGAAACAAGAGGGGTCTATCAATGGCTAATACAAATAAATTACTCGTTCCAGGGGCTACACAAGCAATTGATCAATTTAAATTAGAAATTGCAAGTGAATTTGGCGTAAATTTAAGTGGAGAAACAAGTTCTCGTTCAAACGGCTCTGTCGGTGGAGAAATTACAAAGCGTTTAATTGCTATGGCACAAAATCAATTGAAGTAAAAAATTTATATATATGGCTAATAGGCTACCTTGCTCATAAGGTAGCCTTTCTTTATAAAGTTTATTTTTTAAGTCCCCATTCTCACGAAAAATACCATTCTTTCTTTTGTCTAAACCCTAAACTCTCCACTTTTTCACTTAAGCAGAAAATACTTTCCTTGCGAAGGCTTCATTTTTTATTGACATATTTTTACTTTTTCCTCCTTAATCAGTGTTAAAACTATCGCTATCGTTTTTTCTTATTTGTGTCGAAAAATAAAGGATTTTCTGTCTTTTCGGTGAATATATTTTTATAATTCATGAAAGGATGGGATACAATGACAAAGGTTTATTTCGTAACAGGCTTTCCTGGCTTTATTTCAAAATATCTTCTCACTCAAATGATTCATGATCATAATGAGATTGAAAAAATTATTTTACTTGTGCAACCTTCACAAGTGATTGTGGCTCAAACAGTGCTCGCTTCTATTATCCACGAAACCCAAACACCACTTTTTAAATTTGAAATCATTGAAGGAGATATTACAAAGGCTGATCTTGATTTACCTTACTCTTTTGATCGTGAACACATTACTCATGTGTTTCATTTAGCTGCTATTTATGACTTAGCTGTGCCAAAGGACCTTGCCTATAAGGTAAACGTAGAGGGAACAAAAAATGTCAATGCCTTTACATATACGCTACCAAAGCTAGAGCGCTATACGTATTTTAGTACTGCCTATGTTGCAGGGCGTCGGACTGGCTCTGTATATGAAAATGAACTTCAAAAAAACCAAACCTTTAAAAATTATTATGAACAAACAAAATATGAAGCAGAAATAGACGTCCAAAAAAACATGGATGATATCCCAACAACGATTATTCGTCCAGGTATTGTTGTTGGACATTCTTCCACAGGGGATACAACTAAGTTTGATGGGCCTTATTTTATGCTCCGTTTCTTCGATAATTTACGCTATTTACCTATCCCTTATTTAGGAAAAAGCCAGGCACCAACTAACTTTATCCCTGTTGACTTCATCGTAAAAGCAACCTCTTTTTTAAGTCATAGTGAAAAGGGAAAAGGGAAAGTATTTCATCTTACCGATCCAAATCCACTAAATGTAGAAGAGGTATACAATTTACTTATAAAACTGATGTTAAACAAAAAACCATTTGGTCGAATTCCATTTTCTTTAGCACAAAAAGCCCTATCAATTAAATGGGTTCGTCAATTTTTAGAAGTGGAAAAAGAAGTACTGGACTATTTTTCCATTCATCCTACTTACGATTGCACCAATACATTAGAAGTATTACAAGGTACCTCGATTGCTGTACCATCCTTTAAAGAAGTAGCTCCTGTTATGGTGGATTATTTTAACAAAAATAAACTTGACGATTCAAAGAAAATCCGTATTGTATAAATATAGATAATTTTAAATTTTCCAACCACCATTGAGAGAAGGTCACAATAATGAAAAAGCTATTCATCAAATTAAGTCCACCACGCTTTTTATTACTGGTTTTTTCGATTTTGATTATATCAGGAACATGTTTATTAAAGCTGCCATTTGCAACAACTGATGGCATTAGCTGGATTAATGCCCTATTTACAGCAACATCTGCTTCAACTGTTACCGGACTCGGTGTTGTTGATGTACCAACCACCTTTACATTATTTGGTCAACTTACGATTATTACGCTTATCCAAGTTGGTGGTTTAGGAATTATGACATTTGCCATCTTAATGTTTATTGTTCTTGGTAAAAAAATAAGTCTACAGCACCGTATTTTATTACAAGAATCATTAAACCAAACATCGATTGGTGGGATTATTCATTTAGCACGTGTTATTTTTATTTTTGCTATTAGTGTAGAAGTCCTTTCGGCTCTTTTTCTTTGTATTTCATGGATTCCGAAATTTGGATTTCTAAAAGGAATTTATTATAGCCTTTTTCATGCTATTTCCGCATTTAATAACGCTGGCTTTTCGCTTTTTTCAACCAACTTAATTGAATATGTGAGTGATCCACTTGTAAATATCGTTATCTCCCTGTTAATTATATTAGGTGGATTAGGGTTTACTGTTTATGTGGATATCCTTCATAAACGTTCTTTCAAAAAATTATCGTTACATAGCAAAGTTACAATTACTGGTACACTGATTTTAATTCTTGCTGGTACATTATTTATTTTCTTATTTGAAATGAACAACAATGCAACAATTGGTTCTCTATCTACATTCGACAAACTAATGGCATCCTACTTTCAATCTGTCTCGCTCCGAACAGCAGGATTTAATACAATCGACTTTGCTTTTCTTGGCGAAGCAACCCTTATTTTTATGTGTGGATTAATGTTTATTGGTGCCGGTAGTGGTTCTACTGGCGGGGGCATTAAGATTACTTCTTTTGCAACATTGCTAATGGGTACGATTAATTTCGTTCGTGGGAAAGTAGATGTGGTAGTTTTTAGTAGACGCATCGATTTAAAAATCATCTTTAAATCTCTTGCCATTGCCATGATTAGTTTATTTGTTATTTTTATCGCGATTATTACGATTCTTATTTCTGATAGGAATATTGAAGCAATAAAAGTTGTATTCGAAGTATTTTCTGCCTTTGGCACAGTGGGATTAACAGCGGGAATTACACCAGACCTTTCAGCTATTGGAAGATTAGTGATTATTGGGATGATGTTTTTCGGAAAAGTTGGTCCTTTAACTATTTTCTTCTCATTAACAACTTCAAAACAAGCAAATATTCGCTATCCACATGAAGATATTTTGACGTGAGGAAAAATGGGCAACTATTGACAGAATCTTTTTTTTGTTTTAGAATATATTTAAATTAAGAACGTGCTTACTCAAAGGGGAGTAGCGTCAGGAATTATCCTGAAACAAAGTCGTCATTTCGTGAAGATTTCTTCACCGGCTTTGTTGGCATATTGTACATATGTCTAGCAAGACCTTTGCCTATCATCTATCATGTATGGGCAAAGGTCTTTTTTGTGCCTTCATGATGATGTGTGATCTAAGTACACAAAAACGAGGAGGAACAAACGGATGGATTTAACTTTATTTTTGGAATATGGATGGGTATTGCTTGTCCTGATTTTCCTAGAAGGATTACTTGCAGCTGATAATGCACTTGTCCTAGCAGTAATGGTAAAACATTTACCAGAGAAAGAACAAAAACGAGCATTATTTTACGGATTAGCAGGTGCCTTCGTATTTCGTTTTGGATCACTGTTTATCATTTCATTCTTAGTAGATGTATGGCAGGTTCAAGCAGTTGGTGCTATTTACCTTCTATTCTTAGCAGGTAACCATATCTTTAAGAAATACGTGAAAAAAGAAGAGCCCCATAAACAAAAAGTTAGAAAACAAAGTGGTTTCTGGTGGACAGTTTTCAAAGTCGAAGTTGCCGATATCGCCTTTGCCGTCGATTCTATTTTAGCAGCCGTTGCATTAGCCGTTACAATTACACCATTAAATATTGGACATATCGGTGGCTTAGATGCTGGTCAATTCATAGTAATTCTTACTGGTGGTTTAATTGGTGTTGTGATTATGCGTTTTGCAGCAACTTTCTTCGTTGGGTTATTAAAACGAAAACCTGGTTTAGAAACAGCAGCATTATTAATCGTTGGTTGGGTTGGAGTAAAATTAGCATTATTAACACTTGCACACCCAGCAATTAGTATTATTAGTTCTGACTTCGTCCACTCTGCTACATGGAAAATGATTTTCTGGGCAGTATTAGTTATAATTGCTATCTGTGGTTGGGTCTTCTCAAAAGAAGAAAAAGAAGAAGTAACAGTAGCAGAAAAAACAGAAATCGCCCAATAATAATAAACAATGATGAAAAGCTTCCTCGTTACGATGTCGCCCCATCTTAACGAGGACAAAAAAATAGAAACAAATTGTTTTAAATACCATAACCAAGTATATAATTTAAAAGAAAGTCCTTCTGAAAAAGCAAGTTTCATTGATTGACAAAAATACGATTTTCGGAGAGGATAAGCTTAATCATCCAGTTTTGGATATCTTACACATTAGTAATAAAAAAATATAGATAAGCGATGAAAGGTGGAAAACAATGAACAGAAGTAACCCAGTTTTACGTTCCTTTGAAAAAGTCAGAGGACATGAGTATTCAAATGCTATGACCTTTGGTGGTACAATGGCAAAAACAGCGTTCCTTTTCCTATTTTTACTTGGTGGAGCGGGTGCAGTATGGTCAGGTGTCCTTAACATCAATTTCACGATGGGAACTGTTATTGGTTTTGGAATCGTTACATTGATTTTAGCGCTAGTTGTTAACTTTGCACCGAAAACAGCACCAGTAACCGCACCAATTTATGCAATTTTAGAAGGGGTCCTATTAGGTTCTTTAACATTAGTTTTAAGTAACATCCCTGCATTATCAGGGCTGCCATTACAAGCATTATTAGCAACAGTTGCTGTATTCATTGCCATGTTCGTTATTTACCGTACAGGATTGATTAAAGTAACAGATCGTTTCCGTTCTATTATCACAACAGCGATGATCTCAATTCTTATCGTCTATGCATTAACATTTATCCTTGGATTATTTGGTATCGTAGTTCCATTCATTCACCAAGGCGGTATTATTGGTATCTTATTCTCCTTATTTGTAATTGGTGTAGCATCTTTAAGTTTCTTATTAGATTTTGATTTCGTTGAGCGCGCATCAAATTATGGCTCACCAAAGTACATGGAATGGGTTGGTGCATTTGGTATCATCGTTACATTCATTTGGTTATACATTGAGATTCTTAACTTATTAAGAATGCTACAAGACGACTAGAAACTATCAACAAAAAAGCTATTCTCATG
>JBJEFI010000068.1:3224-10679 GCA_051873875.1 Bacillaceae bacterium | reverse complement strand
GTCTTACGGTTACTGTCTAAAATTTTTATCATATCAACACCTACGTTAAATTAGTTGCATTATTAGCCACAACAAACCTTCCCGCACCACTAGGAGTAGGGGCTAACGGTTTAACTGCAGCATCATAAATCGAGTTACCTACAATTGATACATAATCAGTGTTTTGAGTAGCGGAATTGGTAAAATTAAAGGCAGCGACTCCCGAACCTACGCCTCTTACCGTATTTCCACTAAAAGAAAAATGTCTAACTGTTCCAGAAGCTACAAGGCTTCGTAAATTCTTAAACATGTTCCCGCCTGATATAGTAACAGTATCAGCACCAAGTATACGGAAAGCACTGTCAAAGTTCTTAATCCGATTACCATTTATTGTGAAATCATTACCTTGAACATAGATACATGTTCGATCATTCTTGTTATCTCTAAATCGGTTATTACTAATGTCAACTTCTAAGCCATCATCAAAATAAATTGCTTCATTTCCAATGTTGTAAAATTGACATTCAGTGATTTGAACGTTTGTAGTTGTACCCATGAAAGTCAAAGCCCTGTGAGTAGCGTTTCTAAAATCTACATCCGTTATGTATGTATGATTATGTCCACCCAAGCTACTAATCAAGCCGTTTGAATCAGGAGCATTAGCCGCATTCCCGTTAATCGTCATACCTTTGATAGTTACTTGGTCTCCATTTACCAAAAGCAGAACATCACCAGTATGTTGCGGATTACGTAAGATTTCTGTTACTCCTTTTCCTTCTCCGCTAATTCGTGTTTTAGCTGGAATAGGAAATCTGACCGCACTACTTGATGAAGCATTAGCAGAATGATATTGTCTTCCCATCATATAAGTACCTCTAGGGAAATGAATATGCCC
The DNA here is from genome assembly GCA_051873875.1 of Bacillaceae bacterium. Classification (GTDB taxonomy): domain Bacteria; phylum Bacillota; class Bacilli; order Bacillales; family Bacillaceae_G; genus JBJEFI01. The sequence continues at coordinate 9,805 of JBJEFI010000068.1, read as the reverse complement.
TCCACCTGCAGCATTAACTTCTTCCAAAAGAGCGAGCATTCTAGCTGAATTATCTACAGTACCATCATTCACAAAATGATAATTCATAACGTTGTAGTTTGTCGGGGAAACTTTCGCCTTCTCTACCGCTTTAATTAAAGATGAGGATTCACTTCTTGCCTCATTAATTTCAGAGAATATCCCAATTTCTTCTACAGGGTCATATGACACATATAGAAAATCAGGTACAGCCCTTTCAACACCGTCTGAAAATTGGTTAATACGTTCTCCCTCGATAAGAGTTTGAGCCGAACCGCCACCGTCTAAATTGTAAGCAACTCGACAACCTTCCTGAACAAAATAACCAGAGAAATCATTCAATGATACTCCTTGTGAACGATAAGAACGACCATCAACCGTAATGATCACTAATGTACCATCGGCTTTTTGTCCGATTCCCTGTCTAGGCTCTCTATTTGTGAAAAATTCTTCTGTACTTTTAGCCCTTTTAACTCCATCTTTAATTAACCACGGGCCAAAATGAAAAGAGTTAACTACATTGGATAATTGAGCATTAGTCAACGCACCAGTGAGTATATCCATCCTTCCATCGGCATAAAAAACAGCAGTCTCATCAAAACGCAGACCACTGTGATGACCTTGTACAATTTTTCTATTACATACCTGCACACCAGTTGGTCGTCCAGTCGCAAAAAAACCACTAGCATTAATGGTGATTAATGCTTTTTTTCGCTTAGAAAAATTACTTATGCTTTCTTTTTGGATACTTTCTAATACATCTGTATCCCCTCCAAAACCCTTTTTAACCATTCTGCTTTTAGCTTCAGAGGTTTTGGGAAATACAGTCGTAACAAAGTACTCAATGTCTCCCGTTATTACTTTTCGGGATGAAATTTTATAATTCTTATCATCTGATTTTACCAAATCCGTAATTTTACTTATGCTCTCATCGGCATGTTCTTTTAGTCTTTGATAATCAGAATCTGCCCTCTCTTTGGCGGTAGCATGTGTTACCCCTTCAGCATCCGTTCTTAGCTGTAAAGTTTCGGCATCACTTGTACCACTTTCTATGATAATCGTATTCAATTGATTCTGAACACTTCGAGATTTCAATAGAGCTAGAGAAGAATCTTGATTCGCTTTAGTTGCTTTTTGTAAAGAGTCATAAGAATCTAATATCCCTTTGTTAATCTTATCGGCAGCAGAGCGATTCGTGTCCGTCTTTTTATTAATTAAATCTGCTGACATCGAACTCCTCCTTAAATGAATTGATGCAATATTTACTTTTTATTATGTTAAATCACCAGTCGCTCCAATTGTGCCACCTGTAGCACCGTTATAAGCTGTGAATCCTTGAAACACGTTCATTCCAGTAGTAACGTATGTACATGCACTAGTGACATATAGGGCATGTGTTAGCGTATGAGAGGTACTGTAGTTCCTACAAACGTTACCTGTAATAGAGGCACGAGTAACTGAACTAACAAGTCTAATATGAGAGTATGTATCTCCAGCAGCATTAGCCCCATTTGCACCAGAAATAGTGTTTGCGGATATTACAAAGGAATCTCCACCATTAATGTATATGCCGTTATTTTCAACTCTCTTTACCGTATTCCCTGTTATATTGATATAGGCACAATTATCAGTTGCACTAATCCCATGTCCAGCGATTAAGTCTAGGACATTTCCACTTACAGTAATATTGTGACTTGAATCTCTAGTCAATATGCCTCTTCCGTTAATATCATTCCCAACACATGAGCATTCCCTCGCCCAAACAAATATAATTGCATCTAGTCTTTGTGCAAGGGAGTTAATCGTGTTAAAACTTACGCTAACATCCTTAACTAGCCCCGTATTTTCTCCATATATTTCAATAATCCTTCCTGCAGTACCGCCACCAGTAAAAATGTTATTAGAAATTTTAGCACCAGAACATTCTTGTGACCGTCCTGTTTGTACTCCGTTTTCATCATGAGTATGAGCAGTTGTACCGTCAGAGGTAATAGGTGAACGATAGTTAATTCCCGCACCGCAATTATTAAATTTGTTATTTACAATAGAAATATTTTTCCAGGATAATGCTCTTATGGCAAAACTGGCTGTATTTTCAATGATATTATTTTCAATGTGAATATTTTCGTGCCAACGATTAATTGTAGTCGTATGTGAACCAATCGCCCTCATAATGGTATTAGAGCCTGATGTGTCGCTGTTACCAAAATAACAGTTAGTAATCCATACATTTCTACATGGAGTGGAATCATCAGCACCGATCTTGGTTAGGTCTTTTTTAGCTAAATCTAATTGAATTGCTTCATTAACCGTATCTGTACCAACATGACCAAGAAAAGAACAATTATTTACGTATACATTTTGAGATGAATTAAATTCTATATGATGTGAATTAGCAACATCTTTAAATGTGGCGTTTTCGACTGTCACCGTATCAGCATGTATAATATGAAAGATGGAAGCTTTACTTCTTTGCAGTACTCCATTCCCGTCATACAAACCGCCAATAAATTTTAAATTCCCGTGACCGTTGTAACCACCTGCGGTAGTCGGAGTTTCCTCTGTACGTCTGAAACCATTCACAATCAAATAACCAGAATGATCACGAACGACTCTAACATTTGAGCCACATCTTATTGTTGTATTACTGTAAATTTTTAATTCTTTGGTCATTCTATAAGTGCCATTAGGAACAAATATTTCTACAGGTTGCGTTTTGGCTATATCTAATGCCCTTTGCCAAGCGTCTGAATCACTTGTTACCCCATCACCTACAGCCCCGTAATTTCTCACATTAACATTTCTTTGAGATAAATCCGTTTCTGTTTTGGATATTTTATTTGATAAGGCGGTTTCAGTTTGTTTTATTTTCGTTTCAGATTGAGCAATTTTCCCTGACAATTTGGATGTATCAGATATAATTCTTGCGTTAGCAGTCGAATGAGCGATTCCATCTTCATCCACCCTCATTTGTAATACTTCAGCATCACTTTTCCCGTTATGGATGATAAGTGTATCAACCATAGTTTCGATCTTCTTTGACTTTACCAGGGCTTCACTAGAATTTTGTCTGGCAGTTGTAGCTCTCTCCAATGAATCAAAAGCATCTTGTATTCCCTTATTTATTTTGTCAGTAGCCGAACGATTGGTATCTGTATTTTTGTTAATTAAATTAGCTGGCATCAAATCCCTCCTTATAAGAATTGATAAGTTAAGTTCTCAATAAACTTGAGGTTAAGATTAGTACCAGTTACAGTCACTTTGTTTTCACCGTGTTGTAATTCGATAAATTCATGTGAAACTATATCTTCTTTCCCGTTCTTTTTAATGGAATAGGAAAGTCCATCTACCTCATATGTCGTATTATTCATGTTCCCTAGCTGCATCGTCCTGCCGTTTGCGGAAACTTGAACGTTAGTTCCACTTCCTTTTAGAATGAAACCTGCTCTAATAGCTACGCTACCGCTATATACCAATGTAATAACTTGAGGTTTTGTAATCGTGTATTCTGTTTTATCCATGTTAAATAGAACATCATTCATAAATGGAATATCACTATCCCAAGAAACTTCAGATGATGGAACAACAAAATGTGAATAAGGATTTTTAGCAATAAAAGACAATTCAAAACGATTCATTCTGAATAGTCGTTCTGGGTCAATTTGCCCGTTCAACTTTACCAAGTAAAATTTATCAGCATCATAATCAAATGTAAGTTTGACTTCTCTAGGGCGACCATATTTATCCATTAAAAAAGCAACGAACTCACGAATGAGCCGTTGCTTTTCATGCACATCTTTTTCTTTTAATACCACAGGGATATTAAAAGACCTTGTTCCAATAGTAGAGCCAAAATCCCATGCCCCATTCATCCCAGGAATCTCCATCAAGTTATTTTTAATATCAGCAGTAGCAGGATTAGTTATTTGACCTACCAAAGATAATTTCCATTTAGATAATGGATAATTGTCAATTTTAATCATCAGTAATTGAATCCTGCCCTTCTTGTTTTAGTTTTTGTGAGAGCGTATAGCTCTTGTGCCAAGCCTTTAATATCTTGAGGATTTTTAATATTTATTTCTGCTCCGTCAAATATTCCTTGGAAGTTGATAACATCCCCTGAAGACTGTTTTATCTCATCATCGGCATATGTTGGGTTATTAGCTCCCGCCATTGAATGAGCCACGGTTGCTTGGAATCTTGTATCCGTTACTTCTGGAATAGCTTCCTCACTTAAAGACTTAGTTGCTTTTGTGACAGTGCCTAGTTGACTCTCTATTCCTTCTGCCGCACCAATTGGTACCCATTCCATGAGTGCCGCAACTACTCTTGAAGGTGAATGGATTCCTAAGAAACTTGCTAATCCATCAGGAATAAGACTAGCCATTTCCTTTACTTTCGCTGTAATTGCTCCTGCCATTGAAGATAAACCTTTTAGCAATCCATTAATAATATCTGCTCCAATTTGGTATAAATCAACATTCTCGAAAAATTGTTCGATATTATGCCAAATGTCTTCAGCTATTCCCTTAATGGATTCCCAAGCACCTTCCCAGTCGCCAGTAAGTAAATCCATCATTGCACCAATAATACCCAGTATGGTATCCAATGCATTGCCAATGGTTAATTTGATAAGATTCCAAGCAATTTTCACAATTCCTGAAATTATCGGCCAAATTATTTCAAAAATACCCTTAATAATTCCCATTACCATCTCAATTTGTGAGCGTATATGTGTCATATAAACAGTAACAATGGTAATAATTGCCTCACCATGTTCAGCCCAAAATTGCTGGAATCTGCCGAAAATTTGTTGTCCAAATTCTACAATGCTATTCCAAATAGGCATAAGGATAGAATTAAGGATAAAGTCCCATGCCATTTGTGTTCCTGTTTTGATCATTTCCCATGCAGCAAGGACACCATCTTTAAACCATGTTGTCTTAGTCCATAGTAGATATAGTGCCGCTCCTACTGCCGCAATTCCAGCCGCAACTAATAGGACAGTACCCATCATTGAAGCGAATCCTGCAATTATAGGAATTAAAACGGGAGCGAGTGTTGCGAAGGCTACCTGTAAACCTGCTACTAATCCCACACCTATTGCAAGTGGAGCTAATAACAAAGTTAGGGCAGGAATTAATAATAAAAATCCAGCTACGACTTTCGCCAAGATTGGATTGGCTTCATTAAACTTCACCATCAAGTTAGAAAACCAAGTAATCATATTCACGATAGGGGTCATAATTTGACCAAACAATTCAACCATTGGTTGGAATGCTTTCGCTAAACTTTGCTTCATTGGTTCTAGTGCTTTACCTAAAGGTGTTAGCGTGTCTTGTAATGCTTTTACTTGTCTTTCCGTTTCAATACGCAAGCCTTCTAGTTCAGTAGTTGCTTGTTCCTTAGAGGTTTTCATTTTCTCTTTCCATAAAGCAACATACTCGTCTAGCTCTTCCTCTGTCATGCTTGCAATTGTTGATACTTCTCCAGCCGCTTGAGGCCCCATTGATGCTAAAAATTCAGAGAAATCTACTCCTGCACGTTCAGCAATCTTGGCTAGATTATCTTTCCACTTACCTAACTCAACCACTTGCTCTTGTAAGTTACTGATTAGAGTATCTGTACTTGGCGGTTTAATCTCGATATTTTCAAATATACTCCAAGCATTCGCAATCTCTTGAGTTCTTGCTTCTAATTGTTCTGCATACTCAGCCATCAATTCATTTTGTTTGCCTAGCACTTCTGCTGGAGAAGGGCCTTTTGCCGCTTTGAATAATGCACTATAGAAAACAGCCGCTGCTGCCGCTGCAATTAAAGCAACCGCAGGAAATCTCATCATCCCTGCATTGATCATCCGAGTCATATCATTTAATTGTTTCATGTTTGCATTCGGGCCGAGCATTCTCAAGGCAACCGTAGCCGCATTCCCGCTTTTGGCTATCTTCTCCATAGAGCCAGATATTTTCAATAGTCCGTTATTCACTTTATAGAGAGGATTCCCCATACGGTCAAAGTTTTCAGCTATCTTTTCAGATTGAGTACTACGTGCCATCATCTGTCCAATGCCCTGAATAAAACTAGCCTTCATTAGCTCATTGTTTTTCATCATTTCATCGGTAATCTTTTTGTGTCGCTTACCTAAAGCACCGACTTCAGCCATGAAAGCACCCGTACCGCCCGAATAGGTTTTCATACTTTGAGATAATTTGAAGAAATCATACTCAACTCCCTTTAAATCCTTCTTAAAAGGAATTAAGGAAGCAGAAGCTTTCTTGTATGCCGTTTTCATCTCATTACTCATGTATGACCATTCTCTCGACATGCCTCTGATACTTGTACCAGAATCTTTGGCGATTCGAGCTAAATCATCGCCCATTTTATTAAAATTACTTTCAACTCTTTTTGTTGCTTGGTCGAAGCCGGTAGTATCAGCTCCGACCTCGACCATCATTTCTGCAATTGTCATATTTAATCCACGCCCATTTCTTCCGCCAATTCATCAAGCACTTTCTTGCTCTCCTCTGGCGTTGTGGAAGTATTTCTTTCTTTCTTGTCAGGGT
>JBJEFI010000068.1:0-3124 GCA_051873875.1 Bacillaceae bacterium | reverse complement strand
GGGCTTTCCAATTCACGGCTTGTAATAAAGCACATTGCTTGTTCAGTCGGTAGACCATCTTCTTTAAGTCTCACACGAATTAATTCCTTGTTACGGAAAGCTTGTTTTAAAGCTAAATAACCGTCTGCACTTGGCACATATACACCGTCACAGTCGATAGTTGTGGAAGAAAACCCAGGAGCGTATTCACTTACTCCATCAGAATCTTCACTTGTCAAATCTAATTCTTCAACTTCCTCTGAAATTGTTGCGTTACGTTGACCGCCTACAGGTACCCATTCTGGCGTTACATCGTCACCTGAATTAACTTCTAAAATAATCTTTGTATTTTTTGCTGGCATTTATCATTCACTCCTCAAATTATTGTGAGATTTTAAATCTAAAACGGACTATTCCATGTTGTGTTGTTCCGTCTTGTTCGGTAAACACTTCCATGAAGTCCATTCTTGAAAACTCAATAAAAAAACCATCGCTCAAAGACAATGGTTTGGTTAGACTTTCTAATATTGAACTAAGTATTTTCTTTACTTCTTTCTTACCTTCAAACTTACTGAATACATGAATCGTATGAGTTACCTCTTCCCCATACTCCAATTTAGTTGACCAATCATTGACAGTATCCTCGCCTAAAGCGATATAGGGGAATGAAGCATTCTTTGGTACGGATTCATATACGCTTACTTTTTGTTTCTGGATAGCCTTATCACCGAATAATCTTTCATGCAGGGCAACTTGTAACGGAAATAGTGAAGTCCTCATTTCTCACTCATCACTTTCTTAATTTCAGCATGGAAATTAGGTCGTTCATCTTCCGCAGCAGGGAATAAAAATGGTTGTGCAGATTGCTTTGATGTACCAAATTCAACAAAATGAGCGTATTCCACATCTTCAGCTTTAGTTCCCACTTTACCATGAGAATCATCCAGCATTTCGACTTTAATATTACGCTTCATGTGTCCTGTATCTACAGGAGAGCGTTGTTTAGCTCCTGCTTGAATTTTAAGTAGCGTATCACTGACAACATCATTAATTCTAGCCTGTTTTTCCTCTGACACTTGAGATATTTTACTTTTGATTTTTATGTTTGCCTTCATTCTCATATCATTCACCTACACAGTATAGGCAGAGTATTTCGTTCAAACCGCCTTGATCAATTGCATGTTTAACCGTATAAACTTTATCATCATGATTAATACGTAAGTCTTCCTTATTGTTCAAAATTTCCTCATCATATTCCATGAATATCTGATATTCAATAGATGTATCAATTTGTTGAGCATAGAAACGACTATTCCCTGATAGTGGTTGTACGGAAGCTTCACACTCTTTGAATGTTTTCCATTCTCTTATGAATCCACCGCCACCTTCTGGGTCAGGCATCCTCTCCAATGTCTCAAATGAAACTATATGATCGAATTCACTCATACTCTTATTCTCCTATATGGAGCAAGCATATTGAGAATGGATACAGGAAAATTTGTGTCATAAGTATATTGAACTTCACCCATTGTTTTAGAGGATAATCCAGCCTGATTGATATTGTGTTCAATCATCTTAGCTAATGCAATTTTAGCACCGCCACGGAGATTATAATTCCCTGACTCATCCCTAAAACAATAGTTACAATCGTCTTCCATCCATTCGATAAACATAGGAATCACCGTATCAATATATGAATCATGTTTATTGGTTTTGTAGCCTAAAATAGCTTTTACTTCAGTGTAATCCATATTAATCAACCTTTATTGTTGCTTTTTTTATCTTTAGATGATTTCTTGTTTTCTTGCTTAGGTTGTTCTTTAGGTTGCTCTTTAGTTTCTTTTTCAGACTGATTATCTTCAAACCTTTGCTTGTGTCTTCTCAATAGCATTCCCATTAATATCACTCCTCAATTGGAAAAGAGAGCCGTTAAGCTCTCTCCCTATTTTTATATTCAATTAGGCTTTAGTAATTTTTACTACACCAGACTCATCATAAAGATTAGTTGTGTAGTATTGGTTTCCTGCCAAGATAACTGTACGAGCGAGAATATCTTCATCAACTTTAATTTCAGGACGCTTCTTGTACACGATTTCGACTGCACCTTGCTTTTGAAGGTAAGAAGTTCCTTCTGGAAGGCGTTTAGTTTTAACAATATCCTGTACTCCAACAAGTTCAGACACTTGAGCTTTAGTTAGAGCAGCCTTAGCAACATCTCCACCAACAGCAAATAGAGATTTTACTAATTTTGTGTAATCTTTATTATTAACAAATAGTACATAGTTGCCTTCATCTTCATCGTTGAAAACATCTACAGCATCAATAATTGCTTCAGCAGATGTAGCTGTTCCATTGTAGGATAGTTTAGCTTGAGCTAGTGTTGCAAGATAATCAATTTCCATTTTGTCAACAAGAGAAAGTTTCAATTGTTTTTGAGCTTCCGCCATTGTTCCGTCTAGGTTTGTTAGGATACTTTTCTCTGTTAGTTCAACGGACTTTCCAGCCTCTTTGATCGTTACTCTTGTTTCAGTTGTACTCATTTTAGCTGGTTCCATTGGAACGCCTTCAACGAGGTCTTCAGCAGGCCCGATATATGCATAACGAGGACGAGTGATTGTATCTCCTGCTTGCCCTACTAGTTTGTCATCAATACGTGCATATGGAGCAAAACGAATCGCCTTATTCAATGTTGCTGAAATTGCATCTGCCATAACCTCTGGATTTACTAAATCTACCGCTTTTGTTTGTGCCATTATAAATTACTTCCTTTCAAATTTGGGTTTAATTTTTTTTATTTTTTAGTTATTCATGAATTGTTGATATACTTCTGGACTCTCTTGGCTAAATTTAATTTTCTCTGAATAAGGAAGATTAAGAAACTTCTCCTTAGTCATACCTTTTAAACTATCTACATTGCTTGGAGGGGCATAAGAACCCTTTAGTCTTTCGTCCACTTGTTTTCTCACATAAGAATCCATAACAGTTTCAAATGTCTTCAAGTTTTCTAAAGTCTTTTCTTCATCATCCGTGACAAAATAATCAATAATGTCTATAGGAATTTGCTTTTCACTAGCAACTTTTACAGCCATTCCTTTTACATCTTTAAGTTTTAATTCTCTTTGTAACTTTTCAAAATCAGCTCTTA
>JBJEFI010000067.1:0-10680 GCA_051873875.1 Bacillaceae bacterium | reverse complement strand
TCCTCTCTTATGATTTCTATATATGCAAAAAAAGCAATCGTGGTATCTATTCCCCACTTGCTTTTTTAATGTATTACTTGCACAAACAAAGCCATGCAAAGTAAATCTTGATAGCCATTTTCAAATTTCACAGCCTTCACTTTTCTTCCTTCTTCCTGAAAACCCATCTTTTTATATAGTTCAATGGCAGCTACATTGTCCCCCATCACTTCAAGGCACACTTTTTCAATCTTACTGTTGGCTTTCACCCAACTAATTAAGACTTTTAATAACGCTTTTTCAACACCGTCATCCAAAAAGAACCTTGATGACTCGATTTTTCATTATCCTCACTTCTAAAGTCAATTACTCCAACGCACTGCCCATCCACTTCGATAATCAGTTTTACATAGTTGGAATTTTGAGCGTAATATCCTAACATTCCCCTCATATCTTCAAGGCTTACCTTCTTTACACCCTCAACAGTACTCAACATATACGGGGCATCTACCAATGCTTTTCGTGCAGCAACTAACATTTCCTCTGCATCCGAAATAGTCGCCTCTCGAACTGTAATCGTTTTTCCATTCTTCCCCTTATAACTTAATAAAATAGCCAACACCCCTTTTCATTTTATTAAATTATAATTCCTATTTTTTGGAGTTTAAAAGGAAAAGCATTATTTTATTTCACACAGATTAAGAAAACACGTTATGTAATTAAACAAATTAAGAAGTACACAAACCGAAAGGAACAGTTCTCCAGTAAAGAATCACTAGATAGATTCCTTGTTTCTCAATTTTAATCGTATAACTAACTGTTAATCCTCTCCTCAAAAACAGAAAATAGGCATGGCAATCACCATGACCTATTTCCTAATCAATATCGATCACACATCGAAATCCCATATTCCCTGTCGAACTATCAAGCGTATTGGCACTTCTTGCCGCAATGCGATAACGATTGCAGTATGAACTATGGCAGAGGTACGAACCTCCTTTAATTAATTTCGTTTTCCCCGTTGCTGGACCATTTGGATTATCTAGAATTTCTACTTTTAGACGATCTGTTGAAAACCAGTCAGAGCACCATTCCCATACATTACCGATTACGTTGTACAAACCAAATCCATTTGGTTTGTAAGCATTAACTGGGGCTGTTGATAAGTACCCATCTTCTACATTATTTTCTAATGGAAACTTTCCTTGCCAAACATTGCATCGATGGCTCCCTTCAAATAGAAGTTCATTCCCCCATGGGAAAATGGTACCAACAAGCCCTCCCCTAGCTGCATATTCCCATTCTGCTTCGGTGGGAAGGCGTTTTCCTGACCATTCACAATACGCCACAGCATCATTCCATGAAACGTGAACAACAGGATGATCTAATCGATGCTCAATTGACGATTCTGGTCCTTCAGGGTGTTTCCAACTTGCTCCCATCACAACCAACCACCATGGTGTACCTTTAACGATATTTTGTACTTGTTTCTTTACTACTTCAGTAGGAAGTAAATGAAAAACAAAGGACCAACCGTATTTTTCCGCATCTGTAACATAGCCTGTTTCATTTATAAATTCCTTAAACTTTTTGTTGGTAACAGCGTAAATATCAATTGCAAACGGTCGTATAGTCACCTTTCTTGTAGGACCTTCTCCATCTAAAGGATTCTGTTCCATTCCATCTGTCCCCATTATAAATTCTCCGCCTGGTAAAGTTACCATATCTTCCTCATGATGAAGAAGTTGCTTCGATGTTTTTGTCGATAAACCGATTGCGCCACTGTTACTTTTCTCTAAAATATCTCTACTTACAGAACAACATGATTTTTTCTCCATAACCCACCCCAAAAATTTGACGTTATTAATCTGTGTGAATACATAAGTTTTTTTCATCTATTACTTTTGTAATTGAAGGATAAGAAATAGGAACTTTCCACCCCTGTTTCCTTATCGCATCATTAACGGATTCCTTCATATTCACTAGCATGATTGAAATAGTGTATTCTTCTTCAAATCTCTCAATCAATTCTTGCAGCATATCCATCGCACTTGTATCTATGTCATTGACGCCACTCATATCTAAAATAAAGAATTCAATTTGTTGATTATGTATATAAAGCTTCTGTATTTGCTCGGATACATAAGCTATATTTGCAAAGTGCAGTGTTGAATCAATTCGTATGATTACAGTATTCTTAAAGGTTTTTGCATTAGGATACTTCAATACATCACGAAATGTCTGTTCAGCCACCACGTAACCAATCTCTTTTACATTTGGTCGCATGCTTCTTTTTAATAGCAGGACTAATGAAAAAACGACTCCTAAAATAATTCCCCATTTTACGCCTACTATTAGCGTTATTGCGAATGTAACAACCCAGCACCAGCCGTCATCTGGTTTTACTTTAAAATAAGTTATCATTTGTTTAATGTTTACTAACTTATAAACAGCAACCATAACTATCGAAGCTAGCACAGCATTTGGCAAATAGTAAAAGTAAGATGTAAAAAACATAAGTGTAATCATAACAAAAATGGCAGTCATAATAGATGACATTTGCGTTGCGCCACCTGTTTGATAATTCACAGCTGTTCGAGAAAAGCTACCGTTAATAGGGTATCCTTGAAAAAATGCCCCTGTTGTATTCGCCAAACCTAAAGCAATAAGCTCTCTGTTTGGATTCACCTTATAGTTTTCTTGATCGGCAATTGCCTTACCAATAGAAAGTGACTCCATAAACCCAAGAAGTGCAATCGTCAAAGCCATTGGAAGGAGACTTTGAAGCATTGAGAAATCAATGCTTGGTAAAGAGATCATTGGAAAGCCTTTCGGAACCTCGCCTACGATGGATACGCCTTTTTGATTTAATTGAAACAAGTAAACAATTAAGATGGACAACATGACAACTACTAATGCTGCTGGAACACGTGGATAATATTTTTTTAATAAGAGAAGAATAATGATGCTGCATATTCCAATTATGAACGTAAGAAAATGAATATTTGTTATATGTTGTACGGCCTTAAACACTAAAAGATGAGTCTGCAAATAACTACCAATCTCAATACCTAGTAAGTGTTTTAATTGACTCAAACTAATCACAATTGCTGCGGCTGAAGTATAGCCACTCATAACGGCACCTGAAATAAACTGTACAATTGCCCCTGCTTTCACCATCCCTAACAATAATTGAAGAACCCCTACCATTACTGATAGGGTTAAAACAAGTGAAATATATTCCGACGTACCTGGTTCCGCATAGAGTGAAACACCTGAAACAACAAGTAACGAAGTAATGGCAACGGGGCCAACTGATAGATGCTTAGAAGATGCAAAAAATGCATAAATGATTACTGGAACTGTAGAAACATATAATCCGTACACAGGTGGAAGTCCCGCAAGCATTGCATAAGCCATTCCCTGAGGAATAAGCATAACAAATAGTGTAAAACCAGCAACGGTATCCTTCACGAACAAATTACGATTATATTGTAATGGTCTTAAAATGGAAAAAACTTTTCCAGTAGTCATAACTATCTCTTCCTTTTCACCTAAGATAACGAACTCTACCATGTATCAGCGTATTTCTTCTAAGAATCAATTGTTATTCAAAATCACCAACGGATTCTTTTAATCGTGTTAATTCTTGCTTTAATTCTTTAACAATTTCTACATAATTTGAATCGTAGTACACGTTTTTCATTTCATATGGATCTTTCTCTAAATCAAATAGCTCCCATTCAGGTGTTCTAGGCTCATCAATAGCATCTGCACAGCCTAATGCTTCTCCATAATAATAAATAAGCTTATATTTATGAGTACGAATACCATAATGGGCACCAACACGATGTTCTACGCTTAAATGTTCCCAATAACGATAATACATGGATGTTTGCCAGTTTTCTGGTGTTTCACCTTCTAAAATGGGTCTTAAGCTTCTCCCTTGCATAAAGTCAGGAATTTCAATGCCCGCATAATCTAAAAAAGTCTCAGCAAAATCAACATTTAAAGCAAAATCTTTTGAGTCAGAGCCTTTCTTAATAGCACGAGGATAACGAATAATAAATGGCATTCGCAGAGATTCCTCATACATAAATCGTTTATCGTACCATCCATGATCTCCTAAGAAAAATCCTTGGTCAGAAGTATACATAATAATCGTATCCTCAGAAATTCCCTCTTCATCCAAATAATCTAGTATTCTTCCAACGTTATCATCTATTGATGCTACACAACGAAGATAGTCTTTAATATATCGTTGGTAATACCAACTCTTCAATTCAGCTTGTGACAAGCCTTCAGGTGGCTCAACTTTTACATCACGAAGCGTTAAGTCACGGTCGATACGCATTGTTGCTTCCTTAGCTGCTCCTGCTTTCCCTTCATAATCATCATGGAAGCTTTCTGGTTCAGGAATAATTACATCTTCATATAAATGCGCATGCTTTTCATCAGGCTCCCAAGGTCTATGAGGTGCTTTATGATGACACATCAGCATAAATGGCTTTTCTTTTTCACGATTTTTTATCCAATCAATGGACAAGTCCGTAACGATATCTGTAGCATAGCCAGGTACTGTTTTTTCAACACCCATTTCAAACATAGTAGGGTCATGATAATCACCTTGTCCCGGAAAAATAGTCCAATAATCAAAATCAGCAGGATCATGGTTTTCACCATGGCCTAAATGCCATTTTCCAATTAATGCAGTTTGATATCCATTTTCCTTTAAAATTCTTTGTACGGTTGTTTGACGACTATCAAACTCGTCTCCAAGTGTTTTCACACCATTTTTATGATTATATAACCCTGTCAAAATACTAGCTCGGCTTGGTGCACAAATTGAATTTGTACAGAAACAATTATCAAGTCGCATACCTTCTTCAGCAATTCTATCTAAATTTGGTGTTTCGTTAATTCTACTACCGTAACAACTCATAGCATGTGCGGCATGGTCATCACTCATAATGAATATAATATTTGGTTGCTTTACATTTCCCATTCTATATTCCCCCCTGACCCATTTTCATCGCTTAAATTCAATGTTTAGAATAAATGGTTTAACTTTAATTCATTTATAATTTTTGTAATTTCTTTCGTTCGAGAAACACCTAATTTTTTCAATAAACTGTTAATTTGTGATTTTATAGTTACGATTTCTACGTCTCTTCTTTTCGCGATTTCTTTTACCTTCATATTTTTCAATAAGTAATGTATGAGCTCTTTTTCCACTCTTGTCAAATTCGAAATGTTATGGATAAAAAACAACAAACCTTTCTCTGATTGTTGTAACCTCTTGTACTCTTGTAACATTAGATCGTGAACTTTTCTTTCCATTAACGACCGCCCCATTTGTGCGTGGCGTATGTGAAGAAGAATATCTTCATCAGACATTCCTTTAACGATATAGTCAACTGCACCCGTACCCATTGCCGTTAAAATAGTCTCTTTCGTTTCGTGTGCTGTAAGGAAAATAACTTTTGCATCGGCATTTTTGTCACGTATCATTTCAGTCGCACGAATGCCTGCTGTTGCATCTTCCATTTCAATATCCATTAAGATAAGGTCGTATTCAATACAATGCGCTTTTTCAATGATTTCTTTGCCACTATTTGCAGTTTCAACAACTTTCATATCAGGTTCAGCATTAATTAATTCAATCAAGTCCTCTAATAATACTTGAAAATCGTCTGCTATCATGATCTTAATCACGTCTTTCAATACTCATCACTACCTTATTTTCAAATTTTAGGTAATAAGATATAAAACGTACTTCCCGCACCTTCGATACTTTCAAAGCGTAATGTTCCAAAATGCTCTTTTACAATTGAATTGACATAATACAATCCCATACCCCAATTAGAATTTGAGTTTTTTTTAGAAAAATACGGCTCACAAATCTTCTTTAAATCTTGCTTACATATACCAACACCGTTATCTTTTACTTCAATAACCATATATAAATTATCTGTATACGTAGATATAATCACTTCACCATTATCAGCTTTTTTCCCGATTGCTTCTTGTGCATTTGTTAAAAGATTATAAATGGCCTCACTTAAATGCGTAGAATCAGCTAATATCATAGCCTGTTCTTTTATATCCACCTGAATAATACGATTGGAAAATTTACTATGGAAACGATCAACAGCATTTTCAATCACTACTGTTACATTTATCGGAACTAAGCGTATCGAATTAGATTTCACTGACAAATAAAGTTCTTCAATTCGCTTTAGCATATTTTCATTTTGTTGTGTAAGCTGTACAATTGATTTTTTCAATGCTTCTTTATCCATGTCAGATTCAATGTCACGTTTTAGTCTTTTAAACAGTACACGATTAGCTAGCAGTTGGTTTTTTATACTATGAACAAAAATAGATGTACCTGTGCTAATGGCATCAAATTTTTTCTGAATATTAATCTCTTGCTTATCCGTTTCAAACATTTGATGTGTATATTTTAGAAGGCTTCCAAACCCTACAATTGCTAAAACAACATTTAATAAAATAATAGAGATATAAGTGGGAACAGATAAAACAGAGTTCATATAATATCTCGTCCAATGGTACTCATAAAAGTAAAACTCATACACCTGTATAGGCTCTTGCAGGAAATAAATTAAATATAACGCTGTTAACGATAAAACAAAGGCAATAATAAAAACAAACTGTCTTTGTAAAAATTTCAACTTAATCGAGTAAGCTTCGTATAATAGCAAGCAAATAGCAATGAAAATAAACAATAAAATCCAGGAATAGGTACCTACAATAATAAATATTTTAAGACCAGGAACCTGTTCTGCTAAAAAACGAAAAATACTTGGATAATACAACGTGAGTGTAACTATTGGAAACAAAAATATAAGTCTTTTTATCCACGGGTACATACGAAAGAAGGAGACCATCGTATATTGAACTGCTAATAACATTAAAAACATAGGAAATAAATACCTTCCAAAGGCAATCATAAATCCTAATTCATCCAATGTTATTAAAAAGTATTGGAGCTTCGTCTTTATTTCAATGCTGAAAAAGAAAAAATTTTGAAGATCACGGCTTATTCCACCTTTTTTCGATATGTATAGTAAAATTCCTGACAGCATAATTGCCAAGGTAATACACATGCCGAAAATATAAAAGGTTTCTTTATTCCGTTTTACTATAAGCACCAAAATGGATGAAATCAAAAGAAATAACATTAAAATAAGTAACATATCAGAATCACCTTTTATTCCTTCTTTTGGTACAAAGCTCCTGTTTCTTTCATGTGATAGTGAATCAATCATCACTTTCATAAGAAATATAGCGAATAATCGGAAGAAGGTATTGCTTCAACCGATTATTACTTTACTATTTATGACGTCGTCTTCTGTTCTCTAGTTTTTATGTCGACACTAAGCCTTTACTAGTTAATAGCCTTTTTCATAAGGTCAAACAATACATATTTTTCAACTGGCTGTAATTCTTCATTTGTTAATTTTTTTGCATTAACAAAGTTTTCTTGCTGCTTTTCATAATATTTTTTAATTGTACCATCTTCAATCATTGTTTTAATCTCAGAAGCTTTTAACCAATCACCATCACCCGTTTGTTCAAGTAAAGATTTTTCATCTAAAGCAATTTCTTTTGCCACCCATTTTGCTACTTCATCCGCCTTATCTACTCGATAATCGTAGCCTTTAAATAATCCTTTTAAAAATTTCTCTACTGTATCTGCATTTTTTTCTGCATAGCCAGGCGCTGTTACCCAAGAAGCTATAGAAGGAAATTCATTTGCGTATCTTTCATTGTTAGAAAGCATTATCGCTTTATCACCAAGCTCATTTTTTATTGAATTCGTATTTGGCGACCAAGTTGCAACAGCATCAACACTTCCAGATATCATAGCCGTTACAATGGCAGATGCATCCATATCCATCACTTTAATGTCATTTTTTGAAAGTCCTACTTCAGCTAGTGTTAAGTCTAAAATTGTCTCACTTGATGTCCCCGAAGCAACAGCAACTGTCTTCCCTTTTAAATCTTGTATTGTATTAATTCCTTTATCTTTGTTGGCAATTACCTCGTCAGCATTTCCTAAATGAGAGAATGCAATAATATCAGCTTTTCCTTTAATCGGAAGTACGTGAGCACCTGGCCCAATATAACCTACATCAATACTACCTGATTCCATAGCGGCAATAATGGTTGGACCATCTGCGAATTCAACTAATTCTACCTCGATTCCTTCTTCTTTGAAGCTATCAGTCTTTATACCAGCAACAACTGAATTTAAACTAGCGTAGTTCGGCATATACCCAACTTTTACTTTTTTTAAGCCTTTTTTTCCTGATGTTTCATTGCTATTTGAACAACCTACGAAAACAAAAAGCATCATTACTGCCAAAAAAACCCCCACAAACTTTTTCATCCCATTTCCCCCTCAACCTTTACTTTAAAAAAATTGACTATATATGATAATGCCCGTAGGCTATTTTCTAACCTCCAAATACTCCTTATAAACTTGACCCCAAATATGATTTTTCACTTCTATAAACTCTGGTAGCATTTTTGTTTCTTGATTTCTAGGATAGGGAAGATTAATATCAACGATTTCTTTAATGCGGCCTGGTCTTGCACTCATAATAATGACTTTCTGCCCTAACATAATGGCCTCATCCACATCATGTGTAATGAAGAAACACGTTTTTTGTTCCTTTTCCCATGTATGCATTAACTCTTCTTGTAATTGCGTTCTTGTTTGTGCATCCAGTGCCCCAAAAGGCTCATCCATCAAAAGAACAGAAGGATTCGCAGCATAGGCACGAGCAATTGCTACGCGCTGCTTCATACCACCAGATAGTTCTTTCGGATAATGATTCGTAAAGTCTTGTAAATCAACCATTTTTATATATTTCATAGCAATTTCTTCTGCTTCTTTCTTCTCCAGACCTTGAAGCCTTGGGCCAAACTCCACATTTCCTTTTACAGTTAACCATGGAAATAATGCATATTGTTGAAAAACGACCCCTCTTTCCGTACCGGTATCTAATATTTCTTTTCCATCACAATATACCGTTCCAGAAGTAGGTTTTGTCAGTCCAGCAATGATGTTTAAAAGCGTTGACTTACCGCAGCCCGAAGGACCAACAACTGTAATGAATTCGTTTTCAAAAATATCAAGGCTGACACCATTTAGGGCTACAACTTCTCCGTTTCGTGAGTCAAAGGTCTTCCTAATGTTATCAATTTTCACTTTTACTAGTCTCTCTTCTCTTGCCATCCTGTTAATCTCCTTTCCAGCAATTTTACAAGTCTCTCAAAAATTAAGCCAATAATTCCGATAATGATGATATATAATAACATTGGTGAAGACTCAAATGTATTATTTAATGCTCGAATTCGCATTCCTAATCCTGCTGAGGCGCCTGTTGATTCTGCTGCAATTAAAGATGTTAAAGCAATTGCTGTGCCTAGTCGTATGGCTGTCATAATAAATGGTAAAGAGGCAGGTGCAATTACTTTGAAGAAAATATCTTTATCTTTAGCTCCTAATACTCTTGCCGCCTTAATTAACGTAGGATCAATATTTTTAATGCCTTGATATATTGTGATACACATCGTTAAAAACGTTGCAATAGTAATAACGATAATTTGAGGGGTCCTTCCAACACCAAATGAAATAACCACCAAAGGAACATAAGCTAATGGAGGGATATTTCGAATGAATTGAATCCACGGCTCAATAATGTATTGAACAGGTCGATACCAAGCCATTAAAATAGCTACTGGTAACGAAATGACAAAACCAATTGAAAAACCAAAGAGAACCGAAATTAAACTACTTGAAATATCCTTCCAAAAAACCCCTCTGCTCAACATTAAACTAATCGATTCTATCACTAAAATAATATTAGGAAAACTACGAGCAGTTGAAGGGATAACAGAAAGAACCGACCAAAAAATTATGGCTACTACTAACGATAATAACAACCATCCTTTAGTAGGAATTCTTTCTACCCAACTTCGCTTATTTACTTTCCTATGTGAGTTATTCCTTTCTACTACTGTGTCTACTTTCACTTATGATCACCCTATCCACTCTTCTATATTTAATTAAGATGCTATCACAAAGGTGTTTTTCAGATAAGTATTAATTTTCTTACAACCTTTCGTTGAAGTTAGACAAGCAACCACCAGTTCTTCATTATAAAGGACTTCTTTTCTATGCTTAAAACAATAAACCTTACTATTGCAAATATTACAATCCCCATTACTACTCAGCTGTATTAAAAAATAAGAGATTATTAGCAATACTTACACTAAATATATGATTTTAGCTCCCCACCTTATTTTATGACTTAATATAGCACCAAATAGTTAATTTTTTACTATTAAACTTTTAAATCAGGATATGACTGAGTAGTAACAAAATATTTATTATTCATGAGCTAGAAAAATATTTTCACATATATGTATAATTATTTCCTTATCTAGTAATTTTAAGGAGGACCACAAAATGATGTTTATCTATCTAATAAGCATGCTCCCAATAATTACCCTACTTAGTGTTGGAGTCTATTTTTTATTTTTCAAAAAAGCGAAGAATACATATAGAGTTATTTATGGATGTTTGTATTTACTTGCTAGTGGATTTTGGTTGTTTATCATTTTTTGGGAAATGAATTGAGAAAAGTGGAAAATAGACCTTCATAC
>JBJEFI010000066.1:0-2000 GCA_051873875.1 Bacillaceae bacterium | reverse complement strand
AATTCGTTCGTCTATCTCCTTATATCGCTTTAAAATACTTAAACTATTATCAGTTGAGCCATCATTAACAAAAATAAATTCACATTCATTTATAGTTTGCTTTAAGAGAGATTGAATGCATTCTTCTAAATATACTTCTGCATTGTAGACAGGTATAATAACACTTACTTTTATCACTATGTTTCTCCCCCTAATTTTTGATGGCTACACATTTCTTATTTCATTTACACGTTTATTTAAGAAAACTGCTCCCTCTGGTACTGTTCCTTTCACAACACTACCAGCAGCAATAACAGCATTATCACCAATATATGTATCCCTTAAAATAACAACATTGGAACCAATCCAAACATTTTTACCAATGATTACTTCTCCTCGCAAAAGATGATCATCTATTTCTTTTCGATAATTATGATCATGATCATTAATACAAACATTTGGACCGATTTTTGTATAATCACCAATTTCTATTTTCTTCACACAATTAATTGTGCAATTGTCATTTATAAATACTTTCTCTCCAACAATGAACTCTCCATCAAAATCAATACGCATTGCTGTATTATTACGAATAAAAACAAAAGAACCAAATTTAGCCTTAGCCTTCTTATTAAAAATTTCAATTCTACTTTTAGAACCTAATGCTAGAAATGAACTATCGATATTTTTTAGAAATTTAACCTTAAAGCGCCATCCCCTTAATAATGCAAAAAAATTAGAGAGATACATCACAAAAAAATAATATAATCCTCTTTGTCTTGATTCGTTAGATAGCACTTTGATTATCTTTCTAATCATCTTTTCCATCCTCCCTAGTTAAACTAGTTCATATAATTTGTCTAGTTCCCCTTTATTCCAATAATCTTTATTGGCTATGTTTCTTTCTAATTGTTCCTTTAAAGAGGGGTTGTCCATTATCTGTTTAATACCAGAAACGATATCATCCACTCCTTTTCCACAAATGATTCCATCTACGCCATGCTCGACCTGACTTGGAGCTGTATTATAATTTGTAATAACGACAGCTTTTCCCATTATTTGTGCTTCCGTAACTGTAACTGCTTTTCCTTCATATCGAGAAGGTTGAACATAAATATCACTATATTTCAAATAAGGATATGGATTTATTCTTTTTCCTAATAAAATAAAGTTTTCTTCAAGGTTTAATTGTTTAATTAATGCCTTTAAAGAAGCTTCTTCAGCACCATACCCAACTATGTACCATTTGATTTTATAACCACTATCTACTAGTTTCTTACATGCTAAAATTGCATCATCAATCCCCTTTGCATAGGATAATCTTGCGATTGTAAGCAATTTCGTATATCCATCATTCTCTTTTAATTCAGTTGCTCCCTCTTCTTCTGCCATTTCTTTAATAAATGATGGTGTACTAATATTTTCAATAACAATTACTTTTTCTCGTAACTGAGGATATTGCTTTAAAAAAGATTCTTTACAACTTTCTGAAACAGCAACAATATGATTGTATTGTTCCCAAATACGCTCATCTTCTTCATTATCAATTTGTAAATAAGAATAATCTGTATGGATCCATGCTATTTTCTTCTTTGCCTTTACCTTATTTGCTACAAAATAGTGTGGCCAAAGAAAGCTGATGGCTACATCATATTCTTTTTCAATTTTCGGTAAGTAAGGGTTGGCATATTTCCACATATACTGCATTGGGATTAATCCAAATTCCGTGTACCCTTTTTGTTTTGCAATTTTATCTCCAACATATTTTGCTCTTAATCTAGCGAGGGCAATTTTCCAATATCCTTCTTTTACAATCTCTTTAATACCTTTTCGAAATGTAGCATATTGAGGAACTTCCTGTAATAAAGTTGGTTGTTTTGGTAATAAATCAAAAAAGTCACCAATATGTCGATAAAGCATTAAATCAACTTTATAAGAGTCATAATCTAAGCTAGATAATAAATTTATTAAACTTCGCTCTACTCCGCCTACTTCCATATCAAAAGAGGAAATCAGTATCT
>JBJEFI010000065.1:0-10784 GCA_051873875.1 Bacillaceae bacterium | reverse complement strand
CTTCTCCCTTATTGTACACAATCATCTCTTCTCTATTACTTATATTAAAAGAGAATACAAAAAATGTCGATATTTCCGTAAAATCTTTTGATATCTTCTCAAAATTAAATCAAGAAAGTCACTATATCCTGATTTTACAAGAACATTACATACTTTTCAAAAATTTTATAAGATAGACGCAAAAAATCCAACAAAGCATTAGTCCTTCATATTAAAAAGAAATATTTTAAAAATAATTAGGAAATCTATAACTTATCACAAAATGATTCAACAGAAGAAACAAAATCTTATACTCGTGTAAAAAGACTTTATTTGTCTTAACTAAAAAAGAGTGTTTAGCCATATGCTAACACTCTTTATAATTAAGCTTCTTTTACATCTATTCCATACTTTAATTCTACTTCACGAATCTTTTCTGGTGACTTGCAAGCTTTAAAATCGTTAATAAATTTTGCATACTCATCAGCAACTGGTTTTACATCCCCATAATCCACTAAAACACCTTTATGAATCCACATTGCTTTTTGACAGAAATTTCGTACTTGACCTAAAGAATGACTAATGAAGATAATTGTTTTTCCTTTATCTTTAAATTCGTTAATCTTTACCAAACACTTATCAGCAAAGCTAGCATCTCCAACAGAAAGAGCTTCATCAATAATTAAAATATCTGGTTCAATGTGAACAGAAATAGCAAAACCTAATCGCGATTTCATCCCACTTGAATATGTTTTAAATGGTTGGTCAATGAATTTTCCAATTCCTGCAAATTCAATAATACTCGGTGTTAACTCTTCAACTTCTTTCTTCGTTAAACCAAGCATTAATCCTTTTAATTCAATATTTTCAAGACCAGTTAATTGATTATTTAAACCTGCACCAATACTAATTAGAGCAGCAGAACCTCGTACATCAATTTCACCTTCAGAAGGTAAAGATACACCAGCGATTAAATTGGATAATGTACTCTTACCCGAACCATTTACTCCCAAAATACCAACTACTTCTCCTTTTGGAATTGTAAATGTCAAATTATCTAAAGCTATATGTTGTCTACCTTCACGCTTAAAAAAAATTAAATCCTTTAATTTATCCATTCCACTCGAATATAATTTAAATTTCTTTCCTACTCTAGTTGCTTTAATTGCATATGTCATCTTTGACACCTCTTTTCTACATATAGTCTACAAAGGAACGTCTAAATTTCATATGTAAATATGAACCATATAACATGAAAACTAAAACAAGTCCCCAGAAATAAATTGTATGCCATGAGAAAATTAGATGCAGATTTTGACCTAATAATGCTTCACGATAACCTTCAACAACGTAATAAAATGGATTAAATTTAATTGCTATTCTTAAGATTTCTGGAGAATTTGCGCTTGGTTCCCAGAAAATTGGTGTTGCATAAAACAATAAACGGATAACCGATTGTAGAAATAAATAAAAGTCTCGTGAAACCGTACTTAATGTTGAAGTAAAATAAGAAAAGGCAATTAAAAAAATAGCCCCACAGCCAATAAAATATGGGAGTAACAATATATTCGGAAACGTAATATATGAACCACTACTTGCTACGATTACAATTAAAATAATTAATACTAAAAAGTGATTATATAAATATGTAAGAACGGTTGAAAATGGTAGCACACTCAATGGGAACTTCATTTTACTAACCATATTTAAACGAGCATGAATACTATTAGCTCCTTTTATTAAACTAGAGTTAATAAAAAACCATGGTACCATCCCACATACCATCCATAAGAAAAATGGAACGCCATTTACATCCTCTCCACCACGAATCCCTAAACCAAAAATAACATAAAAAATTGAAATTTGAATGATTGGATTAATAAAATGCCATACAAATCCTAACGAGCTAGATGCATATTCTTTTTTATTGTCATAAACAGCTAATCGATGCACTAAATAAAAGTTCTGCTTTAGCTCTTTCAATAATAAAATCAATGATTTCATAATCTTACCTCTTTTAAATTATCGTAAATACTTTTGTTATTCACCTTCATTACCTTCATGAAAAAAATAATCAATAAATTTTTTACTTGAACTTCCTACTGAATACTGATTCCACCTTAAAGAAAATACATTAATTGCTTTACTGTCAAAACGCTGTTCTTTGATTAGCGTAATAATAGATGAGGTTGTTGATACAATTGGTCCTGGAGCTAATTCATCATATGGCTTAATAAACCCTGGGTCTTCCTCATATGTTTCCCTATCATAAGCATAAAAGATCATTGGTTTTGAAAATAATGCATACTCAAATGGAACTGATGAATAGTCCGAAATAAGAATATCTGTAATAACTAGTAATTCATTTATATTTTTATAACTTGAATAGTCAAATGCAAAATTAGGATACTTTTCTTCAAAATTTATCCCATGCTTAATAGCAGGATGTATTTTTACAAAAAGAACATATTCTTCTTTAAGAGCTTCGTATAACAAATCAATATCTAAACAAAATGAAAAATCAACTAATTGCTCATTTCGGAAAGTAGGTGCATATAGAATGACTTTTTTTCCTTTTATATTAGGATTTTCCTTCTTTAATTGATCACGAATAATTGTTTGCCTTTTCTGATCAAAAAACAAATCTGTTCTTGGAATACCTATTGGAACAAATCTCCCTTTTGGTATTCCAAAGGCTCCCTGAAATACGAGTGCCATTTCATCAGATCCAACAACAACATGCGTAAAACTATTATAAACACGCTTAAAGCGCCGTAATGCTCGATTACCGCGTAAAAATGTAGACTCTGCTAATAATCCAAATTTCTTAAAGGCTCCCCCTGCATGCCAAACTTGGACACATTTCACATTTTGTCTAAGCTTAATATCAGCAAACGTACCAAAATAGTTATCAACAATAATGATTGATGAAGTTGCCAAATGATAGCTACTTTGAATCGTATGAAAAGGAGACGAAGACTCAAAAGGAACAAGTTGTACATCCGTTAGCTCTGTCAAATCATACTTACATGTTGATTTATAAAGAAAGACGACCTTATATGGCAATCCCCTTTTCTTCATCTCATGATAAATTTCTAATGCATTCTCTCCATACGACACAACAAAACAAACTTTACGTTGGATTGGAAATAGTCTACATATACTATAACTAATCTTTACTATCACCAAATAAATCCAAATTAAAATTTCGCGAATCATTATTTTGTAGCAGCTAAATCCGCTTTAATTTTTGTTGTAGAAATACCAACTGTTCGAGGTAAGTAAACAACTTCACAATGTTCTTTTAAGAAATCGAATTTACCTTCCCAATCATCACCCATTACGAATACGTCGATATCATGATTTTTTACATCATCTATTTTTTGTTCCCAATGCTCTTCTGGAATTACTTCATCTACATAACGAACTGCTTCTAAAATAAATTTACGTACTTCATAGCTATGGAAAGATTCTTTTCCTTTTAATGCATTAAATTCATCTGTTGATACCGCTACCACTAAATAATCCCCAAGCTCTTTTGCTCTTCTTAAAATGTTAATATGTCCTTGATGTAACAAATCAAATGTTCCATATGTTAATACTTTACGCATGAGATTACCCCCACTTTTTGTTTTATCTATAAAATAGTTTATAAAAAAATATATATTTTACTTTAATTATTTTTTACTAAATGACAAAAAATAAATATAAATTACTATAACATGCCCTATTTTTTTCGTCAATAAACGCCCTAAACCTGAAAGACATTTATTAAAAGCTTGTTCAAAACAAGTTTGAACAAGCCTTTTGATTGCAGTTATAATTATTCCAATTTTTTGTTTGTAATCAAATCTGCAACTTGCTTGGAAGCTAACCCTTTTTCTAAAGAAGTGAATTTTTTTTCGAAGGATTCTTTCTTTTCATTAAATTCAACTGGGATTTGTTCAAAATTATCAATTGCTTTTATTAGTTCCATAATATTTTCACACACAGGACCCGGTGCTTCCCTTTTTAAATCAAAATACATACCTCGCTCTTTTACATACTCATCATAATCAGGTACATAAAATAACATTGGTCGCTTTAGTACAGCATAGTCAAACATTACAGAAGAATAATCTGTTATTAGTGCATCCGCTATTAAATATAGTTGTTGTACATCATCATAGTTGGAAACATCCATTATATTATCTGACTGTATTGCCAACTTAGATGATACTAAATAATGCGTACGCAATAATAAAATGACATCTTCTCTTACATGCTTAACAAGCGTATGAATATCACTTATTACTTGATTAAATGATATTGGATTCCAATCGCGGAAAGTTGGAACATATAAAATTACTTTCTTATCTGAATGAATTCCTAATTTTTGTTTCAATATATTAATCTTTTCGTTTTCTATATGTACTAATACATCATTTCTTGGATAACCAATTTCTAATATCTCACCCTCATATTGAAAAGCTTCTCTAAAAATATTTGTAGAATAATCATTTGAAGAAATGAATCTATCCCAAATAGATACTTGCTTATTTAACGCAGCAAATGCTTTTTTATTTAATTTAACATTTTTTTGGTCATAACCCATTTTTTTTAATGGTGTACCATGCCACGTTTGAATATAAAATTGGTCTTTCTTTTTACTACATTGATTAGCAAGACCTTGATTATCAATCCAATATTTTGCTCGAGAAATATAATAATATTGTTTAAGTGTACCTCTTTTTACCTTAATCGGGTTACCTGGTACGTCATGTTTATTTGGTTGTTCAAAAGACCAAACTACTTTTAAATTTGCCTTCTGTTTTAGAATTTCTTCATATATATATTTAGGATTATCACTATATTGTTTTCCCATATGACTTTCAATATAAACAAGATTATTACTAACTGGGAATTTGTAAATTAATCTTTTCATTATATTTTTCATATTCCCTCTAATACCTGCACCTGATTTTCCTGCACTATTTTTAGTAATCCTATGCACAAATTTTCTAAAGTCAGTTGGTGCATCTACCTTAAAGGAAATATTTCCATGCTTCGTAGAATAGAAATGAATGTCATGTTTCTTAACAACAAAGTGTTTAACCGTTAATTTATAAACATGTCTTGCACTTAAACGTATTAATTTATGGTAACTACCATACGTGACACCTATATAAAGATCGTACGTTCCAATCTCTAAAGAAGGCAGTGTTAATTCTGTATTTGGAAATTGAATAGTAAAGTACTCTCTCTGTTTTGTTATCCGATTTTGAAATACTAGCTCATATACAGGTGTACCCTCGCCGAAGTTTTCTATAATTGGCTTACAATACATACTCACTTCATTATTTATTAACTTTAAATCATCTATATATACGCCTGCTTGAAATGTTCTATCCAACTCTAAAAAACTTGAATCTGTTTTTCTTTCTATTGTACCTTTGAAAAAACATTTTCCATTTATAAATGATAATCTATTTTCAGCTGTCTGTTGGAAATGTACAAATTTAAAATATTCTTCAAATGCTTCTCTATCTCCTACATATAGAAAATAAGTTAAAATTCGTTCTTTTTCAGCTAATCGCTTTAACTCATAAATATCAATTGCAGTTGTTAAATATTCTTTTACATATTTAAAAAACTGTTGTTTATATTCTTCATCATATAGTGAATAATCATTGATGTATAACTTTAAATCATGTCGTAAAAACTTATTATTTTTACTTGCACGATATATATCAAAATGATTTTCTTGTAAAAAATTATCTACATACTTATGTGCCTTTAATCGATCAATCAAATTTTGAATTTCAAAACGGCGATTTGTAATCGATTTTTGATTTGTATTTTCTACAACACGCCAATAATACATTAATTCAGGTATTACTGAAATATGATCTGCATAAAAATATGCCATCGAACTAAATAAAATATCTTCATAATGAATTCCTTCTAAAAAACGTAAATTATGCTTATCAAGAAATTCTCTTCGATAAATTTTATTAACAGATAAACTATCAAATAACATTTGAGGATATTCTCGAATATTAAAATTAAGCCTTTCCTGACTATAAATAGAGTCACCATACCATAGTTTATATGTATTTGTTCGAATTACTTGCCCACAAACAAAATCAGACCCAGTTCGTTCAAGAGCATGAACCATCTTCTCACAAGCTTCTTTAGGATACCAATCATCGCCATCAAGAAACATAATATATTTTCCTGAAGAGTGGGCTATTCCTGTATTTCTAGGAACACTACATCCTCCACTATTTTTTGATAAATGAACAGCCTTGAAACGATTATCTTCCTTAATAAAAGAATCGATTAGTTCACCTGTTCGATCAGTAGAGTAATCATTTACAACAATTACCTCTAAATCCTCATAAGTCTGACTCGCTAAAGACTCTAAAGCTTCTTCTACATATAATTCATTATTGTAAGCAATGACAATTACACTTAACGTTGGATTCATTTTTTTGCCACCGCCTTTTCTTTCTTAACAGCATCAAATAATTCATACCATTGATTTGTTATTCGCTCTAATTCAAACTTCTTGCTATTTTCAAATGCTTTCTCACCAAACTCCTTTAATAAAGCCGGATTTGACATAAGCATGTCCATTCGTCTACTCAACAATACTTCGTTTCCTACAGGTACAATATATCCATCCTCATATTCAGTAATTATTTCACGAATTCCCGGTGCGCAATCAGTCGCAATACACGGCAATCCACAGCTCATTCCTTCAATTAGAGACATTGGTAAACCTTCTGCTTCAGAAGCTAATACATTTAAAGAAGCAGATTCTATGACTCCTTGAATATTTGTAGTTGTACCCATTAATTTTACTTGCTCTCCTAGGTTCAATCGTTTAATTAAAATATTTAATTGTTTTTTGTATGGACCATCTCCATAAATATGAAGTTTCCAGTTTTTATGCTTTTCTGCTAATAAAGCAAAGGCCCGGATTAATATATGAAAACCTTTCTCCTTAATTAATCGTCCAGTTGAAATAACAATCTTACTATTTAACTCAGCAGGTACTTTTGAACGAAAAGGAGTAGGATTATACATAACATCTACGTTGTGAAAGTATAAACTTTCGAAATGTTCTTTATCCTTTTGACTTAATAATAAGAATCTATCCACATATCGATAATACGTTAAGAGCTTATTATAGCGATGTGTTTCCTTTGCAGCCATATAACTTTCATGGCTTTGACCAATAACATGAATATTTTCATTTTGTATCGATTGTAGCCACTGCATTCCCCAAACTTGTACAACAATTACATAAGCTTCATCAAATTTTGAAAAATAGGCATGTGCTCTTTCCTTTGCCTTTTCAGATTTTCTACGACCTCGATATTGTTTGTATAAATCTTTTAACTTTAAGTTAAAAGCCAAAGCCATCAATGATTTTTTGGCCGGAATTCGATACTTTCCAAACAAATGAAAAACTGGAATGTCTTTATCAAAATAATTCACACTTGAACCAGCTTCATTTACACTCACAATCTCAATATGATGGCCATCTTTTTTAAATTTAGAAGCCAATGTTGCTGCTACTCGTTGCGCCCCACCTAAGCCGTCATACTCATTTAATACAAAAACAATGTTCTTTTTATCCACCTTGACACCTCTAATTATGTTTAACATTTCGTATTTTCTTTGTTTTATTTAATATTGTGTTTTCATTTACCAATTTAAAAAGTTCATCAAGTCCATACATCATGCCTACTATTAAAACTGGTAAATAACAAACTAAATACCTAGACCTTGTTTCCCACAAAATTAAAAATAAAAATACTCCAAATAAACAAATATGTATTACTTTGCTAAAATGATTTGGTATTATAAACAATCGAACTGAAGATATTAAAATACACAACAACATAACGACATGTGAGAACTGACTTATATAGGTAAACACACCATTTTGTGATCCAATAATATAAGGATGTAATTTACTTACTTTCACTGGATTAACTGCCAATTTTTTAGGAGCAAAGTATGTTCCATCTCCCCATGTATAAGCTATTTTATTATTTAAAAAATGGATATAACCTGTTACGCCATACTTTTTTAATCGTTCTTGTATCATTTTAATATTCGCTTGCTTAGTAGCTTGCTTTCCTTCTCGTAATCTGAATTCATTTGAAAAATGAACATCTTCACTTGAGTAGCCTCCGTATGGAGATTTTAATCCCATCATAATCCAGTGAGTAGATGGCAAACCAGCTTCTTTATATGGAATTGGTATAAAATTAGATAAATACTGTTGTGAAAGAATCATTACAATTAGAAAAGGAACAAGGATATCGACTAGCTTCTTTAAACCAACTAATAATCTATTCGTAAAAAAAACATATATTATTACTGCAATCAACATAATACTTATATTCATTTTTAATATTGTTCCTATTGCTGCTACTAAGCCTATTCCTACATAATAAAACCAAGCAAATTTACTAGTACTATTTACTCCTTTTGATAGAAGTAATAAGATAGCAATTGGAAAGACCATTGTCATCGTATCTGTATATACAATAGGAGCATACGCATACAATGGTGTAATAAATAACATAAAAATGCTAAATAAAGTTGCTTTAACAAAACCAAATGTTTGATAAATAAATAGATATAACAGAATAACTGCTAATATAATCATAAATAAATTAAAGGCTATCCCTATATCCAAAAATCCAAAAGAATCATCTGTCAATACATGAACCAGTTTAAATATATATCCTAGTAAAATAGTAATTCCTATATTATTTGGATACCGATTATAAAAGTACTCCCCTAAAGCTTCATCACCAAGAGCAACATTCATTCCCGCATTTACTATAACACCAAAATCCCACCCTGGTTTAACAGTAAAAACTATGGCAAAAACAAGCAACAGAATAATAAACAAAAAAAATGCACTAACGGTAATATACTTTAATTTCTTTACTGATAATTTATTTAAACACCTGTCAATACTATATAAGAATATTAATAAACCGAATATTCCGATGATTATAGTTAGACTATTCATATCGTAGAGAAAATTACTACTATTGAAAATAGAGGTATATAAAATATAACTAAACGCCGCTATAAACATTATTGAAAATAATTTTAATAAGTCACTTTTCCAGTTAAAGCCCCTCATGAATTTTTTCCACCATTCATATTCTTTCCATTACCAAAAATATAAACTAAAACCCTTTAACCCTATCTTTAACTAAAAAAGAATCCTCTACAGAATCTCTATTATCCATAAATCTATCTATTATAAATTTAGGACGTCCCTTCGCTTCCATATATATCTTACCGACATATTCTCCAACAATTCCTATACATAAAATTTGAATACCACCAATTAACCATATAGAGGCTGAAATTGTTGTCCAACCTGGCATTGTATTTCCAAGTCCCCATTGGATTAAGCTATAAGCTATCACAAGTAAACTAACTGTAAATACTAAGATACCTGTAGTCAATACCATTTTTATCGGTTTAACACTAAATGATGTAATTCCTTCAAATGCAAATGCGAGCATCTTTTTCAGAGGATATTTAGATTCACCTGCAAACCGTTCATTTCTTTCATATAGTACAATATCCGATTCAAATCCTATTAGTGGTATAATACCTCTTAAGAATAAATTTACTTCTTTAAAATCTTTCAATGCTTCTACAGCTCGGTTACTCATAAGTCGATAGTCTGCATGATTATATACTATATCTACCCCAAGAAAACTCATTAATTTATAAAAACCTTGTGCAGTATTCCGCTTAAACACACTATCTGTTTGGCGATTTTTCCTTACGCCATAAACTACATCATAACCCTTATCAAATCTTTCAATAAATTGATCAATGACATCAATATCATCCTGTAGATCAGCATCCATCGAAATCATTGCATCACATTTATCTTTCACTGTGAGTAAACCGGCAAGTAAGGCATTTTGGTGGCCTCTATTCCTAGACAGTTTTAATCCCCCAAAAATACGATTCTTAAAACTTAATTCTTCAATCATTTCCCAAGTTTTATCTTTACTTCCGTCATCAACGAATATAACTCTACTATTTTCATTTATTTTATTTGACTCTATTAGAATACTTATTTTATTTTGTAATCGCTTTGAAGTTTCCGTCAATACAGCTTCTTCATTGTAACAAGGAATAACAAAATAAACTGTTTTCAAAATAACCCCCCTCTTATTTTCACTCACAATACTTAACCTTTTAAAGCAATTCTTACTAAAACAAAATTTACTGGAACTGCAATAATATAAATAAAAACAGGTGCTATTGCACTATGTATCCCTATGCCTATAAATAAATTTAACAGTACTATCTGTAAAATATAATTGCAACCGTGAGCTATGGAAAATCTTACAATTCTTTTTACATCTGGATTCGTTTTAAATGTAATGTAGTTAGAAGCAAAAAAGTTAAATATAAAACTTAAGCCATATCCGACTGTATAAGCCAAACTATAATTTACTCCTATATACTCTAGCCCTAAATAAATAGCATAATGAAGTAGGGTTGCAAATCCACCTACAACTGCAAAACGTATAAACTGACTTATTTTTTCCTTTTGCAATTCATTTCTCCCTCTAGCCCCCAAAATACGAACTAACAATTATAAAAATAATTTTCTATCAATAGCAGTCCTACTCACTCCTAATAATGCTTAGTTGACTTCTTATAGGTACTTATTTCTCATTTGGGCTTCTATCTATCTTAAAGAATGGAATGTCAACACTAAACTGGACAACTTTTATAAGGTTTGTTGCTTGAATTCC
>JBJEFI010000064.1:3410-11165 GCA_051873875.1 Bacillaceae bacterium | reverse complement strand
TCATCAAATACTCCCTCTTTATCGAAGTACTTGAATAAGTCACCTATAAATGGAATTCCATCAGCAGATGCCGTAAAGGATAAGCCAATAATTCCAGATAGCATCACACTAAGTGCAATTGAAATAGCTGTAAGCTTTCGTTTCCACTTATGTTGATTACCTTGCCTCATTTTATTTTTAAGCTGTTTCTTTAGCTTCATTTTCTCAAAATCCGTTACGTCCATTTCTTCAAACTCATCAGCATCTACATCAATCTCATTTAGATAGTCGTAAATATCTTTCAATTAAAACTACCTCCTACTTGAAAATCAGCCACTTGCTTCATCAACTTCTTTTTTCCTCGGTAGATTCGATTATCAAGGGCTGTCCTAGTAATCCCTAACGTTCTTCCTATCTCCTCTGACGTATACCCTAAAAGGAATTTCATAATAAAGATTTTCTGGTCAATTGGGGCTAACTGATGAATCATCGCTAATAATTCTTCATTGTTCTCTAATCGAATAAGTTCACCTTCTACCGTTTGTTGATTAGGTAATTCAATATAATCAAAGGGGAATTCATTCTTTTTTGAACTGCTTCTGTAATAATCAATTGCCTTAAATTTGGCAATGGCACAAATCCACTTTTTAAAATCAGTGGAATCACCATGAAATTTTTTGCTATTATCCCAGATTGATAGAAAAATATCATTTATACATTCCTCAATCATTCCTTCATTTGCGCTCTTTCCTAGTACTTTATGTACGATTCCTTTTATAAGCGGCAAATAACAATCAATGATATATTCTAGGGCATCTTCTTTTTTTGATTGCAGACGCTTAATAAAATTGGCTTCATTAGACTTCATCAATGGCTGCTCCCTTATGTTTTAGTAAAAGCTTTTACACTTACTATAACGTAAGAAAAAAGTTTTTCTCTCAATTTTTATTTGAAAATTAAAAATATTTTTATTCAATTACACTTTGTAGTAATAATAACAATCTAATTACACTTGTCCTCTTCCTTAAACCGTCACTAAACTATTCGTTTGCTATCTGGTAATGTACAACTTCTTATTTTGTTAAATAAAATAAACAAGGAGATATTAAAAATATCCCCTTGTAACACCTTCTAAAATAGATAACTTATTTTATTTTCCTGTTTTTCTAATGCTAATTTCAATCCAAACCCTAATGGAAGAAATAAATACAGCTGATTTAATCGTTCGCTCTTCGAATCGTAAGAAAGTGATAGTTGAAAACTTATCTTACGAATTAATATCACCTGATTTTTCTGGTAAACTAACAACAGCTATTTTAAATTTACCACCTAATGATGCATCTTCGGAAAAAGTCTTAACCTATGAAGGGGAAAAAGTTGCTTATATTTTAGAAGGAAAAGTGGTACTACACTTAAATGAAGAATCATACATACTAGAAGCTGGTGACAGTGTCAAAATACCAGCTCGTATGAACCATAGATGGGAAAATAAATTTAATGAACAAGCAGCTATTCTTTTCTCTATTACGCCATCTTGCTTTTAAAAAAGACTCCGATTCGCCAAATCGGAGTCTTTCCTTCTATTACAACTTTCCTAATCAACTAAATATTTTCTCTTACTAACCATATCGGTTTAAATAGCAATAAAAATAAACCTCTACAATCCTATGTAGAGACTTTTCTTTACGTGGTTCTTTCTTGAACACTACTATCAATCAACTGCAAATTATATTGGGTAATTAACCCTTCTAACATACTTGCATATACCTTTTCTCCATCTTCATTTTGAGCTGTGCTGTATCCTGCTTCTTCTAATGCTTTTGCCTGTTGACGATATGTAACTGCATTAAAGACACCATGTTTTTCATAACGTGGATTATTCATTAAAAATGTGGCATGGTCATCAATTGACTGCTTTTTCGTTTCATATTGACGGAAATTAGCATCAATTTTCTTATCATGATACTCTTTTGTTGCCAATAAGACCGTTTCCCCTTGCCACGAACGATCTGCTTTAATGCCAAATAAATTATTGCCATCCTGGGCTAAGGACGAACGTCCCCAATCTGATTCCAAAATAGCTTGGGCAATTGTAATCGATGGCAAAATCCCTGATTTTTCATAATTAGCAACAGCGCTATCCTTTATCTCGTCAATAAATGATGCATACATCGTATCTGGTCGTAAACGCTCTGGCTTCACACCCATAAACTTTAAATCTTCTAACATATCATTTACTTTCTTCTCTTGCTTCAATGTAAAACCCAATTCAGCTAGCGCTGTATCTAAATCATTTAAGATGTATTTATTTCCATCCTCCTGAAAAAAAGCATCGCTAATTTTTGCTAGTCTTTCTTCTTTAGGTAACGCCTCTTCCTTATTTATCACAGCATCAATGGCATATAAATACTTCCAATTCAACTGGGCTTTTCCTTCACTTAATTTATCAGCTTCTTGTATATATGAACGAATTTCTTCCTTACCAATCAGTGGCATCGAAGGGAATCGCAGGGCAACAATTCCAATTAGTACAACACAACAAATAAAAAATAACCCTTTCTTCATCCTTTCACTCCCTACTCTTTTTCTATTTTTATTAAACCATATTATCGTTACAGCCTTGTTACGAAATTCTTAAGAAAAAAGAAAGATTTCCTTATCGAGAAATAATATTGATAAAAAATAAGCATGAAATAAAGTGAAACTACTGTTAGTTGGAATTTTAGTGTCAATTAGAACAGGATAAATTAATTTTCCCACTCTATTTTTATTAAATGGTATAATTTAATTACAGAAAATTCAAAATAATATTCGAGGGGTTATTAAATTAATATGAACTACATTAAGTTTTTCTTTTATGAGTTTTTGATTCTTACTATCTTTCTCGCTATTCATATTTATTTAGATCAATTTACAAGCAAACCATTTACTTATGTGGATTTAATTGCTATTTGCGTAGAGCTACCTATTTGGATACTAAACTTTAACCTACTAACGAAACTATTTAATCATTTCCCTATGATTACAAACAGAAAAAAGATTGCCCTTTCTATTTTCACCTTTCTATTCGCAGCTTTATTTTTAGGACTTTCAGAATCTATTTACTTTGAACTAACAGGAAAAATGATCTTTTATTGATTAGCACCATGAGCAAGTTTCTTTGTTTTATAATAAAAGATATGCTTGTCCAGAAGGATTTAAACCATAATAAAATTAAAAATTTAGGAGGGGAAAAATGAACGATAATGTGAGAAAAGCCTATAACCAACTTGCGGATGATTATGAGCATAATGTAGATGTAGCCAGTCCCTATAACACAGAATATGAACGACCGGCGATGATGAAGCAACTACCATCTGATTTAACAAATATGAATATACTTGATGCAGGATGTGCAGCAGGTTGGTACACCAATCAATTCCTTCGTTTAGGGGCTATCGTAACGGCATCAGATATTAGTCCTAACATGGTTGAAGCAACAAAAAGACGAGTTGGCGACAATGCGACTGTTTTATGTTTAGACCTTGAAGAAAAACTACCTTTTGAAGATGAATCTTTCGATATCATTACGAGTTCACTCGTTCTTCATTATATAAAGGATTGGAACAAGCCTTTTGCTGAATTTCATAGAGTGCTAAAGCCAAATGGTATTTTCTTATTCTCCGTCCATCATCCATTTATGGATTTGAAATTGACGACAAGTGGTGATTACTTTGATACGGAACATATTATTGATGAGTGGGAAAGAAAAGGGAAAATAATTGAAGTGCCATTTTATCGCCGCCCGTTTCAAGAAATCATCAATAAGACTGTTGCTCATTTTTCGCTTGAGCAATTGATTGAACCTCAACCTACACTAGCATTTAAAGAAATCCTGCCGGAAAAATACGAGCGGCTAATGAAAAATCCTCATTTTCTAATTGTAAAAGCTAGAAAAAAATAGGATGATTTTTCAGAGTCTCCATACCAAATTAATGCATACGCTAAGATAAAAGGTAAGAAAGATTCGGGATTTAAAATAATTTATATTAAAAATATGAAACTTACTAGAAAACTTTGCTCCGTACAAACGTTAACGATGAAGCATTGTTCGGAGCTTAATCTGGAAGCATAACACTTTCCTATTCATCGACTTGTCGTTTTTAAAAGCGTAGATTGGCTATATTTGTTTAGTTTCATCTATTTCCTCCGAAGGAATGTTAGTAGCTAAAATGCATGTCATTTCCTATGTTTATTTAAGTGAAACTATTTGACTAGGAATATATAGATTAAAGGGCCATAGACGATGCTTTGTCTATGGTCCTTTGTTTTTGTTATTTCAAGTTTCTATTTAATTTGAAGTAGGTTGTAATTTTTTCTGCATCCCAGCAAAGCAGAGGGTTCATGTCTGCAGACAGACACTCTCTGCTTTATTATTATCCCGTTCTAACTGACACTAACCTCTTCATTCAATCTACCAATTTATCGATTTTTACATTTTTGTTGCTGCTTTAGATACTCCTGGTTTTACAGTGAAAAGAACAGTAACAACAAGTAAAAAAATAAGGAACAATTTTACTTCCTTTTTTATAGTTCCCCCTCTACTTATACAGAATTTGTAATATATCACAATTTTTTAAAATTACATAAATAATGTTTATACAACTCACCTTCAGGTATTTGGTTCAGTTACATTATTGAACATTACTCGTTTACTGTATATTATCAGTTATTGTTAATAAGCTGCCAATCATTTTACCCTTAAACATTATTCTGAAATATCTGATAATTATTAAGCGTTTTTATTGAAGTTAAATTTTACAAGGTCTATACTAAAGTTACTAGTTAAATAAAACTTTACTAAAATAAATTTAAGGGGTGGCAATATTATGAATATGGATATAGCGAATCTACTAGATTCACAGTACAAATTATATATTAATGGGGAATGGACTGAAGGTTCTGAAGGAAACACAATTGTCGCATACAATCCGAGTAATGGCGAAAAACTAGCAACTTTCATCGACGCAAGTTATGCAGATGTGGACGCAGCCGTTGAAGCTGCTCAAAATGCATTTAAAACGTGGAAACACGTGAGTATTGAAGAACGTAGCAAATTACTTCTTCAAATCGCAGACTTAATCGATGAAAATCGGGAGCATTTAGCAATGGTTGAAACATTAGATAATGGGAAACCTTTACGTGAAACAATGAACGCGGATGTGCCACTTAGTGCAGATCACTTTCGTTACTTCGCAGGTGTTATCCGATCTGAAGAAGGTACTGCTCAACAATTAGACGAAAATAACTTAACGTTAACACTGAAAGAACCAATTGGTGTTGTTGGTCAAATTATCCCTTGGAACTTCCCACTACTTATGGCAGCGTGGAAAATTGCACCAGCTATCGCAGCAGGTAACACAGTTGTTATCTCACCATCATCATCCACATCACTGAGCATTTTAGAACTGGCAAAACTTTTAGACCAAGTTTTACCTGCAGGTGTTATAAACGTTGTAACTGGTCGTGGATCATACTCTGGTGACTACATGCTACATCATGAGGGCTTTGCAAAATTAGCATTCACAGGATCAACTGAAGTTGGTTACTTAGTTGCCAAAGCTGCTGCTGATCGTTTAATCCCTGCTACATTAGAGCTTGGTGGGAAATCAGCAAACATCTTCTTCAACGATGCAAACTGGGAACGTGCGGTTGAAGGAGCAGCAAATGGTATTTTATTCAACCAAGGGCAAGTATGTTCTGCAGGTTCTCGTATTTTCGTACAATCCGGTATTTATGATGAATTTTTAGCAGCATTAAAAGAGAAATTTGAAGGGATAAAAGTTGGCTTACCATGGGAAGACGGTACACAGATGGGGGCACAAATTAACCAACGACAATTAGATAAGATTTTAGCATATGTGAAAATCGGTCTAGAAGAAGGGGCATCACTTGTAACAGGTGGTTACCAATTACAAGAAAAAGGTCTTGAGAACGGTGTATTCATGGCACCAACGATTTTAGCAGGTACAAACGATATGCGCATCGCACAAGAAGAAATTTTTGGACCAGTTGCAACAGTAATCAAGTTTGAAACAGAAGAAGAAGTAATCGCCATGGCGAACGATTCTGAATATGGTCTTGGTGGCGGTGTCTGGACTAGCAATTTAAACACAGCTTTACGTGTAGCACGTAGTATTGAAACTGGTCGCATGTGGGTAAATCAATATACAAACTTCTCTGCAGGTGCTCCATTTGGCGGATATAAAAAATCAGGTATCGGTCGTGAAACTTATAAATCAATATTAGATGCATACACACAAACGAAAAACATCTTCATTAGTACGAAAGAAGATTCAGATGGAATGTACTAATTAATAATAGATGGAATAAGTACATCTAATAAATCCATAAATAAAATAGATGGATAAAAACAATCACTTTTATTTTTGAAAGTGATTGTTTTCATTTTATAGGAGGAAGAAAGATGGGAAAAGAATAGGGATTAAAACGAGAGGGAATTAAAAGTTATCACTAAACGACAATAATTAAAAGCCTTTTCTCAAAGCAAACCCTTTAGAATTTAAACGTTCCTACCTATCTTGACATGTCCTGTTCCTTCCTACAATTTAGTCTCAACTAAAGAGTTATTTTTCACCTATATATTTCTCCTCCAAGCTAACTAATAGAACAATTGATCCAGTAACTAAAACAATTAAAGTATTTATAAAAAATTCAGAGAGAGTAAAAGAACCTCCAGTAAAAGGAAATAATAATTTAAATAAAAGTGTACTCGCTATTAAGGAAACAATCATAAAAGTAAAAAGAGATATATTTCTATATTTAATGATTGTCTGTATTAAATCTTTAATATTACTAAATTTATATAATCATTCTCAAATATTAAATTAATCATCTTTTACTTTTCAACTTAAAATAAAAAAAGACACCATTCTTTGAAAACAGTGTCCTACTTTATTTTTCAGCCTTCCGTAAATTCAGGCTTTTCTTTTTACAACATATACAATGCACTTACTACTAAATAAGATACAAGCCCTAACATAATGCCAATCAGTATCCCAGCCGTCACATCAGATGGATAATGAACTAATAAGTAAAGTCTCGAACAGGCAATTACAACAGATAGCACTAATGCAATCATCCCAACTAACGGGTTCATAAAAAATAAGATGGTCGTACAAGAAAAAGCAATTGTCGCATGACCTGACGGAAAGGAAGAACTATTCGGCTCCTTTATGATGATTTCAATCGCATTATTTTGCTGAAATGGTCGTTGTCTTGAATACTTCGGTTTAATGAATTGATTGCATAAAATGAAATACAAAAAATCCGCTAATATAATCATAAATCCATATTGTTTATATGGCGTAAATAAAATCAAAGTGAGGGCTACAATGACCCACATTACCCCACCATATCCAATTTTATTAATGATGATTGAGACTTTATCAAACACCTTACTTTTAGGAACCTTCTTATGCACAAAATCAATTATCGTATTATCAAGTTTTTGAATTGAATCCATTTTATCTATCTCCAAATTAGATTTTTTATTTCTTGATACTTATTTGTTGTCTCCAAACCATAACAATTATCATTATTTCATAATAATACACTATTATATAATTAAATGGAAAATTATGATTGATTTAATCGTATTAGAGGCAGAAGGAGATATTGAGTGCTTGATATTATTGTATATGGTACTTTAATTTTTTTATGTGTTTTCACAGTAAGAATAAACTTGAAAAAGATTAAAATAACAAAAGAACAAGC
>JBJEFI010000064.1:0-3310 GCA_051873875.1 Bacillaceae bacterium | reverse complement strand
GAATATAGTATTATTTCAAAAGATAGAAGAAACAATTTAAACAGACTTGCAAATCAAAAATAATAAGTTGCTTCATCCTAACTACTTCGTTGAGATGGGCGTTTTTTTATACATCCATTACATCTTCTTTCATTCCTACATTTTGTTTTTTAATAATCATAACGAACAAACTTGCTAGTAAGCAAAACAAACCTGCTAAAAAGAAGGCCCATGTATATGTATCAAAAAATGTATAAATAATACCTCCACCAAAAGCCGCTACTGCTGCCCCTACTTGATGAGCTGCAAAAATCCAACCATACACAATTCCACTTTTTTCTACACCGAAAACTTGTCTTGAAATATTTATTGTTGGTGGCACTGTCGCAATCCAATCTAAACCATAAAAGATAGCGAAAATAACAAGTAACGTGGTTGATCCTGTCGTTAACGCATAAGTTAGCAATAAAAGGGAAGCCCCTCTTAAGCTATAGTACCAAAATAACAACCATCGATTATCAAAACGATCTGATAACCAGCCAGATACTGTTGTTCCAATTAAATCAAAAACACCCATGAAGGAAAGCAACGAAGCTGCTGTTATTAAAGGAATACCGAAACTAATACAATAAGAAACAAAGTGAGTGCCAATTAATCCACTTGTTGAAAGTCCACATATAAAAAAACTGCCAGCTAATAACCAAAATGCTTTTACCCTCACTGCTTCTCCTAAACATTGAAAAGCAATCACTATCGGATTCTTCTTTTTCAGCTCTTTCTTTTCTTCCCATTCACCCTCTACACCATATGGGACAACGCCAACATCTTTGGGTGTCTCCTTCATAAATAAAATAAGTACGAAAAGCATCATTGTACAAAGAACAAGTATTAAGCCAATGGCAACTTTCCAAGAATACGTATTTATAATAATTGCAATTACAGGTAATAAAATAAGCTGTCCAGTTGCTGTACTTGCTGTTAATATTCCAACGGCAAGCCCTCTTCTTTTCTCAAACCAACGATTCGCTATATACGGGCTTAAGACAGTTAAAAATAAACTCGAGCCTAAACCAATAATAATCCCCCAAATGATAATCAGCTGCCACGATTGATTCATAACGAAGGTTAGTGTAATCCCAGCCAGTAACGTTGTCATAGAAACAATCATCATTTTCTTTAGTCCAAGTACTTCGATTAATGCTGCCATAAACGGCCCTGAAAATCCATATAAAAATAGGCCAATCGCAAACGCCAATGAAATAACAGGGCGATCCCAGCCAAATTCTTGTTCAAATGGCTCGATAAATACCCCAGATGATGACCTTACAATTCCAGCTACAATAATCGAACAAAATGTAATAGCTAAAATAAACCAACTATAATGTATTCGTTTCAAACCCCCACCTACATTTCTTAGGAAATATCAATACAAGAATATTCTGTATATTTTATTTAGAATACATTTCTTTTACATCGAAGTAAAGTCTCTCTTTGTTACTTTTTCTATCAATTTATTCATGGTAATTGCACAGAGAACAAGTATTATTCCTACACTAATAAACTTAACTATATAACTAATTATCCCGTTACTTATATACCCTGCCAGCCAATTAACTCCGTAATACACAGAAACAAATACAACCGCCACTGTTAATACATATATCATTGCTACCATCACTAACTGAAACTTAGAAAGTCCTTGCAATTTTGCTCGATTATTCCAAATTACAGATATAGTCAATAAAATTGCTAAAATCAATAATACAATATCTTTCAATCAACTCCCCCCTTACTCATTCGAAATGCTTTCTACACCTCTATGTATTTCTAGATAAAATTTTGAAACTCCTTCTTCTGATAATCTACATCCCCTTGAAAAGTAAAACCATTATTATTTCACTCATCGAAACAACGCAACAGATTGTTTCATTTCATAAATTAGACTCACATTTAGAAACTAAATTATCGTATTAAATATTGATAATATGCACAAAATTGATTTATAGTATTAAATATTAATATTACACATGTTGTGAATTATTAAGGAGGTACATATGAATAAATATCTAGAGAGTGCTAAAGCAATGAAAGATGAGTTAATCAAATATCGAAGAGAAATTCATCAAAATCCTGAGGTGGGGGATAATCTACCACAAACAACAAAGTTTGTGATGGATAAATTAAAACAATTTGGTTATGAACCAAAAGAAATTTGTAACAGCGGAATTGTTGCTTTAGTGGGGGATTCAACAAAATCAGATAAAACATTCCTTTTACGTGCCGATATGGATGCTCTTCCTATCGAAGAACAAACAGATTATTCCTTTAAAGCAACAAACGGAAATATGCATGCTTGTGGCCATGATTTTCATACAACCATGCTATTAGGAGCCGCAAAATTATTAAAACAATACGAGGATGAACTAGAAGGAACAGTAAAACTTGTTTTTCAGCCAAATGAAGAAGGATTCAAAGGCGCAAAATTAATGATAAAGTCAGGCGTATTAGAAAATCCTAAAGTAGATGCTGCCATGGCATTACACGTTCATTCTGGGACACCTTCCAATACGATGCTTTATGGTCTAGGAACTAGTACCGCTGGTTGTACGATTTTTAGAATTACTGTAAATGGTGTTGGATGTCATGGTGCTATGCCTGAAACTGGTGTGGATCCCATTAATATCGCAACACACATTTATTCTTCTATGCAAGCAATTATCACAAGAGAAGTTTCAGCTGCCGAATCAGCAGTAATTACGGTTGGAAAGTTCCAAGCAGGAAATACACACAATGTCATTCCTGATCAAGCTATATTAGAAGGAACAATTCGCTTTACATCTGTTGAGGTTGGTGATTTTATTTACAAAAGACTAGAGGAAATTGTTCCTGCTACTGCTAAAATGTTTAGAGGAGAAGCAATGATTGAGACATTAGCTTCTGTACCACCATTAAAGAATGATACGGATTTAGCCAATAACCTAGCAACTTACGCAAAAGAAATAGTTGGAGAAAAATCTATCATTTCTTACCAAGGTGGTGGCATGGGCTCTGAAGATTTTGCATCATATGGCTATGAAGTACCAAGTGCGTATTTTATGATTGGAGCCGGTACAAAAGAAGAAGACCCACACTACGGATTCCCAATGCATCATCCACAGGTTGTCTTTAATGAAGATATATTACCAACGGGTGCAGCAGTACATGCCTATACGGCGATGATGTGGTTAAAATCGAATCGTTAAACTTAATTCTGTTCATATTAAAAGGTTGACCAAGTTATTGGTTAACCTTTTTGTTTGAAATCTAGAATACCAAAGTTACCTTACTTTAG
>JBJEFI010000063.1:6634-11283 GCA_051873875.1 Bacillaceae bacterium | reverse complement strand
TCATTATCAAATTGCATTGCTTCATAGTTATTGTTACGAATGTACTTCATTACCCATTACCTCCCAAAATGATGGATTTTTTTCAAAATATAATTCATATACAGGTACACTAGATACTAACCTTTTTAATAGCTTCATTACTGCCGTTGTTTCATTTGGATCATTCGTCCAAAAAAACACTTTATCGACTAATTCTAAATATGCCTTTAGTTGGTTCATCTTTACTCGTTTATTTTCTTTTGCTTGCCGTAATAATTGAATATCTGCCAATGGATATACTTCTTTATCTGCTCGTTCTGTTAATTCGCTTCGAAATGGAGAATGGTAGATTGTTACTTGTTCATCTGTAATGTGGATAACTGCAGCTTCGTCTGATAGTAATTGTCTTGGAGAAGATAGCTTTGCGACTGTTGATTTACCAGCACCTGAATGACCAGTGAAAATATGTGCAGCTTCTCG
The DNA here is from genome assembly GCA_051873875.1 of Bacillaceae bacterium. Taxonomy (GTDB): domain Bacteria; phylum Bacillota; class Bacilli; order Bacillales; family Bacillaceae_G; genus JBJEFI01. The sequence continues at coordinate 10,824 of JBJEFI010000063.1, read as the reverse complement.
TTCAACAATACTAGAAGCATGCATTAATAATCCCCAATTATGCTTTACAATAAATGAACTATACATATTCATTAATGCATGTTTTAATGACAGATTATTATGGGCATAAAGTCTTACTTCTTTAAAATCTTTATCAACCTTCATTAAATAATCTTTTCTACTATATATTTTTTGATTATCTTTTTCCGTAATTTCTACATCATACGTGCTTAACGATTCCCCATATCCTTGCTCCATTAAATAAATTGTCAAATCTTCTTTTCTATCATTTAATTCCTCACTATTTATTAAATCAAAGTTCTGCTTAATATATGCCATAAATGTATCATGACTATGATCGTGATGATGATCATGACCACAACTACAAGTTTGAATATTTTTAGCACTATCACAGTCAACTACTTTGATAATATGCTCTGCTATTTTTATGTATACCATGTTTATACTCTCCCCTTGTTTCAACGTAAAAATAAAAGAGGAGTAAATTTCTCCCCTTTTATTTCTACCCACTCATTAATTTTGACCTTTGAATCCATCTTCAACTGTTGAAGAATCCCCTTTAACACGTGCACAGTTAGGGAATTTGTCATGGTGAATACATTTGTTATCATGTTGATGATTTGTACCATTTGTTGGATGATTTCCTTCATTCCAGCAATTACAAGGGCACATTGGATCGCCACAACAACAGCCTTTTCCAGTACCTGGTTCAGTACCACTAATTGTTGTTTCAAAAGTAATATCTTGGTGTTCTAACACTTCTGGTTTCACGTAAGTACGTTTCATTTTTCTCACCCCCTTTCAATGTTTATAGAATAATTATTTTATAAAAAATATTCGAACTGTTTTCTTTATGAGTAGTTGATAAAAAGAAAAATAATTATTTACTTTATTTCCTTTCATTCCTCTAAATTCTAAAAGATTATTAGAAGGAATTAGCAACTGTTTACACATCCCTACTTTATCTTAAAAGGAATCATAATCTAGTACATCATACTAAAATACATTTTTTCCCAACGTTATATATGATTTTACATGTACTGTTATATTTCCTGCTAAAAAATCTTTTGTTCACCATTTTGTCGATTTTTCTTTTTTTATATGTAACTCTATATCTATTTTCTTTCTACTTAGTATTTTCCACTATGATAACGATTTAGAATCGACTGTATCTTTAACCGTCTATAAAATACTAACTTAATAGCAAAAAACCGAAAAAGAAAACGAACAAAATGATTTTATTTACCTTTCAAAATATGTGGAATGGCAATCAAAAATAGCTCTTTAGGTCTCTAAAGCATTGCCTCGTTACATATGCTTATTTCTAGTTCATCATATGGCCATTTCTCATATATTTCAATTTATAAAACAAATCGAATTACAATTGCCAAAAACACTGCCTATCTATTTATATTACCATTCTCCCATTTAATGCACTTCTTTTAATAAATCATCCTCTACAAGTATACGAACAAATTCTTCAACCTGCTGCTTATCAGATGGCGTGACCTTATCTCCTGATTTTTCTAATTGATCTATTAATGATTCAATGGACTGAGGTTGTTCGAGTAACTGCAAACAATGCTTTCCAACTTCATTCACTTTAAATACGTAATAGTTATTTGTGTTAAAAATAATATAATCATCATCGAGTTGATATATTTCATGTTTATTGCTTTGAACGTATTTCATAGTGCCATTCCCTCCCAAAATGATGAAAGTTTCACTTTATCTCATCTTTAAATCCTTGTATTCTAGAAAATCCTCATACATTTTCTTAATATCTGCTGGCATCGAATCAATTAATTTAAATCCTGATTTTGTTAAGCGTGTTGTATCTAATTTCTTTCGTAAATATTGATCATTCTTGTCATTCTTTGTAATAACAATTTTGCCTCGATAATTCAATAAATAAACTAAATAACGAAGAATATCGACTTGGCGGACCATTTCTTCATTTCCAATATTAACAATGTCATACTGCGAATTCGTTTTCATTAATTCAATACAAACATCTGCGAAGTCATTGCAATAAACATATTGCTCTGTTTTTTCATTTGTTACATTTACCTTAATTGTATCAATCTCATTCGTTTTCGCATGATGAACATATTCCATATAGGTTGTAATTGTTGATTTCAATTGAGCACTTCGTTCGGGCTCACCGAATAACATTGCAGGAATGACTGTTATATAATTTGTGCCGTATTGTTCGTTGTATTCCTGACACATTTTAATCCCCGCTATTTTCGCAACCGCATATGGATTATGTACATGTTCAAGGTAATCTGATAGCAGATACGCTTCTTTCAATGGCCCTTGCACATCTGTCGGATAAATATCTTTTCGACAGACATTAATTAAATGAAATACTCCATATCGGTATGCATTCTCTAATACATTCGTTTGAATAGCAATATTTCCTTCAATGACTTCTGCTGGGTTACTTGGATCATCTTCTATTTCTGCTGCTAAAAAAACATAGTCAATATCATCACCTGAAAAAAATGCTTGTACGTCATTTGCATTTCGTAAATCAAGTTCTTCTTTTGAACGGTAAACAAGATTATGATAGCCTAATTGTTCTAAACGATATAGGAATGATGCACCAGCCAATGTTTCGTGACCTGCTATATAAATACGTGAATTCTTTTCCATCTTTTTTTCCCCCTTTATTCCACTTGATGGAAACTAAAATAGTAACTGTCATTTTTAATGCAACAAGCATTTCCCCCTTAAAATGACTTTACATTATTTAAAAAGACGATGTGCATAGAAGGGATATACAAGACCCATACCTTCTATATACATCGTCTTTCTAATATATTGCCTCTGGTCTATCATCCCATTTAAGCACCATTACATAAATATAAGGGGCATTTAACCCCACCTCACATCACACCACCGACGACGAGCGTCTAAGGACTAGGCACTTTATACTATAAGTAGTATTTTTCCAATCCCACAGCATGACCGAGTACCTCCATTGATATAGGTAAAGAGATATCACCTAAACATTCAAGTTATTTTATAAATATATTACTAGTAAAAACGAAATTGTTCAACTATTCCAACATTGGTACTTTAGTCACAAACAAGGAAAAAATACCTAAAAAACACACCTTTAGACCCCTCATTTTTACTTTGCAAACTTGATTTTTGTCGAAAAATGTCGAATTTTTAAATCCAAGGACCTACAATAAGCCATATCCTAGATTTAAATCTATCTTTTTACTAGAAGGTATAAATAATTCATATAATGGATTTTTTAATCTATTTAACTCATTTATAACCCTCTTGAAAACTTCATCCAATTATTTTAAAAAAATAATAAATAAGTCTCTTAGGAAAATAATTTCAACTAATAAAGTGAGACTTCCATCAAGGGGATTCTTTCTTCATCTCTCGCTGATGGTTAGTTGAAGCAATCAGGTTGTTACTAACAATTATCTCCCACTTAAATTTCGCTGCTCTAGCTAAGTAGTCTTAGTGTCAGTTAGAGCGGGATACAGAAGTTAAGAAAATAACATCATCTGTGCAAAATAAAAAACCCTCAACAACAGAGGATTTTTAATCGCAAAGAACGTTCATCATTCATTTCATTGTTCAACTTCATATATCCACGCACTCATGCCTTTTTGGGCATTATAAATAGATTTAAAATCATTATCTACTAGTAGTTGAGAAGCTGTTTTTGAACGATTTCCACTTCGGCAAATAACAAAGTAAGCTTGTTTTTTATCTAATTTATTTACGTGATCTTCTAATATTTCAACAGGAATATTAATTGCACCTGGAATATGGCCGCTTTGAAATTCTTCACGCGTTCTTACATCTAGGACCATTACTTTCTCTTGTTGAATGAAATCGTATCCTTCTTTTAACGAAATTGTTTGATAAGATGTTGATTCGCTTGCACAACCAACTAATAAAAAAGTCATAATAATTGCTATTATTATTTTTTTCATTTTCCATCCCCTTTTCATACCATCACAGGTATTTTAAAAGAAAAATTGAACGAAAGTCAAAGAAGTAGCTTGATTTAACTAATAGAAACTTTTTTGCTTAAGAAAGCCATGCATCTGAGGAAGATAGCTTTAAATTGAACATAGAAAAACCTCCTCAAAGATTTGAGGAGGTTTCTTTTGTTTAAATATAAGAATATATCGCCTTTGGTTTTTCTTATTGTC
>JBJEFI010000063.1:0-6534 GCA_051873875.1 Bacillaceae bacterium | reverse complement strand
CCAACCTACGGCTGCACTCCTCGAGAAATTTCTCCCCATCACTAAAAATCCAAAAGTGAGATTTTTAAGTGCTGGTGTGAAATTTTATTCGGAGAGCTACTTTTAATATCCCTTGCTGTCGCTACGTGATATTGAAAGTACCGCCTTCGGTTTTTCTTCCTTAACGGAAACGACCTTTTGGTAAACGATCGATATTTTCTAACATAACACCTGTACCGTTAGCTACACATTGCATTGGATCTTCTGCAACGAATACCGGAACAAGTAATTCTTCTGCTAATAATGTATCTAAACCGTGTAATAATGCACCGCCACCAGTTAAAATAACACCACGATCGATAATATCTGCTGATAATTCAGGTGGTGTTTGTTCAAGAACAGATTTTGCAGCTTGAACAATTACATCGATTGATTCTTGTAGCGCTTGTTGAACTTCATGAGAATGAACTGTAATTGTACGAGGAAGACCTGTGATCATATCACGCCCACGAATGTCCAGTGATTCTTGACGCCCATTTGGATATACTGTACCAATTGTTACTTTAATTTCTTCTGCTGTACGCTCACCAATTAACAATTTATATTGACGTTTAATGTAATTTAAAATTTCACTATCAAATTTGTCCCCTGCCATTTTAATCGACGCAGATGTAACAATATCCCCCATTGAAAGTACTGCAACGTCTGTTGTACCGCCACCGATATCAACAACCATATGACCACTTGGTTGGAAAATATCCATACCAGCACCAATTGCCGCTACTTTTGGTTCTTCTTCTAAATAAACTACTTTTGCCCCACATTTTTCAGCTGCTTCACGAATTGCTTTTTGCTCCACAGATGTGATATTTGTTGGACAGCAAATTAAAATACGTGGCTTTGATAAAAAGCCTTTTACATCTAATTTTTCAATAAAGTGACGTAACATTGCTTCTGTTACTTCAAAGTCAGCAATAACGCCATCTTTTAATGGACGAATTGCTACGATATTTCCTGGAGTACGTCCAACCATACGACGTGCGTCTTCCCCTACCGCTAATACTTTATTAGTGTTACGATCAATCGCAACAACAGATGGCTCGTTTAATACAATTCCTTTTCCTTTTTCATGAATCAATACATTTGCTGTTCCTAAGTCAATTCCGATATCTTTTGCAAACATCTTACATCCTCCTCGTCTTCCACTTTTTTCTATCTACGATGGGCTTTTAATCCCCTTATTTTCATTCAATAAAAAAACACTCACTAATGCCTAATTTTATCATAGTCAGTTCAAAAATGTAAGATGGTGTCGAAAAAAATCGAGATATTTATTTATAAAAATTCAATTTTTATAAATTTAATAAATAATCAGTAATTTTTCAACCAATTATTACCTATCCATTATTAACCCTATTAAAAAACCTTCCAACAAAATGCCAGAAGACAAACATTCTTCTATAAAAAAACAGCTTAGAGAAATCTCTAAACTGCTTTTCTTGCTTCCTGTAATCGTTCCACAACTGTTTCAATTGCTTCTCCAACTGTATCAACGATATAATCTACATTATTTTTTAACTCTTGTGAGCCGTTCTTCATGGCAAAACTATAATTTGTAACAGTCGTCATGCTAATGTCATTGCCATTATCGCCAACTGCACCAATGATTGTATCTGCTTGCACTTGTAAATGTCTTTTTAGGAATTCGATTCCATTTCCTTTTGTAATTCCTTTTGCATTAATATCTAAGCAAATCTCTGCGCTAATTGTAATATCAAAGAAATCACTATAATAATGTACAAGTACATCACGTAAATCTTCTACTACTTTTGCATGACCAACAAAGCTTATTTTTGTCGCTTCAAACTCACCATTTTCCATGCCTTCCACAATACTCGTTACTTCTTCTGAACGAATATCAAAGTCTAGATGATTTTCTTGGCCATTTTCACATATATAACTATTTGCTGTTGCAACAGTACGATAAACAGCATATTCTTTTGCAATTGCAAACATTTCCTTTACAACTTGTACTGGAACTGTTTTTCCTTGGTAAATCTTCTCTAATTCACCATCTACTACTTTATATACTTCACCACCATTATTGGCGATAATATACGACGCTACTTCTGGTAATTCTTCATGACAAATCACATCTGCAACGTGACGGCCTGTAGCAATACAAAATGTCATTCCGTTAGCGATTTGCTCACGAATAACTGCCATACTTTGTTCACAAACATGTTGTCCTTTTTCATTGTGTTGAATTAATGTGCCATCTAAATCTGAAATAAACATTACTTTATTCATGTTGTCCCTCCTAAAAAAGGATGCTCGCCATCTAGTGGCAAGTACCTGCCCACCTTTTTGGAATTATATCACATATTAATAGCTTTGTGTTTATTTTGAATGTAATTGAACGAATCGACGGAAGGCATGTCCAACTGTAGGAACAATTTCATTTGCTTTATTTTTTAACTCATCAATTCCTTTTTCCATCGCAAAACTGTAGTGACAAGGCTCAATCATACTGATATCGTTTCCATTATCACCAACGCAAGCCATCACTAACTCTTCTTCCTGTAAATGATTTTTTAAAAAGGAAATAGCACTTCCTTTCGATACACCCTTCATGTTAATTTCAATACTCACAGCCGAACTCGTAGTTACATCGGCAACCTCACCAATTTTTTCAACTAATTCATTATAAAGAGCCTTTAATTCATCTGACTTTATAAAGAAAATAATTTTTAAAACCGCATCTTTGTTTTCTTTTATGTAGTTTAAAATACTATCAATTTCTTCGTGATAAATACCAAATTGTTTCTCTTCTTCTACCATTGTTGCGTCTTTATTTTCACAATAATATGTGTCTGATGTACTAATAATGTGATATGCTTTGTATTTTTTAGCGATAGCTAAAGCTTTTTCAGCTATCTCTGTTGTAATCGTTGCACCTGTATAAATTTTCTTTAATGTATCTCCATTCTCTACTTCATAAATCTCATTACCGTTGCTTGTAATAATATACTTGGCATCCTTTTGTAGTGCTAACGTTTTCGTTACCTCCCCAATATGACGACCTGTGGCAACACAAAAAGTAACATTGTCCTTTTCATTTCGAATTGCTTCAAGCGATTGCTCACATATCGTTGTGCCATGACTTAAAAGAGTACCATCTAAATCTGAAATAAACATTAATTTACTCATCTGTCTTCTCCAATCTGTTTTTAACTCTTTAACTAGCATTATAATCCAAGTATCTTCTATATTCTAGAAATACATACAATTAGAAAAACTGGAAGCGGTTCTTTTTAATATCTCCCAGTAAAACAAGAGATATTAAAAAGAAGACCTCCGAATAAAATTTCAACCCAGCACCGAAAAGCCCCTCTTTTGGACTTTTAGTGGTGGGGGGGAAATTTCTCGAGGAGGGCAGCTGGAAGTTGAACAATCAGAAAAAACGAAGGCGGTACTTTCTTCTCAATAAATAAAAAGCAAGTCAACAACATGCGCCATCCATTTGTGCACGTTGTTGACTTGCTTTCCTTACTTTTACTACTTTTTTATCCTGCTGGCAGCTTTGCCATTCACCCAATTGTTCTCCCACATCCGTTGTGTTACAGGATATCAGCAGTATCGTACCTACGATAACAATAATCAAGTTTTTGAAACCTTTTCTGGATCCTCTTTTCGATATTTTTGTTTCGTTGCCTCTCCCCCACGTAGGTGCCGAATGGATTTATGATAGTCGAGGATTTCTTTTACCTCGTTTGCCAATTCTGGATTCAGTTCAGGCAATCTTTCAGTTAAATCTTTGTGAACCGTACTTTTTGATACCCCAAATTCCTTCGCAATGACTCGAACCGTCTTTCTCGTCTCCACGATGTATTTTCCTATCTTGATAGTTCTCTCTTTGATGTAATCGTGCACACGACTCTCCTCCTTAAATGGGATGTGATTGGTGTGAAATGAGACTTGTTGTGGTATTCTAAGTTGGTGATTCATCCATTGCATTACTAAAGCGTCTTCTTTATCACTGTCGTTACCACGACCCACGGCACTCACCTCGAACACTCTCTTAGTTGGGTTTATACCAATGTATGTCATGCTTTTACCAATTAGAACATTGTATACAATTTTATGAAAATATTTTTCTTTATCTAAATAGAGACCAAAACTCACAGGATAAAAGGCTCTTTTGTTGTATAAAAACTGTATCACACACACTTTGTACAAAAACAAAAAAGTCGAATTACAGTAGGTTTACTCCCATACTGTAATTCGACTTTTTATTGTTGACTGTTAAAAAATTGTGGTTTTAAATTTTTTTGGTTATCTGTTAAAATTTCGTCGCTATTTGAATCAGTGGAAGACTGTTTTTTTTCTTCACTGTTACCACTATTCATATCAGCGCCGTTATCAGATCCTGGGTTCGCTGGTTTAACTGGTGTTGATTCAGTAGTGCTTTCGTTAGTGCTTTGTACTGGCTCTTCTACTGTTTTGCTTATATCTGCCAATTTTTTGCCAAAGAAACTTTCTGGATTGACAGCAACGCCATCATTACGAACTTCAAAGTGAGCATGGATTCCAGCATCTTTATTAAAGACACTACGTCCTGCTTTTCCAAGTACATCACCTTGCTTCACTGTCATTCCTTCTTCAACACTTACACTTTCAAGGCTTTGATAATACGTCATAACTTGGTCATTATGTTGAATATGAACAACATAACCTAATAATGCATCCTTTTCTGCTTTTACAATAGTTCCACTAAGTGCTGCTGTTACATCAAAAGTTTTTCCATCTTTTGATGCGAAGTCAACACCTGCATTTGTTGTATATGTTGTTCCATTTTGAACGATTGCTTGTTCTTGATCAGCCTCAGAAGCACTTTCATCATAAAATTTCTTTTGAATGTCTACATTGCTACCTACTGGTTTTTTCAACATGTCTGTTCCTTTTCCTTTGCTAGATGCGGGAACAGATGGCTCATTTTGAGTTGTTGTTCCATTGTTAACTGGTTTTTTCGTTGCTGTATTATCCCCTAGAAATAGTTGATAGACAAGTACAGATGAAACTAATACCGCTGCAAAAGCAACATATAATGCAGGATACAACCAACGTTTTTTCGTTAAATGAATAACTTTACGAACCTTATGAGAAGACTTCTTGTTTTTTTCCTCTCTCACTTTACATCACCTCTGCCAACAGTTTGAACAGAAGGTGAAATGTTTATACAAAATTCTAACTATTTTCGTTCGACAAAAATCAACATTAGAAAAAATGAAGAGACGTACTTACTATACCAAGTAACTTAAAACAAGCCCTCTAATCTAGAAATCTTAACTACAGGTTACTCCCTATTAAAACAAAAAAATCTTCCTCCTAAGAGAAAGACTTTTTCTTAATTTTTCGCTAATAAGTTATTTTTATAGCGAGCAATATCACCAATTTGTACGCCTTTATAATAATAAAAAAGAATATCTCGATATGACTTTCCTTCTTGTGCCATTCCATTTGCTCCAAATTGACTCATGCCAACACCGTGACCAAACCCTTTTGTTAAAACAATAATCTTATTTCCTTTTAATTCCCACGTAAAATCAGAAGAATCTAACTCAAGGCGTTCTCTCACTTCTTTACCAGAAAATGTTTTGCCACCAATGGCAACTTCCTTGACCCGTTCACTAGCTGTCCGTTTTATGATTTTTCCTATATCATCATTCGATACGGTCACGCCTAACTGTTTTTGGAAAGCGGAAAGAGAAAAGACTTTTTGATTATTATATTCAGGAGATTGTTTATCCCATGGACTTGGCACACTTTGTAAATATGGAATATCTCCTCCCCAGTATTCTTTTGATGTCTCGGTATAGCCATTACTTGTTGAAAAAAAAGTAGCCGTAATTGGTTGATTTTGAAAAAGAATAATTTGTCCTTCCGTTTGTTTTACTGCTTCTTCAATTTTTTTCCGTTTCCATTGATAGTCACTTTTCCATACACTTTCTAACTGTTTCCAATCCATATATACTTGGTCTTTCGTTGTATCTGTTACATCTTTATCACCTTTACTAGCAAGCATCTTTTTTAACACATAGGTTCTTGCCGAAAGGGCTTGCGCTTTTAATGCTTCTAGTTCAAATCTAGCAGGCATTTCTGATGAAACGACGCCTTTCACATATTCTTCTAGTGGAATTTTTTCTATTTTATTCGTTTTTGATCGTAAAACAGAAACAACCAATTCCTGCTCTTTTTGAGTGGCTTGCGTTGTTTTTTTGGTTGTATTTTCCGTTGCTACAATCGGCTCTAATAATGCACCATTACTCTTTTCATAAAAAGGTAGCACAATTGCCGTCGGGACAATAACACAAGCACTAAATAAAACTGTTACAACACCTATCGTTCGCTTCATCTTCCCCATATGTAACCTCCTTGTCCACTTCTTTTCTCATGCTCGTATGTTTTAACTATATGTCCTTGGACAAGCAGATAGAACGTGAAAAATAGGAGAACTATTACAAAAGAAAATAAAGATTCATTATTCTGATAATT
>JBJEFI010000062.1:5800-11434 GCA_051873875.1 Bacillaceae bacterium | reverse complement strand
ATAATGATTATTGAATATGTATAATTAAATATGTAAAAAATTTAAAACTAACACGATAACAATTAAACTAAAAATTCACATTCCCGCTTACAAAATTTGAACTTTAATTTTGAAAGTGGAAATACTGTATATTATTTAATCTTATTGTATGTTATTGTATATTCTCTTTAATCTTACTAAGCGGTAAATTTGGTGTACTACTTTTTCCGTGAAGTGGTTCATTTTTTCTGTGAAACTGTCGACTTTTTCTGTGAAACTGTTCATTTTTACCGTTAGGCGTTTTAAAGGGTTTATGAGACATTTTTCCGCATCTTTTCAACGTATTTTTTAATAGCCTCATGTTTGATGGAATAATGATTATTCCACCTGTCATACAGTAAACCTTCATTCCCATTTTTATCGAGATAATATTCTGTTTCAGGCTTATGTCTAACCACCTTTATAAATTTACCTTTTTCTAATATATCCAAATGTTTGCGTAGTGTTTTATCACTCATTCCCATATCAGAAGACATTCTTTCAATTGAAGCGTAACAGTGATCTTTCCCCTTCTTCTCATAATTGATATAACTCATGATGTGATACAAAGTTTTTACCCCTGTATGCTTAACCTTTTCAATAAAATGCCTATTTAATACATAGCTTTCAAGTTGAACAAACCTCATATTTTCATTTAATTCGGGAATTACTTTTTCATTTAATGTGATTGTTAAAGCCCCGTTACGAGGCAGTGTCTTACTATGCATTGTCAAAAAACCGTTATCTTGTAGATTCTCCATACATTCTTTAAATTTACGGTTATTGTCTATGTAGGTATGATGCATGACAGCCTTGTATTTAATTGTAAATGTCAAATCTTTATTTCCATTTGAATAATATGCTTGAATTAACCTTGCCAATAAGACAAACTCCTTATCCTTAACGACACTACCTCTCACTAATTCCTGGGGTATTTGTACCTTGAATACTTTATTTTCCTGCATAATAGTTCCTCATTTCTTAATTTCTTAATATGTATTTGTTTAATTTATTTGTTACGAAGTACTTCTTCTACTTTTTCTGACCTTGCATAAAGCCAAAACTTCTGATTTGTACTAGCGGCTATACATGCACATAAATAGCGAACACCTGATTCCCTTAGTCTATTGTGAAGTTGTACATCGTAGCAGAAAAATAAATCATCTTTTGTAATCTCCATATTTCTTACTTCCTTTCAATTTGTATTTGCATTATCTTTAAAACTTTGATACTATTAACTTGTCAATGAACATGAATACTTAAAATGAAAGTATGTAGCTTATGCACATGCTTATTTGTGTTTCCATTTTTAGGTACTCATTATTTATTGTAACGAGAATGTCAAAAATGTGTCAACTTTTTTTGCAAAAAATTTTAAATTATTTTTTATACCCTTCCATCACCTTCTCAACACTATCCAAATTACGGCTGCAGAAGTCATTTTTACGGTGTCTCCACTTGCTAAAAGCCGGAACTCCAATACCAGTAAGCTTACATATGTAGTTTGCTTTGATTCCATAGTTAGCGATCACATACTCGACCATTTCCCTCAATTGCTCATTACGTGCTGTTTGCTTGTACATTTCTATTCACCTCCTTGTAATATTGCATAAATAAGTTGCAAAAAATTTTTTGTTCCTTTAAAGACGATTATCCATTTTCTTCCAAATGTCCATAAAAGCCTTGTGTACCAAGGACAATTTAGCTAATTTTAGTTGTTAAAAAAAGTCGTTTATTTTCGTTCATTTATTTCCCAATGTTCCTATCCATAGCTTCACAGATATGAATGGTCATTCATTGTTCCATATTGAAAATATTTCAGCATTATAACACTAAAAAATTTATGGGAAATAATTTTTTAGTGACTTTTTAGGGGGTAAATCAGTGATTTTTGATAAATTTTGATACCCTTCTATTAGGTAACCTTTAAGGGGTATAAAAGTTACTGATATCATTGATCAATTTTTTTGAAGTTGTGGACTTTTTCGTGCTTTTTTGATAGTTCTGACCATCTTTGACTAATTAACTCTATAACATTCTCTTCCTGGAATACTACACTCCCACTTCATCACACTAAAGGACTCTCTATCCATTGATGTGATTGGTTATTTTGGGGATTGGAAATTAGTTTCTAATTGTAAACATGTCTATTCATTCAGTACAGAAAAACTAAAATGTTCAATAACCCTGTCATATCAATTGAAATGATGATTTTCTAAATTATAATCAAAAACTAAGGGAAAGAATCCCCTAGTGTTAAGAATGAATATCTGGATAGTCCTTAAACAATTCATCAATATCCCCGTACATTTCTTTATTAACCTCGTGTACATCCTTTGGGTCATTCTGCATTGATTTAATTTCGCTTATATATTCCTTAAACTGATTCTCAAGTTTATGCTTTGTAACAAATCCAGATAACACATTAGCCATGCAGCTCAAATCATATTGTAGATTTGCAATGTGTGCATCATATGTATCAATACCTACATCAAGGAAATTCAAAAATGTTTCTTGCTCATCTGTTTGATCATCAATGCTAAGACTAATCCACTCAACTAGACATTGCATTGTATCCTTTAATTCAGTCGGATTATCTTCTTGGATAGTTTCCTTGCTTAACACTTTTTCATTATTCATTATTCAATCTCTCCCTTTGTTTAGTTAAGTCTTTATTAAAGTATTCTTGATTGAAAGCCTCCAAAACCTTAGTGATGGGTTGCATTTCATTTAAAGTTACATCTGGATAAACATTTGATACCGCACATACTATATTCGCAAAATAAGCATTAACTGCAAGGTATCCGTCATGACTACTTATATACTGATTGGATTTAACTTGTTCGATTTTATCGACTAGAAGAGTGACTTGACTATTTAATTTCATTTTTTCATCTCTCCCTTTGTTTTGTTGAGTGGTGTTGTTTCCACTCTGACAATACATAATTGATTCAGTGATTATCTGCCGCCACCTGGATTTAGAGCGGCTTTAGATGGAGCATTATTCTCTACCATACCTGCTACAGGGGAAACCATTAACGCCAATGCTAGGGCTAATACAGTAACTTTAAGTACCTTCTTCATTTATCTCACCTCCCTTCAATGCTGCCCATTATTCAGCTAACAAACTAATGATTGATTGGGGCATATTTGATTCTTTAAGTTTTGCCAATGGCAATTGCCTAAAGTACGTATCTCCTGACTTACGGAAATACTTTACTGACCTGACATAATCCTCGAATGAATCCTGTATCATGCCCTTCAAGTAGAAGTAAAAGGCCATATCATTAATGTCCATAGTCTCAAGATTACACATTTGTAATACTTCTAATGCTTCATCCTTCTTCCCTTGATTGATTAGGTAAAAGGCAACCCCACACCTATCTGACGTTTCCTCGCTGTCATATCGCAAGAATAAAGGCTGTTTATTGTGCAAGTTGTTCAGGAAGTTACTTGAACGCTCAAGGTTGAGGCGAGTACGCTCATGAATGTTTTGGAAATACAATCCTTGCATGATGTAATGGTTCGCTTTCAAGTAGTCAGTAATGGCATATGTGTTAGCAATTTGAAGGCTCGCCCATCCTTTCATGGAGTCAATGGATGTATTCTCTATAACATCATCACAATACTTCCTAGAACGCTTCAGATTGCCCATACGAGCGTTACACTCGGCTTGAAGTATCCTAACCCTTGTAAAGTATGTCTCTTTGATATAAGGCTCTGTGAGGCTTAAAAGCTCACCCTCCCATGCTTCAATACTGACAAGGCACTGTTCGTACAATTTGCGGTCAAGATACACGTAAGCGATAAAGATTGCTTTTATAATGTCAGTCTCCAATGAAGATGTCTTAACTTGATGTAATAGCTTTAAAGCATCTGCGGGGTCAATTTGTTTTGTAAGTGACTGATGATCAATTCTGTAAAGTTTAGCGAGTGTGAGTATATCCTTATTAGTCGCTTCCTTTTCAATCCGTTCAATAAGAGATTGCTTTTCATCGTGCAGGTTGTTTAAGTCTAAATATTCAAGCATATTCTTTACTACCTTACGATTGATGGATGATTCACTGATATACTTACTCATTACCTCAAATTCATTGTTGGGGAATGCAATTTGAATCATATTTACTAGCCCATGAAAATTATCAAATTCAGAAGTTTCACTGCGGAGTACTTTTTTAATGCTGCTCATGTTTCTGTATCCGCTTAACCTCACTGCTTCTGATTGTTGGTGACGTTCTAAAGAATCCAATTGATTGAGAATAGTTTGCTTTACTTGATACATCATTTTCACCTCTCCCGATTATTTGTTCTATGGTGTAAATAAGTTATGTATTCTATGAAACTTCTTTTCTATGTAAATCACTTTTATGTATTACCGTACAATCCTCACCGAATTTTTCTTGATGGTATTGAACGAGTTTATATTCTAACCATTGACCAATGTTTCTGCCTCCATACGTTTCATTTAGGATTCTTATAACTCTCACCTCTTCCGTTTTATTACTTGGTAGTTATTACCTGTAATTAGATATTAACATTGGTTATAAATTATTACAAGCCTTTTGTATAAAAAATTACCAATTTATTTTTTATACGTGATTTGGTTGTGTTATAATCATTTATAACAAGGTGAAACGGAAAGGAATTTGATATGTCAAATAATCCAATTGGAGACCTAATTAGAGAGTATCGGGTAAAAAGGAAAATGAATGCCACTCAACTTGGGCAATTGGTTGGTGTGTCTCAAGCGACCATTTCCAATATAGAGAGAGGAAAGAGGAAGGCAAGTCAGGATGTAATTGATAAGATCATTAAGGTTTTAGAAATACCCACTGATAATATTGAGGATATGGAACGTATCGAGGATAATCATCTAATCAGCTATAGGAATACTACAGAAAAAGAATACAGGTTTGCAGGCTCACGGGTTAAGGTGTCCGTTGAAGTATTACCTATTAACGACCCTTCCCTAATGGATGTATCAGAAATGCAAGCTATGATGGATTACACTATACACATTAACGCCTCTCCCATGATTCTTGACGAGATTATCCATGTCCTCGATGGTCAAATGAAAGACATTTCAACCAAAGTTGTCACACAAACATTTAGGAAGATGGAAGAGGAACAAAAAAAGAAGCCTTTAGAATAGGGCTTCTCTCTTTTTATGCTCTATAGTTAATTAAGGAATGTACTACAAGCCGCTTGTTCCTTAATTAACTATAAAGATTAAAGTGTATATTTGTACGTGATATTTCCGATTGTATTCTTATCCTGTATTTCAATTTCTTCTATTAAATCATGAAAGAATGCCCTCAAGCTAACATGGTCATTTATATCCATTTCATTCAATTGGTCGATTAAGTCAGAAATGAAAGACAGGTTTGTATTTCGACTGCTTATTTCTTTAATTTGAGAATGAACAAGATCAATCTGCGATTCCACATTTTCAATTTTCTTGCGGATACCTAACATGACTTCTCTAAATGATTCATCCGTATATAATTCACGTTCTTGTGTCATCCTCAATTGACTGCCAGTAAGTTGCTTCTTTTCTTTACCTAACTTTTCAAGTTTTTGCTGCAGTGAATTTATTTCAATTTTTCCTTCTACATG
>JBJEFI010000062.1:0-5700 GCA_051873875.1 Bacillaceae bacterium | reverse complement strand
CAATCCTTTAGGAGAAGGAATACCTTTTTCATTTAAATGTTTAGCGATCAATTCCGTACCAATACGTTTATTTACATACATATCATACATAGTACGAACAACTTCTGCTTTATCTTCATTAATTTGAAGTTTAAAATTATCATCCAAAGTGTAACCATAAGGAGCTACCGTAGACCATTTGCCAGAACGAGCTTTTTCACGATAACCGACTGAAACCCTGCTACCCAACCTGTCAGATTCTTTTTCCGCTAAAACGGATTGCAAGGAAAAGACAATTTTTGTATCAGGATTATCAGAATCATATCCATCATTAACAGATAGGACACGTACACCATATGAATTAAGAAGGTTAGGTATTTTCATATTCTCTTCAGGGTCACGACCTAAACGGGTAATTTCCTTAAAAATAATGACTTTGAAGCGTCCTTCTTTAGCATCATTAATAAGTCTCTGAATAGCTGGACGTTGTAACAAGCTAGTGTAATAACCTGATAAAGCTTCGTCTATATAAATTAGCGATTCATCATTGTAATACTCCTTTCCTAAGCGTAGTATGGCATCCCTAGCATGAGAAATCTGATGGGGAATACTATCGCCCTTAGCTTGCATATCAGAGCTTACACGGGCATATATAGCC
The DNA here is from genome assembly GCA_051873875.1 of Bacillaceae bacterium. Classification (GTDB taxonomy): domain Bacteria; phylum Bacillota; class Bacilli; order Bacillales; family Bacillaceae_G; genus JBJEFI01. Next base: position 5,063 of record JBJEFI010000062.1, on the reverse strand, counting down.
ACTGGAATCGACTTTGCTAATACATTATATGGTTCATTAGCTAATGACAATCTCATCATCCTTTGCAAGTTTTTACAATGCTTACAGCCAATTGTAAATTACAATTAACCAAAAAGAAAGAACCTAATATTTGTCAGGTTCGTTTTTATCTACAACTATGCAATTTTCCCCATATTTATCTATGTGGTATTCCACTAATTTATCTTTAAGCCAATTGATAATATGGACATTTGAATAAGTTTCATTTTTAATGATCATTTACTTCCTCCTTCCACTCGCTATATAAATATGTAGAAACTGGTTTGTCCTATTAATAAACACACAAAAAAAACAAGTCGGATTTCCGACCTGTTCATGGTATAATCTATATGAACCAATATCTCTTTATTAGGGGCTTCATCTCGCTACAGATGGAGTCCTATTTCTTTGCTCCCACATAACTTTCTCAATCATGCGGGCAATCGGTTTAGGAATAAGGTTTCTTATTTGTGTGAAGGATAACTCGTTATAATGCACCTCATCCAGCCTTCCTGGAATTTCAACCATAACTTTTGGTAATCCGTCAGTTATTGTGGCTGTAAATGCAAATCCTGAACGTTCACATCTGTATGTAGGTTTCATTTTGCTTAGTCCTCGAATACTTCTAAGCCAGCGTTACTAATCATGTGTACTTGTGGAGTTACAACCTTGTTGCTATTCGTGATAAGTGTTAGTAAAGCATCTGTAAGGGATTCTCCTGATAGTTGTTGCTGACCTTTGATTATTGCTTCCAATTCACTGCCCGCTTCAACTTTCAAAGATACATCCAATTTGATTTGTGTGAATACCTCGTAAGTTTTAGTTTCTTCTTTCACCATAGTTTTGTTTTCCATCTTAATCTCTCCCTTTGTTTTTTGGTTTGATGTACAACTTGTTGTACTTCTTGTACTAAATATACAACATAAGGAAATACTTGTAAAGTACTTTTTTGAATTTTTTTCGAGAAGTTAAACTTTATGTATTATTTATGCTATAATTTGTTTTAGATAAGTAAGAAAGGGGTTTAATATGGTATCTAAAAAACAGAGAAGAAAGCCTGAACGAATCGTTCCATCATACAAACCAATGGAAATTACATTGATCAAAAGGGATAAAACTAGAAACCATTTGAGAAATGAATTGGGCATATCACCTTCCACTCTTGCCAAAATGACACATGGGGAATATGTTGCTTTGGATGTTATAGGACTAATTTGCGAATATCTGGACTGTAATATTGAAGAGGTTGTCGAGTTTATAGAAACAAAAGAAAAAGCCACCTAATTTATAGGTGGTTTATTTTTTATCTAATTTCATTGAATATTTTCACTTCACATTTTAACTTTAATTCCTTTGCCCACTTTTCAAACTTCCTCTTACGGTCAGGTGTAGTTGTATATATCTGAAGTGAATAATTTTTACCATAGCTTAACTTAGGGATAATCTCGGCATAAGTTTTTAATTTATGGTGATTGTCTATCATGTGCCTTGTATTATCAATCTCAACAAAATGATGTACACCATTCCGACTGTAAACAGCATCACTAATCAGCTTCTTACTTTGTGCAACTTTAATTCCGCTTGCTTGCATCCATGTAGGAGTATTGTTTGATTCAATGGGATATTCTGTTTTCCAGTCAATAGGAGAATTTAAATGCAGATAAACTTCATTCCTTAATAATGAATGCTCTAATGCAGCAGTACTTTTTACTTCCTTATCAGACCCAATCAGGTTACGACCATTCTTATTCAAATAGATAACCTTTTCTTTATTGAAGAAAGTCTCATTTACATATGGAGACAATTGTTTAATCACTCGGCAAGCATTCCTATATGACTTCAGATTATGCTTCATTTGTAAATGTTTAATCTTAGCTACACCTAATTGATCAATAGTCATTAACAGGCTTTCCACTCTCTCTTGTGATTTCATTGTTTCTCTCCCCCATTTGCTTGTGCATATACTTGTCATTAATATACGGTGCTTGAATCACACGACTTTTATCTACTTTATAAATTCCCCTACCTGGAATAGTTGGCAGGTCTTCTGCACCTGTTTCATCAAGGATAACCATACTCCCGACTGTAGCAGTAGCCAAAAAGGATACACGGGCGACAATGTTCATTTTAACCTGCATAGGTACAGTATCCTTAACAGGATATTGAGTACAGTAAATTAACCTCATACCCAATCCTCCACCAATACGAGCGATTTCACTCAATACAGCCTGACAATGATTAGCAATTGGTTTATCATTTTTATTCTTAATTATAATAGGAGATAATTCTGCCCCTTCATCAACAATGATAAAGGTACGTTTCTTAATAGGAGTGTCTACAACGTTCGTAAAGCCATTCTTACGGAATGTTTTCTTCAATTGATCAATACGCTCACTAATCTCATAAAGCATCTCTCCTGCTTCATATAGGTCACTGGCAACGCCTTTCACCTGTGGTAATCCAGCATATTTACCAAACTCTAATCCACCTTTTAAGTCGAGTATATAAAATTCTACATTCTCCATTTGATTCATGAGCAGCGAATAAAATGTATTTTTGAGAAAGACTGTCTTACCATATCGTGTAGCACCTCCACAGAGCATATGAGGGTATTTGTCAAAGTCATGGTACAGTATACCTTCATGGTTCTTACCGACTGGTATAAGCCATGTATGGGGCTTCAGGAGCGTTTCATCATACTTCCACTTGCTAGGTATCTCCTTGTTGTAAACAGCGATTCTAAGTACTCCATCAAACGATATATCCACTTCCTTATTTAAAGCTTCGCCAATGGGTAAATCCTTACATGTATCAGATTTCAAGCCTATGGGAAGGGTATAGATATAGACTGCTTTCTCTTCATCCATTTCCTTATTTACCATGTTGGGATAAAGTATTTTGTCTCCCTTTTTAATCCCAATCCCCAAATTTTCAAATACCAAATTGATCTTCTTCTCATCCGTTTTCTTCCCTTTTGGTACAAGTCCTGCCCCTAGTATGCCTAATGGGATAAGCCATTCAATCATCATTGACCACTTCCCTCTCTTATACTTTGTATACTTCCTATAAGTGTTCAGCATGTGAATTATTCAATGTATACTTCCATCATTGATATAGTAGCTTTTATTCGTACATTGTAGGCTTCAATGACAATGGAACTGCTATCGCATCCTCCTCCCCCTTCCCTTCTTTTCTTTGCGGTTGGCGGAATTTTCGGCATTATCAGGTATCTCAATTGTGTAGTCAATTCAATATTCAGTTATCTGATAATTGTCTACAACGGAAGGAATAATTTACTGGCAATTTTGAGAATATATAATAGTCCTCCATATGTGGCACAAGTCAGAGTAATCTTAATCATGTCTTCATTTAATTGGATACCTCTCTTTTGAAGCAATCCCACTGTAATTAAAGAAGCACCTGTTAATCCGACTACTAACATATGAATCTCTCCCTTCTTTGCATAATTCATTGTATGGATAAGAGAGTTAATATTGCCTGTCTATCCAAATTAAATTTGAATCGTTATCACAATCAAATAATGAAAGGATATGACCAAGTTAAAGCGAATATATTTAGTAGGTGATATTTATGAAACTTAAATCAAATATAGGGATATTAATTGATCAATCGAGATACAAAAGGGAATACATACGCTCTCACTTTGGGAAAAGCAGAAACACTATTTCTAATTGGTGTACAGGAAAGAGTTACCCGTCTATTCCAGAGTGCTTTTTACTTGCGGAAATATTGGAATGTAATATAGGGGATTTGTATGAAGTTATAAGAGAAGAAAAATAAAAAAAGCCCTACCCATTGAATGGATAGAGCATGATTGTTATTTTACGACACTTACTAGGAATTGAGTTATCCAATAAAGTACTGTGACAATAAGACCACCTGTACCAAATATTTGCATCATAAGTTTCCACTTGGCATCATGAGCCCCAGATTTAATACCTAAGCTATGATGAAGCAATTGTTTATTCTGTTCATTCTGTTCCTCACGTTGTTTATTGATCAAATTCTTTTGCTCTTGGAATTCTCTGTGCAAGATACTTTCAACTCTCATCTGTCCTGTTTCTACAGCTTGAAGTTTATTTTCTAATGCATCGTAACTCTGTTCAAGTTTGAAAATTCTTTGTTCGTGATTCTGAACCATTTTCTCCAAGGGATGTCCCTCCATTTCATTCACCTCGCTAAGAGATTTCATGGTGACTCTCTCATGGTCTTTATTTTTCATAATTAACACTCCAGACGAAAGTTTTGGTTTCATTTACCATCTCCTCGGGGTATAATGGGAGTATGGTAGTAATACCGAAAAAGGACTATCCTTTTCTCTAGCGGGAGGGGGATAGTCCTTTTCATTTTAGTTATTTAAAATGTACCTAAATCAATGTCGCCAGATTCTAGGGAATCCATTCTGGCCTTGAGGCTTGCATATTTCTTACCAGAAGCATTAGTAAGTGCATTTTCAACTTGAACAACCGTAGCTTGACCGACATTTGATTCAAATCTCCTTACCATGTTTTCAAGTTCTACAATCCTTTTATCAATTTCAGCACCTAAAGCAGCTACATCAACATTGATTTTAGCGGCTCTTGCGGTAACTTCTTTCTTAACCACTTCTAAATCAGCTAAGTAAAATTCTTTAATTGGTTCTAGTTCCTTGTCAACCAATGAAGGTTTGATGGTAAAGTTAAAGAATAAGCCTGATAATATTTCCTCGCCCTTTTTTAAGACTAGCTCACCTTCAGCCTTACCAATATGCTTAATTTGTTCAGGAGTAATTGTGTACTCAACAATCCCCTTTTCTACATCGACCACCTTCGCATTACCTTCAAATCGACTGTTATCCTTCATCTTTAAAGATACTTTTCCAGTAATATCCGTTAAGTTAAATGGTTCTTTTCCTTCTTTAAGTTGAAAGCGTAATACAGAAGTATTTTTATCCTGCGTACTAAATTCAATAACTTCTGGGTTTTTTCTGACAGGCTCATGACTTGAGATTGAAAACGTTAAATTAGCAACTTTTTTCATGTGAC
>JBJEFI010000061.1:0-11734 GCA_051873875.1 Bacillaceae bacterium | reverse complement strand
AGTTGGAGGCTTCCTCCTGTGAGAGTAGGACGTTGCCAGGCAAAGTGAAAGAGATGGTCTTAGGATCATCTTTTTTGGTTTGTAGTATAGGGAATAAACATTAGAATGTAAAAAATATCAAAAGAATTTATAAAAGTAAATGATGTTCATTTTTTAGGATGAAGTGTAGTCAATGAATATATAAAGAGTAGAATTACAAATTTATATATTGCAGAACTAATTAATAGTATCAAAATTAGCAGGTATTTATTTATAATAAGAATAAATAGAAAAGCAGCCTAGTCAAATAAGTAGGCTGCTTTATTTATTATCTAGTTAGATTTGATTATATTTTTTCAACAGTAACGTATGTACCACTTACAACACAAAGCATCATACTTTCTGATGCACCGACTGCACCGAAATCATAATCGATACCAACGATAGCATTTGCACCATTACGACGCGCTTTTTCCATTAATTCATTTAATGCAGTGTTAGATGCTTCTTCAATTTTTCCTTCGTATTGACCTGAACGGCCACCAAAAATATCTGTTAAACCAGCTAAGAAATCTCGCCCGATATTTGCACCCATAATTGCTTGTGCAGTTCCGACACCACGATATTCAGTAATTTTATATCCTTCTAATGTTGGTGTTGTTGCAACGATCATTTTCATTCCTCCTATTATGTTTTTTTCATTATATCATGTAATATTAGGGAAATATTAATTTTCTTTCATTCTTTCCAAATAAGCGGTGAAAAACCATACGTATTTTTCAAGAAATTCGAGGGCAACACCTAAATGATTAATGGTATTTTCATCTGTAGAATCTCTAATTTGGGTACTCACCATTCGTAAATATTTAGCTGTCTCTGCAAAATCTTCGGCTAAAGCATAAGCAATTGTAGCTGTGTTGTAATCTGTACTTGGTGCTTCTTTTAATGTTGCATGTTTGAGCATATCGCTCATAGAAGCAAGTGGATAATGACCTACTTGTTTAATTCGTTCCGCCACATAGTCAATTTCTTTTCCTACTTTTTTATATAGTTTTTCTAATAGTTTATGAAAATCTACAAAATCTACACCAACAACGTTCCAATGAAAATTATTTATTTTTATGTAGACAACGTGTAGATTTGCTAAATAAGTATTTAATAGTTTAGTAAGTTTTTTTGCATAGGCTTCATCTAAACCAGTCATAACAGCTCGATTTTTCATTTTATCACTCCTATTTTTTAAATAAGCTTTTTTTCGTATTTTTTTCATCGCGGAGATTGACGACAGCATCTTTAATGTTTTTTGGCTCTACTCCAAAAATCACAAGTAGGACGATAATTAAATAAGCAAAAGTATATGAATCAATGGCTAGTGGAATTTTAAAAACAATGAAGGCAAAAGCAGCAATAATAATGGTAACTAGTTCATCAACAAAGCGCATTGTTGTATAACGTCCCATGACATCTTTTTTTACGGCGGTTAAAAAGACAAATGAAATAAAGATAGTCGTCCATTCTTTTTGTGACATGATTTGAAAGAGAAAGTTTTGGATATCTTCCATTTTGCACATCCTTTTAATCGATTTCTAACAGTACAATGTATGATGAAGAATGAAAAATAGACGTACAAGTTTCAATGTATCCTTAAAATAGAAGTTTGGTATGATTGATATAGATTAATTTTTTTTAGAAGGATGAGATAAATGAAACTAAAAAAAGAATTAACATTAGTAGATTTTTACGAAATGGAGCAATTAGAAAAACAATATTATGATACGGATTTTATTACACCTGCAATGGAATCCTACGAGTGTTATAAGCAGCGAAAAGGTTCTATTCTTGTTGTGGAGGATAAGGGGAAAATAGTAGGATTTATGAATCTATTTCCAATTGAATACTCATTGTATGAGCAGATTAAACGAGGTGTATTTAATGATAAAGACTTAACATATAAAGATATTGTCGAGATAGAGACAGGAGAGGGAGATATTTATCTCTTTTTATCTTGTATCGTTGTCGATAAAGCCTATCGAAAAAAAGGCGTATCAGCGCTGTTATTACAAGCCTACTGCCGTTATTATGAACAGAAACAAGTAAAGAGTATTATTATTGATAATGTTACGGAGGACGGAGATGACTTTTCGCAAAAGCTAGGGTTTCAATTTATAACCGTATCTGACCACGATTCGAATATCTATGAAATAAGCTTTGCCCATTTCTTCGAGCGAATATTTGCCATTTACCCATCATACAATGAGAATGTAAGAATAGAATAGGGGGGGTACAGTTGGCTAGTTTTTCACATATGCTTAATGAGCATGTTCGTATAGAGCTTAAAGGAAAACAAATTTTAAATGGAAAACTTGCATTTGTGGGAACAGATATTGTCGTCTTGTATTCGTTGAAAAATTATTACTATATTTGTATGGAACATATTTATTTAATTGATAAGCAGCAATTAGATTCTTTCGTTATTGAAGTATACAATAGTAATGATAGAAAAACATTGGCAGATACCATTTTGGATTCATTGAATCATGCTGAATTTACAGGAGATTATTCCGAATTAAAGGCAGGAATTGAATTATTAAAGAATGAAGGAAATTCATTCACGATAAAAGAAGCAATTACAAATGCAAAAAATCGATGGATATCTTTATTCTTATCACCTACTATTCAAATTGTCGGAAAAGTAAGTGAGGTAAAGGATGATTATTTTTCATTTTATTCACCCACATTAAAAAAAGAAGTATTTATCGCTACGAAACATTTACATTTCTTTACGGTATTAAAAGCAGAAGAGAAATTATTTGGATTAGAAGAAGATACCTTCATACCGACTGTGCCTACTAACCAAGTTATTCCTAATACATTTAGCAGTTTTATCGCTACTTTTGTAGACACATTTCTCATTATTAATAATAATAAAGCTGTTTATGTTAATAGTAGTAATGATTCTTTTATTGAAAGTAGGACAGCCGAAGGAAATAAAAAATATTATGGAATTGAGCATATAAAAACAATTCAAGTTCCTTAAAAAAAGCTACGTTGATAAACGTAGCCTTTTTAATGAGCAATACTCTCTGATGGTTATTCTTATCAAATACGTTGATTACCATAAGTGGAAAACGTTACGAACAAATATCATCCAACCATATAAGACTAAGACTGTAAATAGTACAGAGATTGGAATAACTTTAATTGTAACTGCCATATAGTCTTTCCACTTTATTTTCACTTTATTTCTTTTTAAGATGTCCATCCAAAGCAATGTAGCTAATGTTCCAATTGGAAGTAAAAGGGCTCCCATGTCGCTTCCAATTAAGCTTGCCGTATAGAGAAGTTTTAATTGAAGAACAGAAAGGTCAAGTTGTGTTAAAGTTAGTGTGCTTATCATTAAAGCAGGATGATTATTAAAGACATTTGATAAAATAGTTGTTAAGAATGCGATAATGGTTGTATTACCTAAACTTTGGGTAGAAGTAAAAGGTTCAGTGAATGTGACAATCAAATCGGTTAATCCAGCATTTTTTAATCCAAACATAATGATATACATCGTATATGCAAACAAGATGACATGCCATGGGATTTTAAAAAATAAATCACCAATTCCCATTTTCAAATGTTTCCATCGATATAGAAGTAGTAATACTGCAGTACCTACTGCAACATATTCAAATGGAATGTGAAAGTAAGAAGCAACATACAAGGAAACACGTGTAGCGATTATAAAAACAATAATTTTTATAAATCGACTTATATCTTCTTTTGTAAATAAAGGTCCAGTTTGTTCCTGTGATAAATTAGAGGAATATGCTGTCCAATTTGGAAGTGTCTTTGGAAGAGCTTTAGCTGATGCAAGATATAACATGCCGATTAGGAAAAGCGTTCCTAATAAACCAGGGATAAAAATCATAATGGCATGCATATACAAGTCAATACCAAGCACTTTTAAAGAAATTAGGTTTACGATGTTGCTAACACCAATTGGTAAGCTAGAAGCAGTTGCAATTAATGCCCCGCTAATTAAATAAGGTAGTTGTTGATGAGGCTTTAACTTAAAACCTCTTAATAAAAAGATAAGAATTGGTGTTGTGATTAAGATAGCACCATCGTTGTTAAATAGAAAAGTAATGGCAATACAGAAGAGGTTAACGAAGATAAATAGTTTTTTCGGGGAACCTTTAATGTAGTGAGATATGACTTGAGCAGACCATTTAAATATACCAAAACTTTCTAGCACAATTGAGGTGATGATAGCAGAAAGAATGGTTAAGCTTGGTTCACCAATTTTGCCATTAATATCTATAAGGTCTTGAAATGAGACAACTCCAAATAAAATGATAATAAAGGCCCCAATCGTAGAGGGATATGCTTCGTTTAATCCCTTTGGCCTCCAATAAATTAATAGGAGGACACAGAAAAAAACGATATACGGGACTAAGATTTTTATTGTTTCCATTGGCGTTACTCCTAACTTAGACTTTCGTTAATGCGTATGACGAAAGTTATTATTTAATTAACTTCACTATTTAATATATTCAACATGTTTAGTAGTGTTTTAGGAATATGTCCTTATTGTAGAAAAAAGGCATATACCTTAAAAAGTTTATAAATTTATACTATTACATGTTGAAATATAGAAAGAAGAGGAGTAATATTTGTATGTTCAAATATTTGAATATAAAAATATATAGGAGATGAGTATGGTTGTTTGATGATCGGTTTCGAGGGTATTCCTCGCAAAAGTTAAAGAAAGATTTAGTATCAGGATTAATTGTTGGGATTATTGCAATTCCACTTGGGATGGGATTTGCGATTGCTAGTGGAGTAAAGCCTGAGTATGGAATTTATACAACTATTATTGCTGGTATTTTAGTATCCTTATTTGGTGGCTCACGTTTCCAAATTGCTGGACCAACAGGTGCATTTATTCCATTATTATTTAGTATTGTTGCCACATATGGATACGATGGATTACTTGTTGCAGGATTTATGTCGGGGATTATCCTTGTTTTAATGGGGATTTTTAAATTAGGGGTATTAATTAAATTTATTCCACGACCTGTTACCATTGGATTTACAACAGGGATTGCAGTTACTATCTTTGCAGGACAGATAGCCAAGTTCCTAGGATTAGATGGCGTAGAAAGTAAGGAGTATTTTTTAGAAAATATTCACGAGATTATTTCGCATATTTCTACAATTGACATATATAGCATTGTTGTTGCACTTATTTGTTTGGCGGGATTACTGCTAACACCAAAATTCTTTCCGAAAGTACCAGGGCCAATTGTTGGTATTTTATTATCTACGATAGCTGCTATGTTTTTCTTTCCTGATAAAGTAGCAACGATTGGTTCTGCGTATGGACAAATCCCAAGTGAATTACCGTCTGTTCGTTTTTTTGATGTATCGACGAAAGAGGTGATTGAGTTAATTCGACCAGCCTTTACAATTGCTATGCTTGGCGCAATTGAATCATTGTTATCGGCAGTTGTAGCAGATGGAATGACAAATACACGTCACAATAGTAATCGAGAATTAATTGGTCAAGGGATTGCTAATATGGTAGCACCTTTGTTTGGTGGAATTCCAGCAACAGGGGCTATTGCCCGTACGGCTACTAATATTAAAACAGGAGCCCAATCGCCAGTATCAGGGATTGTTCACGGTGTTGTTGTATTACTGATGTTAGTTATGCTAGCTCCATACGCTTCTTCTATTCCATTAGCAAGTATGGCACCAATATTAATGGTCGTTGCCTGGAATATGAGTGAACGTCATGAATTCATTCATTTATTAAAAGCAAGAACAGGGGATTCGATTGTTTTAGTCATTACCTTTGTATTAACAGTATTTGTGAATCTTGTCGTTGCCGTTGAAGTAGGGTTATTATTAGCGGTTATCATTTTTGTAAAACGAATGAGTGATGTGTTTGCAGTAAAACAAGTATTGCCTTCTGATACTGGAAAAGTATTAGAATCAGCTGTATCTAATTCACATTTTTGTCCACAAATGGCGATGTTTGATGTAGAAGGCTCTCTTTTCTTTGCGGCTGCTGAATCTTTTGTTTATCGTGTCTTAAAAATTATTCAGTATAAACCAAAGGTTGTTTTATTGAAAATGAATAAGCTGCTTTATTTAGATACGACAGGAGAAAATAATTTACGCAGTATGGTAAAACAACTTCGCAAGAAAAATTGCCATATTCTTATTTCAGGATTACATGGACAACCATTAAATCTATTAAAAAAGACAGATTTATATAGAGAAATTGGGGAAGAAAATTTCTTTGAAGATACAGAAACGGCGATTAAAAGTGGTTTAACGCTAATTTCTAAAGAAGCATGTATCGGATGTAAACATTTTGCCTTCCAAGAATGTGCTCAGTTATGTCATAATGAAAGTAAAAATGTAGCTGTTGGAGAAAATGTATGAATTTAGAAATGCAACAATTTAAAGCGGATTTCTTTAAGGCATTATCTCATCCACTACGAATTCGCATTTTAGAATTGTTAGCGGATGGAGATAAAAATGTAAATGAACTTCAAGCGTTAATTGGTAGTGAGGGCTCTGCTGTCTCTCAGCAATTAATGGTATTACGGAGTAAAAACATTGTCTATGGTACAAAGGATGGTAATCGAGTTGTCTATTCGTTGCGCGATCCATTAATTATTGAATTGTTAGATGTAGCAAAACGAATTTTTAGCAATCATTTAATTGATGCGATTAATATGCTCGATAAAGTAAATCAAGAAGAAAAAGGGTCGAACTAAGTTCGGCTCTTTTTTTATAAAAAATTTTCCAGTTAATAATTGACAAAAGAGGATGTTGGTTATATAGTTAGTTACATAAGTAATGAACTAATGGAGGTGAGGGTTTGTTTTCGAATCTAAAGCAAGACATACCAATTTATATTCAAATTGCTCAAATCGTTGAAGATAATATTTTAAAAGGAATATTTCTAGAAGAGCAGATGATTCCTTCAACGACGGAGATTTCAGTTCGTTTTAAAATTAACCCAGCCACAGTTGGGAAGGGCTTTAACTTACTTGTTGATAAGGGGATTCTTTATAAAAAGAGAGGTGTCGGCATGTTTGTTTGCGAAGGAGCAAAAGAAAAATTAGTAGAAACACGTAAGGAAGCTTTCTACCAGGATTATATTATTACATTGTTAGAAGAGGCGAAGAAAATTAATATCTCTGCTAGCGATATTGTTGAGATGATTAAAAGGAGAGGTTAAGATGATTGCAATTAACAATGTAACGAAGACATTTCAAAACAATGCGGTTTTACAGAATGTGTCGCTTACGATTAAGCCAAATAAAATTTACGGATTGCTTGGGCGTAACGGAGTTGGAAAAACAACGTTATTAAATTTAATGACAAATCGCTTATTCCCAACAGAAGGAACGATTACAATTGATGGGGAAGTGGTTACTGAAAATGATAAGGCAATTGAGAAAATATACTTTATGTCTCAACAAGCCTTATTTCCAGAATCAATAAAAGTAAAGGATTTATTTAAATGGACAGCTGTCTTTTATCCACATTTTGATCATGACTATGCGTTATCGTTATGTAAAAAGTTTAAATTGAATCCGAAAAGCAAATATAAGAATTTGTCCACAGGGTATAGTTCTATCTGTAAAATTATTTTAACCTTATCCTCAGGTGCACCTATTTTACTTTTTGATGAGCCGGTTTTAGGATTAGATGCCCACTATCGAGAAGTGTTTTATAAAGAATTAATCACATTGTATAGCGAACAAGAAAAAACAATCATTTTATCCACACATATTATTGAAGAAGTAGCAAATGTAATTGAAGAGGTTATTATTATTAATGATAAAACAGTAGTAAATAGTGAAGGCGTAGAGAGTTTATTGAATCGAGCATACACCGTTTCTGGATTACACACAGATATAGACTTCTTTATAAAAGATAAAAATGTTGTTTATGAAGAAACAATGGGGGCATATAAAGCGGTAACGATTATGGAAATATTGCATGAAGACGTAAGAAAAGAAATAAGTGATTTAAATCTTCAGCTTTCAACAGTTGAATTACAAAAATTATTTGTTTACTTAACAAGTGAGGAGGCTGAATGAGAATGAAAACAGTTGCATTTATGAAGTATCGAGTTGATTGGATGACAAAGCAATTTCTTATTTTTTATTCCATTTTACTATTAATATTAACGATGCTTAGCATCGCAAGTATAACATCAAATGGTACATTTTCTTCATCTGGATTAGATTTGATTTCGATTATTTTTATTTTTGTAATGGGGATTGTCTCATTTAAAGAAAGCTTTTATTTCTCACAGGCAAACCATATTTCAAGAAAATCATGTTTTAATAGTTTTATTTTCACAATTATTCCGTTTGGTTTTGGAGCAGGATTGGTAGAGGTAGTGATTAATCGTCTATACAATTTATTTGTTTCATCGCCAATGAATGTAGAAATGATTTATTCAAACGTAGCTGATTTCGAGAACTGGGTACAAACGAATGATGTAAAAACATTGGTGACGATCGTTTTATTTCAAGGATTCTTATATATTTTCGTATTAGCACTTGGTTTTCTATTAGGACTTATTTATTATCGTTTACCAGGATGGATGAAAGCTTTTGGCATTATTGGCCCAATTGCAGCCGTGATTGGATTCCAGTTGCTAGCGGCTTATAATCCAAGCATCATCAAATTTATGGACTGGGCATTTGGAATAACGACATGTAACCCATATGCTGCGGTGGGATCATTTACTGTCGGAACTATCTTGTTACTGCTAATCAGTCAGTTATTAATGAGAAAAGTAACGATAAAAGATAAATAAAGGTAAGGTTAAAAAAGTTGGTGCTTCATTGCCAACTTTTTTCTTTTTTTGTGAGATAATCGTAAAAACTTCCGAAGTACATGGTAGTTAAATTGGAAAATACCACATATATATGTAGGAAATAACCCCTTTTATTACTACTTATTTTTGTGTAAGCTATAGAAAAAGCTTTCCTATAACAGTTATTATTTATATAACAGATTTATAACAGATTTGCTCGTTTAATTAGTACAGAAAAAATTTGTTACAATAGGAAGGCGCCTTATTTCAATGGAATAGGGCGTTTCTTATAGTTTTAAAGAAATCGCTTTCACCATTCGGTGTAAAGCGTTTCCAATTTTATTTTTACGCCATTACTAAGATTTTTAGATTAGTTTGAAAAAATGCTCGTCTTTTCACATAATGTTCATAAAAGAGGGTTTCTATATTGACCACTTAGTATTATGCTATTAATAGAAGCTGTTATATAAAAATTATTTTCCTGTATTAATAGGAAATGGGGATACTAAAAGGAGGAGTTAAGAAATGATTGAGCAACAAGTAAAAGTAGAACCGTGGAGAAGTTTCCAAGGTGGCAATTGGGAAAAAGAAATTGATGTTCGAGATTTTATTGTAAAGAACTATACATTGTATACGGGCGATGACTCATTTTTAGCACCTGCGACAGAAGAAACAAAAGCATTATGGGCACAAGTAATGGATCTAAATAAAGCCGAACGTGAAAATGGCGGTGTATTAGATTTAGATGAGAAAGTTGTATCAACAATTACTTCTCATGGTCCAGGATATTTAAATAAAGAATTAGAAACAATTGTCGGTTTCCAAACAGATGCACCATTCAAACGTTCATTACAACCATTTGGTGGTATTCGTATGGCGGAGATGGCTGCTGAATCATATGGTTTCAAAGTAGATAAAGAAGTATCTCATATCTTCAGAGACTATCGCAAAACACATAACCAAGGTGTATTCGATGCATACACAGAAGAAATGCGCTTAGCTCGTAAATCTGGTGTTATCACTGGTTTACCTGATGCGTATGGCCGTGGACGTATTATCGGTGACTATCGTCGTGTTGCATTATACGGGGTTGATCGTTTAATTGAAGCGAAAAAAGTTGACCTTAAAAATACTGGTTATCGCACTATGTCTGATGATGTTATTCGTTTACGTGAAGAATTAAGCGAACAAATTCGTTCTTTAATGGAATTAAAACAAATGGCAGAAGTATATGGTTATGATATTTCGAAACCAGCAACAAATGCACGTGAAGCAGTACAATGGTTATACTTTGGTTACTTAGCTGCAATTAAAGAACAAAATGGTGCGGCAATGAGTTTAGGTCGTACATCAACGTTCCTTGATATTTACTTTGAACGTGATTTACAAGAAGGTATCTTAACAGAGCAAGAAGCACAAGAAATTATCGACCACTTCATTATGAAGTTACGTTTAGTAAAATTTGCTCGTACACCAGATTACAATGAGTTATTCTCAGGAGACCCAACTTGGGTAACAGAATCAATTGGTGGTATTGCATTAGATGGTCGTCCATTAGTAACGAAAAACTCATTCCGTTACTTACACACATTAGATAACTTAGGACCAGCTCCTGAGCCAAACTTAACAGTGTTATGGTCACCAAATTTACCAACAGGATTTAAAGACTACTGTGCAAAAATGTCGATTAAAACATCTGCTATTCAGTATGAAAATGATGAAATCATGCGTCCTGAATACGGAGATGATTATGCGATCGCATGTTGCGTAAGTGCAATGCGTGTCGGAAAACAAATGCAGTTCTTTGGCGCTCGTGCAAACTTAGCGAAAACATTATTATATGCAATCAATGGTGGTAAAGATGAAAAATTAAAAATCCAAGTTGGACCAGAACTAGCGCCAATCACTTCTGAAGTATTAGATTATGAAGAAGTAATGCACAAATATGATCTAATGATGGAGTGGATTGCAGAATTATATATTAATACATTAAACGTTATTCATTATATGCATGATAAATATTCATATGAGCGTATTGAAATGGCGTTACATGATACACATATTTTACGTACAATGGCGACTGGTATCGCAGGACTTTCTGTTGTAGCAGACTCATTAAGTGCAATTAAATATGCAAAAGTTCGCCCAATTCGCGACGAAAATGGTATCGCTGTTGATTTCGAAATTGAAGGAGATTTCCCTAAATACGGAAACAATGATGATCGTGTTGATGCAATTGCAATTGATTTAGTAGAACGTTTCATGACAAAATTGAAAAAACATAAAACATACCGTGATTCTGTTCACACATTATCAATCTTAACGATTACATCTAACGTTGTATATGGTAAGAAAACAGGTACTACACCAGATGGCCGTCGTGCTGGAGAACCATTCGCACCAGGTGCAAACCCAATGCATGGTCGTGACACAAGCGGTGCATTAGCATCATTAATGTCAGTAGCAAAATTACCATATGAATATGCATTAGATGGTATTTCAAACACATTCTCTATCGTGCCGAAAGCATTAGGGAAAGAAGAAGAAACACAAATTAAAAACTTAGTATCGATGTTAGATGCATACTCCGTTGAAACAGGTCACCACTTAAATATTAACGTATTTAACCGTGACACATTACTTGATGCAATGGAGCATCCAGAATTATATCCACAATTAACAATTCGTGTATCTGGTTACGCAGTTAACTTCATTAAATTAACTCGTGAACAACAACTTGATGTAATTCATCGTACAATGCACGAAAGAATGTAATAAATAAAAGCAAAGCACGATATGCGTGCGAAGCTAGATTAAATAAAAATGAAACATGATACCCATATGAAGATGGGAATAGTAAAAAGAGGTTGGGGTGAGTACATCCCCCTCTTTTCTTTCTATATGGAGGGATAA
>JBJEFI010000060.1:0-119808 GCA_051873875.1 Bacillaceae bacterium | reverse complement strand
AAATAGGGTTAAAGAAAAAGTATGAGCATGACCGAGATGGCTACACAGATGCAAAGACGGATTTTATTAAACACATAACGAAATTAGCACGAGTGGAATTAAAATCTAGATACAAGTTGGGATAGAGGACAGGATTTTTTAAAATGTTTTTTTCAATTTCACATCAAGATAAAAGTTAGTTGTACAGTTTTTATTTATTAAAATTAAGCAGTTTGCTTATCATCTTCTCGTTGTTATAGTAAAATAAAAAAAGCAAAGGAGATGATGTAGATGTTAAAAATAGGTTCTCATGTTTCCATGAGTGGAAAAGATATGCTATTAGGAGCAAGTAAAGAAGCAGCTTCTTATGGCGCAACAGCATGTATGGTGTACACAGGTGCCCCTCAAAATACAAGACGTAAACCAATTGAAGAATTAAATATCGAAGCAGGACGCAAACATATGGAAGAACACGGCATTACAGATATCGTTGTCCATGCTCCGTATATTATTAATATAGGAAATTCTGTAAATCCAGATACATATGAGTTAGGTGTAGAATTTTTGCGTAAAGAAATCATACGTACAGAAGCCATTGGAGCAAAACAAATTGTTCTCCATCCAGGTGCTCATGTGAAAGCTGGGGAAGAAGCAGGGCTAGCCCAAATTATTAAAGGTTTAAATGAAGTATTAACGAAGGAGCAAGAAGTTCAAATTGCTCTTGAAACAATGGCTGGAAAAGGATCTGAGTTAGGGAGAAGCTTTGAAGAACTAGCACGTATTATCGATGGTGTGACTCACAATGAAAAGCTATCAGTTTGTTTTGATACGTGCCACACGAACGATGCAGGTTATAACATTGTTGACGATTTTGATGGGGTTATCGAAGAATTTGATAAAATCGTCGGAGTAGATCGAATTAAAGTGTTCCATATTAACGATAGTAAAAATCCACGTGGCGCAAAAAAAGACCGTCATGAGAATATTGGATTTGGTACGATTGGCTTTGATGCCCTTAATTATATCGTTCATCATCCAAGCTTTACAGATATTCCTAAAATTTTAGAAACACCTTATGTAGGTGAAGATAAGAAAAAAGCAAAACCACCATATAAATATGAAATTGAGATGCTACGCCGTAAAACATTTGACCCAAATGTTTTAGAAGAGATTATGAAAGGGTAAAAGAAAAAAGGAGCACGGATGCTGAACTGCACCCCAATTGTTAGACAAAAAACTAATAATTGGAGGTGCTTTTCTTTTAGCAAAAATTTCTTTGGTCGCTTAAAATCAGAATTACTTTACATACAAGAGTTTGAGAGGATGGACCATTTTAAAGTGGAATTAGAAAAATATATTCATTACTATAATCAAAAACGAATTAAGGTCAAATTAAAAGGAATGAGCTCGATACAATATCGGACTCATTCCATGCGAACTGCTTAATGAAATAACAATGTCTAACTTTTTGGGGTCACTTCATGCGTGACTCCTTTTTCTATCTTTATCCAAATTTTTGGAATAACTCATTTAATTGTTTAGCTGTTGCAGGACTCGTAATTTGAGCAACTCTTTTTAATAAATCAAGGCGCTGGGCATCATTGTAAATATCAACTTTGACACTTCGAATGAGTGCAACAATTTTTACTGCTTGCTCGTGATTAATGGCAACTTCGTACTCAGCGCTATATTGAAGTAGTTCTTCAACAGTGATATTATTAATTTTTTTGTTTACCATACTTTTCATAAATTTCATTTTTCCACCTCCAAAAATATGTTAGGACGACATGAAAGGGCAATCTAGTATATAATTAAAATATTAAGGGATGGTGAAAAAAAGACATAGAAATTAAAAATTACAAGGGGAGAGTTTTTCGATGAACAAAAGGCAACATAAGAAAGAGAGCATAGGACGTTTGATTTATCGCTTCTTAATGATTGTATTAGGGGCAGGAATGGCAGCAACATCTATTGAATTATTTTTAATTCCAAATAAAATCATTGATGGTGGTATCATCGGGATTTCGATGATTTTAGATTACATAACACCACTTAATTTTGCAATATTAGTGGTCCTATTAAATATTCCATTTATGTATTTTGGCTATAAACATATAGGGAAGACATTTATGATATCTTCTATTTTTGGAATTATCAGTTTGGCAATCAGTGAAACATTGCTACATGGGGTAGACCCATTTGTAAAGGAACCGATTTTAGGAGCGGTGTTTGGAGGGTTGTTACTTGGAGCAGGTGTTGGGGTAGTTATTCGACATGGGGGTTCATTAGATGGAACGGAAATATTAGGGATTGTATTAACAAAGCGAATTCCATTTTCCGTTGGCGAGCTTGTAATGTTTGTTAATGTCTTTATTTTTGCAGTGGCTGCACAAGTGTTTGGAATTGAACAAGCAATGTATTCGGTTATGGCGTATTATATCGCCTATAAAACAATTGATACAGTTATTCAAGGGTTGGATGAGACGAAGGCTGCAATTATTGTATCTGATTATTATGAAGAAATTTCAAATGCCATTCAAGATAGACTTGGTCGAGGTACGACAAAATTAGCAGGTCGAGGCGGCTATACAAATAATCGAAAAGATGTTATTTATGCAGTTGTTACGCGCTTAGAAGTAATGAAGTTAAAGAGCATTATTTATGAAATTGATGAGAATGCGTTTATTACGATTATGGACACACAAGAAACACGTGGAGCGAAATTCAAGTCGGCTATTCATTAGTCGGCTTTTTCATTTACAAATAAAAGGGAATAAGGTATAATTCTAATCTAGTTAAATCGGAATGATTCAGAAAGAGGAGGTTACTCCAAGTGAATATAATTGAAATCGATGATATTACATTTCGCTATGAACGGAAAAATGTAATTGAACATATTAGCTTAAATGTTCCAAAAGGAGCGTTTTTAGGATTAGTAGGACCAAATGGATCAGGGAAATCAACACTTTTAAAGTGTTTATTAGGCATTTTAACACCAAAGTCAGGGACGATTCGCTTATTTGGGAAAGACATTAGTAAATTTAATGATTGGTATAAGATTGGCTATGTATCTCAGAAGGCAAATAGTTTTAATTCGGGATTTCCTGCAACGGTTTACGAAGTAGTAGCAATGGGATTAACGCCAAAACTAGGTGTTTTTCATTTTATGAAAAAACAAGATAAAGAAAAAGTAAGAAAAGCAATTGAAGCAGTTGGAATGTCAGATTTTATTAATTGTAATATTGGTGAGCTTTCTGGTGGTCAGCAACAGCGTGTTTTTATTGCAAGGGCTCTTGTTAGCGATCCAGAATTGCTTATTTTAGACGAACCTACAGTAGGGATAGATGCTTCAAATGTAGAGAACTTTTATAGCATGCTTGAAACGTTAAATAAAAAGTATGGCATTACGTTATTGTTAGTAACCCATGATATTGGTGTTATTTCGGACAAGGTTAGTCATGTAGCCTGTTTGAACAAGTGCTTGCATTTTCATGGAAATAAAGAAGAATACAACAAATTATCCACAGAGGATTTATCAAAGGTATACGGTCATCATGTTCATCGCTTAGAACATAATCACGATCATAGCAACTGTCCAGGAGGTGCAAAATGATAGCCGATTTTTTACAATTTGAGTTTTTAAGAAATGCATTATTTACAGGTGTTTTAATTGGGATTATAGCACCATTACTAGGTGTATTTATTGTTATTCGTAGGCAGTCATTAATTGCAGATGCATTAAGTCATGTGGCATTATCTGGGATTGCCTTTGGATTGTTATTGGAAAAAGTAGCGCCTGCCTTAGCGATTATTAGCCCGATTTATATGGGAACAGTTTTTTCGGTGATTGGGGCATTATTTATTGAGAAGCTACGAAGTGTGTATAAATTTTACCAAGAATTAGCGATTCCAATTATTTTATCAGGTGGGATTGGCATTGGTGTCATTTTTATTTCCTTAGCCGATGGATTTAATACAGATTTATTTTCCTATTTATTTGGAAGTGTCAGTGCGGTTAGCAAAGAGGATTTTATTACGATTTTCATTATTTCAATCTTTGTTATTTTTATAACGATTATGTTATTTAAGGAATTATTTTTACTTTCTTTTGATGAAGAGTATGCAAATGCGACAGGATTAAAGTCAAAATGGCTTCACTTTATTTTTATTTTAATGGTTGCACTTGTTATTTCAGTATCGATGAGAATTGTTGGGGTTTTATTAGTATCCGCACTAATGACACTGCCTGTTGCAGCAAGTATTCGTATTTCAAGAGGATTTAAGCAAACAATTTTCTTTTCTATTTTATTTGGAGAGATTTCTGTTGTAGGTGGGATGATTGCTGCATATTACTTTGATATTGCATCAGGTGGAACAATCGTAATGATTGCCATTCTGTTATTACTAGTAGCAATTATGATACGAAAAATACGATCAGCATAAGGGTGAGCAAAGATGAATTATGAACAAGCGTTGCAACGTATGAAAGATAAAGGCTATAAGTATACGGGAAAACGAGCAGATATGATTGCTTTGTTTGCGAAAGAAGATAAATATTTATCTGCTAAAGACATATTAGAGCGAATGAAGGATGCATATCCAACATTGAGCTTTGATACGATTTATCGTAATCTTTCTTTATTTGTTGAGATTGGTATTTTAGAGCAAACGGAATTAGAAGGAGAAAAACAATTTCGTTTTTCTTGTGGGATTGATCATCATCATCACCACTTTATTTGTTTAGAATGTGGGGTAACAAAGACACTTCACGTTTGTCCGATGGATGCAATCAAGAAGGAATACGGGGACCTGGAAATTACAGGACATAAGTTTGAAATATATGGAAAATGCGATAAATGCAAATAAAGAAGACCTTCCAGTAATGGAAGGTTTTTTTGTGCCTGATTTGTTATAAGTTATACTTTTGGGATGAAATAAAGACAGTAAAAGAGTGGCGTGAAACATTCGAATCTTTTATATAGGTAAAGTATAGATTGAATTTTTAGATAATTGTTGTTATCATAGGAAAAAACCTTAAAAAGAAGATTTTGTTTCTGTTTATAGGCACAAAGGAAAGGTGGCAAAGGGCATTGGGGAAATTGGTGGAAACCTTAAAGAAGAAAGTTGTAATTGGAGACGGAGCAATGGGAACTTTGCTATATTCCTATGGGAGACAAAGTTGCTTTGAAGAACTGAACAGCAGTGCCCCTGAAAAAATTATTGATATTCATAAGCAATATATTGAAGCAGGTGCAAATGTGATTCAAACGAATACATATGGAGCGAATGAAGGAAAGTTACGTTTATATGGGTTGGAAGAAAGGGTAAAGCAGTTAAATGTAGCAGCTGTTAAAAATGCTAAATTAGCTGCTAGAGAAGATGCCATTATTTTAGGCACCATTGGGGGAATAAACCATCCGGGAAATGTGAATATGTCGGCAATGGAACGAGAATATATGCTCCTTGAACAAGCGACAATTTTGATGGAAGAAGGCGTAGATGGCTTATTATTTGAAACCTTTTACGATGAGCAAGAATTAAAAAATATTGTGAAGTTAATTCGCGCACAAAGTGATATTGATGTAGTTGCTCAAGTTTCTTTCCAAGAAATTGGGGTTATGCAAAGTGGTGCGTATGTAGAAAATGTTTTAAAAGAGTTAAGAGAAATTGGAGCGAATGTAGTTGGAATGAACTGTCGCTTAGGACCGTTACATATGTTAGAAGCGTTAAAGTATATCCCAATGGTTGAAGATAGCTTTTTATCTGCCTATCCAAATGCAACAATGCCTCGTTATGTAGATGGTATATATCAATATGAGGGCGATGGCTCTTATTTTGAAGACACAGCGAAACAATTTGTCGAACAAGGTGTACGATTACTTGGTGGTTGTTGTGGAACAACACCACTACATATTGCGTCATTAAAGCGAGGAATTAAAGGATGTGTACCCCCTTTAACAAAAGTGGTAGAAAAGCGGAAACAAAGTGAACGAATTATTATTCGGTCAGTAGATGTGAAACATAAAATAGTTAATCGTGTTCAAATAGAACAAACGGTTATTGTGGAATTAGATCCACCGAAAAATTTAAATACGAAAAAGTTTTTTGAAGGAGCGAAAGCATTGAAGCGAGCAGGAGCAACAGCCATTACGATGGCAGATAATTCATTAGCTTCACCTCGTATTTCTAATATTGCGATGGCCTCTCAACTAAAGCAAAGCGACATTCCTGTTATTGCTCATTTAACATGTCGAGATCGGAATTTAATTGGCTTACAATCTCACTTACTTGGATTATCTTCTTTAGGTATTCATGATATTTTAGCTATTACAGGGGATCCTGCTAGAATTGGAGATTTTCCTGGTGCTACTTCTGTTTATGATGTATCAAGTATCGAATTGATTCGTCTTATTAAAGGAATGAATGAAGGTATGATGTATTCGGGGAAAAAATTGGAGACACCAACTCGTTTCTCCATTGGTGCTGCCTTTAATCCGAATGTGAAATATATTGATGCTGCTGTAAAACGATTAGAAAAGAAAATTGATGCAGGTGCTGATTATTTTTTAACACAGCCAATTTATGATGAAGAAACGATTATTAAAACATATGAAGCAACAAGGCACATAAATAAACCAATTTTTCTTGGGATTATGCCACTTGTAAGTAAGCGAAATGCTGATTATCTTCATTATGAAGTACCTGGCATTACCTTAAGTGAAGAGGTGCGCAAGCGTATGGAATTGGCACGTACACCTGAAGAAGCAAGTTTACAAGGATTAGAGATTTCAAAGCAACTCCTAGATGTTGCCTTACGTTATTTTAATGGCATTTATTTAATAACACCATTTTTACGTTATGAACTATGTGAGAATTTACTACAGTATATTGAAACACGAGATAAAATAGGAGTTGGATTTAAATGAAGGAACAATTGAAGCAATTATTAGAAGAACGGATTTTAGTGCTAGATGGCGCAATGGGGACGATGATTCAACAAAAAGGATTAAGTGCGGCGGATTTTGGTGGGGAAGAATACGAAGGCTGTAATGAGTATTTAGTGTTAACAAGACCAGATGTCATTGTTGATATTCATAAAAGCTATATTGAGGCAGGAGCAGATATTATTGAAACGAATACGTTCGGTGCTACTTCTCTCGTTTTAGATGAATATAACCTCGGTCACTTAGATATGGATATTAATATGGAAGCGGCAAAACTAGCGAAGCAAGCCGTGAAAGAATGTAATAGAGCAGATATCTTTGTAGCAGGTGCCATCGGTCCAACGACAAAGTCTTTAAGTGTAACAGGGGGGACAACATTTGAAGCATTGACCCATAACTATTATCGTCAAGCATTAGGATTACTAAAAGGTGGAGTAGACCTACTTTTAGTGGAAACGAGTCAAGATTTATTAAATGTAAAAGCAGCAGGAATCGGAATCCAACAAGCCTTTGAACAAGCTGAAATTACGGTGCCAATTATGATTTCAGGAACGATTGAGCCAATGGGAACGACATTAGCAGGTCAAACGATAGAAGCTTTCTATTTATCTGTCGAACATTTTAATCCAATTTCTGTCGGGTTAAATTGTGCAACAGGACCAGAGTTTATGCGTGATCATATTCGTTCGTTAGCCGATTTATCGGAAACATATATTTCTTGTTATCCAAATGCCGGATTACCGGATGAAGATGGCCATTATCATGAATCACCAAAGTCTTTAGCAACAAAAATGCAAGCCTTTGCCAAGGAAGGTTGGGTAAATATTGTAGGGGGATGCTGTGGAACAACACCAGCTCATATTAAAGCATTAAAAGAAGCAGTTGCAACTTGTAACCCTCATAAGTTAACAAAGCGTGTTGGCCATGGTGTTAGTGGCTTAGATTCTCTACTGTATACAGAAGATATGCGTCCTTTATTTGTTGGTGAACGAACAAATGTAATTGGCTCAAGAAAATTTAAAGAGTTAATTAAAGCTGAAAAGTACGATGAAGCGGCTGAAATTGCAAGAGGGCAAGTGAAGAAAAATGCTCACGTTATCGATGTGTGTATGGCAGACCCTGATCGTGATGAACAAAAAGATATGAGTCTTTTTCTAGACCAATTAACGAGAAAAATAAAAGTACCAATTATGATTGATTCAACAGATGAACATGTCATTGAAGAAAGTTTAAAACAGATTCAAGGAAAAGGAATTATTAATTCGATCAATTTAGAAGAAGGGGAAGCACGATTTGAAAAGGTCGTTCCAATTGCTAAAAAATTTGGAGCAGCCTTAGTTGTTGGCACGATTGACGAAGATGGAATGGGAGTAACAGTCGCTCATAAACTTCGAGTTGCAAAGCGAAGCTATCAATTGTTAACGGAGAAATATGGCATTCGTGGAGATGACCTTATTTTTGATCCTCTTGTTTTTCCTGTTGGAACGGGGGATGAACAGTATATTGGTTCAGCTGCTGCCACAATTGAAGGCATTCGTGTCATTAAGCAAACGTTCCCTAATGCGTTAACTATATTAGGCGTAAGTAATATTTCATTTGGACTCCCACCGTTAGGAAGAGAAGTATTAAATGCTGTCTTTTTATACCATGCGACAAAAGCTGGTCTTGATTATGCGATTGTGAATACAGAAAAACTAGAGCGCTATGCGTCTATTTCTGAAGAAGAACGGAAATTAAGTGAAAATTTATTGTTTTATACAAGTGATGAAACCTTAGAGCGATTTACGAACTTTTATCGTGGCAAAAAGCGAGTAGAGAAGGAGAAAAATATTGCCTTATCACTAGATGAACGATTAGCAATGTATATCATAGAAGGATCAAAAACAGGATTACATGATGATTTGCAAGCTGCTTTAGATGAAGGAAGAAGACCATTAGATATTATTAATGGGCCACTGATGACAGGAATGGATGAAGTAGGTCGCTTATTTAATAATAATGAATTAATTGTCGCAGAAGTATTACAAAGCGCAGAGGCAATGAAAGCGGCTGTTAGTTATTTAGAGCCTTTCATGGAAAAAAGAGATGATGCGAAAAAAGGGAAAGTGATTTTGGCGACTGTAAAAGGTGATGTTCATGATATTGGCAAAAACCTTGTGGATATTATCTTTTCAAATAATGGATTTGAAGTAATTAATTTAGGAATTAATGTTCGATCTGATGCCTTAATTGAATCGATTCGTAAACATAATCCAGATATTATTGGTTTATCAGGCTTATTAGTAAAATCTGCTCATCAAATGGTTGTAACAGTGGAAGATTTTAAGGAAGCAAATATCACCACACCTGTTTTGGTAGGAGGGGCAGCCCTCACTCGTAAGTTTACAGAGACGAGAATATTGCCAGCCTACGGGGAAGGAACAGCTATTTATGCAGGAGATGCGATGAATGGATTGGATTTAGCAAATAAGCTGGTCTCCCCTATTGATAAACCTAAATTAATCGACAAAATTAGACAAAGACCAATTGAAGAAGTAAAACCACCAATTGTTACTCCAAAGAAAACAATAGATAGACCAGTGAAAAAATTACAAAAAGCAGATGTGTATATGCCACAATCACTAAATCGAATTATGTTAGGAAATATTAATATTTCCCAAGTTGCACCATTTATTAATCGGAGAATGTTATTTTCTCATCATTTAGGTTTTAAAGGTAATTTTGATAAAAAGCTACAAGAAAAAGATGAGAAAGCAATTACTTTAAATGAGATTGTAAATGAATTAGTTGCCCATGCAGACGATTATATTAAACCAAAGGCAATTTATCAATTTTTCCCTGCTCAAAGTAAAGGGGATACAATTTATATTTATCACCCAGAAAATAAAAAAGAAATAATTGAAACATTCACCTTCCCAAGACAACAACATGGCCAACAGTTATGTTTAGCAGATTATTTACGACCAGTTGGGGATGAAATGGATTATGTTGCATTTTTATCCGTAACAGCAGGTGGGAATGTGCGCGAAATTGCTGAACAATGGAAACAAGAAGGTGATTATTTACGTTGCCATGCCCTTCAATCATTAGCGCTTGAAACAGCAGAAGGATTGGCAGAAATGGTTCATATGCTCATTCGCGATAAATGGGGCTTTTCTGATCCAGTAACAATGTCCATGACAGATCGATTTAAAGCAAAATATCAAGGGATCCGTGTTTCATTTGGTTACCCAGCTTGTCCGAATTTGGAAGATCAACAAAAGTTATTTAAATTACTTCGTCCAGAAGAAATAGGTGTCCAATTAACAGAAGGATTTATGATGAATCCAGAGGCATCTGTAACAGCAATGGTATTTGCTCATCCAGAAGCAAAGTATTTTTCAGTAACAGAAAAAGAGTAAATAAAAAAGAGACTTTGAATGCCAAAGTCTCTTTTTATTATATATTGTATATATTATTTTCCTTGTTTTGCGTAATGTTCTTCAGCAAGAATATCGATTTCTTTCTTTAACTCGTTTAATAATTCATTTTCAGGTACTTTTCGAATAATTTCACCTTTACGGAAAAGTAATCCCTCACCACGAGCTCCTGCGATTCCAATATCCGCTTCTCTCGCTTCACCAGGGCCGTTTACAGCGCATCCCAATACGGCTACTTTAATTGGTGCTTTTACTTTTTGGATATATTCTTCTACTTCGTTAGCAATGCTGATTAAATCAATTTCAATTCGACCACATGTTGGACAAGAAATTAATGTAGCAGCGTTAGCAGCTAATCCGAATGATTTTAATAATTCTCTTGCAACTTTTACTTCTTCAACTGGATCAGCACTTAAAGAAACACGAAGGGTATTTCCGATTCCTTTGCTTAAAATAGCTCCTAAACCAGCTGCACTTTTTACAGTTCCTGCAAATAATGTACCAGATTCTGTAATACCTAAGTGAAGTGGATATGAAAAAGCTTTTGCGGCCTTATCATATGCTTCAATTGCCAAGTTAACATCCGATGCTTTCATCGAAACAATAATATCGTGGAAGTCTAGGTCTTCTAAGATTTTAATGTGATGAAGGGCACTTTCTACCATTCCATCGGCAGTTGGATATCCATATTTTTCTAAGATTTTTCGCTCAAGTGAACCAGCGTTAACACCTATGCGAATTGGAATACCACGTTTTTTCGCAGCATTTACAACAGCTTCTACTTTTTCACGGCGACCGATATTTCCTGGATTGATACGAATTTTATCAATTCCACCTTCAATTGCCTTTAATGCTAAACGATAATCGAAATGGATATCGGCAACAAGTGGGATGTTAATTTGTTTTTTGATATCAGCAATCGCATTGGCTGCACGTTCATCTGGAACGGCAACACGAACAATCTGACATCCAGCTTCTTCAAGACGATGAATTTCAGCAACAGTTGCCGCTACGTCATGTGTTTTCGTTGTTGTCATACTTTGAATAACAACTTCATTATTTCCACCAATTTGTATATTTCCAACCATTACTGGTCTTGTTTGTGTACGATGTGTAAGTGTAGACACGGAACAATCGCTCCTTTTCTTCATTGTATTTTATTTTCACATACCCTTATTTTATCAGTGTATGAAAAACTTTTACAAGAAATTTATTCGTAAAGGGGAAAACGATATACTTTTCCGATTTGAATTTTTGTAGGCTCTGTGTCTGGATTCAAAATTGTGAAGTCTTTAATAATTTGTTTAATTGATACCTTTTTCCAATTGTCGTTCATGCTTTCTACAACAGATAAAACTGTATCTCCACTTTTTGTTTGTATTTCTTTATAAGCTAAAGTTGGCTTTTTTGAATCCTGTTTTGAAGTGGAAATTTTTTCTTTTTTTTGATGTGGAATAGTACCAACTTTCATATCGTAAATCATGACGATAATTAAAAAAACAATGGTTAAAAAAATAGATAATCGGCGCATAGCTTGTCCCTCTCTATATTCTTTCATTAATTTATATATATGAAGTAATCGAGAAAATATGAGTAAATAAAGGAAAACTCTTATTGAATCTAATGTTTTTTAATTGTCTGAAAGTTTGAAGTGGTAGTTAGAACAGAATAAAGTAATTTCCACGTATTAACGTGTATGAAGAATATATTCGCTTTTTAGAGGTTATTTTCATTTGTAAAAAAAGAAGAACATATGTCGAAATAAAAAAACGGCTTTTATGCCGTTTTTTTTATCGATAATCTATATTACTGTTTAGGTCGAGGCTTCGGTAGTTCTCGTAGTACAGTGTACAAAATAATTAGGCCTGAAAATGAAAAAATAACTGAAGAATATGGAATTGGTGTTTTTAAAAAGTCCATGATGAAAAAGAACACAGTTGGAATTGTTAGGCTATATGCACTTAATGTAAATAATTGCTTGAATTGCATTTTACGATTTTGAGTAAGAATATAACCTATAATACTTAAAAACAAAGTACTTATAAAGTAAGAAAAAGCAGAAAAGAATAACATTAACAGAATAATGATACCAACAAAAAGAGGAAACATGGACTGAAATGTATCCGCAAATGAAAGTAAATCATTTTTTGTAACAGGGTATCCTTTTACTGTATCATAAGAAAATGTTTTTTCTTCGCCATTTTGAATAACGACAAGTTGATTTTGTAATAATGAGATACCTTGGTCAGAGAAGAGAACTGTTTTATCTGCCTTCGTTGCCGTTGGATTGAATTCCAAGGCAAGTTCATCATTACTTGAAAGAACCTGATTGTTATTCTCGGATATTAATTTTCCATCTTCAATTGTAAAAGAAGGAAGCTGATCTTTTATAAAGGATGTTGTAATTGCAACTTCATCTTTTACAGTACTTGTAACATAGTAAGTAATTGGAATGATTGATAATAAAGAGAGTAAGAAAACATATAAAATGGTTTTTCCTATCTTTTGAAAACGAAATCGGACAATTGTTTTTGTTGAATATAGACTTTTTATAAGCTGCTGAAAAATGTTCATTGGAGTCCTTCCTTCCTTTATTTTCTTGTATATGTCTATCTTAAATTGAATGACCTAATAAAGACAAGTAAAAGTGAGTGGAAAGGAATATGAACGAATTTTGAACGGATTGTAAATTTTATATTACAGAAGTGTAAAGGCTTATCAAAGGCACTTTACGATTATATAGTTAAGATAGTATATTTCAACTTGTCCGAGAAAAAGTAGGATAGAATTTAATGTATGGAGTTGAAATCATTGGAATTAAGAGACATGCTTTTTGAGTTCTTCGGTGGACTTGGTATTTTCCTATTCAGTATTAAATTTATGGGAGACGGTCTTCAAAAATCAGCGGGAGACAGACTTCGTGATATATTAGATCGCTTTACAACAAATCCTTTAATGGGTGTATTAGCAGGTATTTTAGTTACAGTTCTTATTCAAAGTAGTTCAGGAACAACGGTTATTACCGTCGGATTAGTAAGCGCAGGATTCATGTCATTACGCCAAGCAATTGGAGTAATCATGGGGGCGAATATCGGTACAACAGTAACAGCATTTATTATTGGAATTAAATTAACTGATTACGCTTTACCAATTCTTGCAGTTGGTGCCGTATTATTGTTCTTCTTTAAAAACAATAAAATCCAAAATATCGGTCAAGTCGTATTTGGATTTGGTGGATTATTCTACGGGATGAGTTTAATGAGTGGTGGAATGAAGCCATTAACGAAATTAGCCGCTTTTCAAGATTTAACATTACAAATGAGTGAAACACCAATTTTAGGTGTTGTTGTTGGTACATTCTTAACAGTAGTTGTACAAAGTTCAAGTGCGACAATTGGTATCCTTCAAAGTTTATTTGGAGAAGGTGCAATTAGTTTACAAGCAGCAATTCCAGTATTATTTGGTGATAATATTGGTACAACAATTACAGCAATTCTTGCGGCAATCGGTGCAAGTGTAGCGGCTCGTCGTGCAGCAGCAACACACGTATTATTTAACATCATTGGTTCTGTTTTATTCTTATTAATTTTACCATGGTTTACACGATTAATTGAGTTTTTCCAAGCGTCATTAAACTTAAATCCAGAAATGACAATTGCTTTTGCTCACGGTACATTTAACGTAACAAATACATTAATTCAATTACCGTTTATTGGCGTATTAGCATACCTTGTAACAAAACTTGTTCCAGGTCAAGATGTTGTTGTTGAATTTAAACCAAAACATTTAGATCCAAACTTTATTACACAATCACCATCAATTGCTTTAGGACAAGCAAAGCAAGAAGTTATTCGTATGGGTAACTTTGCAAACGATGGATTAGAGCGTGTAGCAAAATATATAACAACAAATGATCGTAAACATGCAGACTTAGCAATACAAGTAGAAGATGCATTAAACAATTTAGATAAAAAAATTACAGAGTACCTAGTTAAATTATCATCAACACAATTAAATCAAAATGAGTCAGCGGAACATATTGTGTTAATGGATACAGTTCGTGATATCGAACGTATTGGTGATCATTTTGAAAATATTATCGAATTAGTTGAATTACAAAATGTAAATCGTACAAAAATGTCTGAGTCAGCGCTTCATAATTTAGAAGAAATGTTCGAATTAACAATTTCAACTGTTCAAAAAGCAATAAAAGCATTAGAGAATGATGATAAACAACTTGCAACAGTTGTTATTACAGAAGAAGAGAAAATCGATACGTTAGAACGTAAATTCCGCAAACAACATATTAAGCGTATGAATGAAGGTCAATCTACAGCGATTGAAGGAACAATTTTCGTTGATATCGTAAGTAATTTAGAACGTATCGGGGATCATGCTGTAAATATTGCAGAAGCAGTATTAGGTGTTCGTCATTAATTGGAGAAAGGGCTAATCGAAGGATTAGCTCCTTTTTATAAAAATTAGATAAGCTAACAAATGTTTCATTTCTATACTATTTTTTCTATTAAATAGTGTTGACATGTAAAAGTAGATATGATAAATTGATAAGTGTCTTAGCGACAACTTAATAATTTTCTTAACGTTCCACAATAGCTCAGTTGGTAGAGCACACGGCTGTTAACCGTGCGGTCGTAGGTTCGAGTCCTACTTGTGGAGCCATTTTTATGTTTGGCGGTGTAGCTCAGCTGGCTAGAGCGTACGGTTCATACCCGTGAGGTCGTGGGTTCGACTCCCTCCGCCGCTACCAAACATTTTGGAGGAATACCCAAGTCCGGCTGAAGGGATCGGTCTTGAAAACCGACAGGGGTGTAAAAGCCCGCGGGGGTTCGAATCCCTCTTCCTCCTCTACTGTAAAACCTACTTCGATAAGAAGTAGGTTTTTTGCGTTTAAGAAAGGATTTATCCTCCTCTAATTGATACAAAGACTCCTAATTTAAAATTTGGCCAAAGCTTAATTGAAAGATAAGTGTTAGTAAAGGCTTGATTGGTTCAACTAATCACCAGTGAAAGATGAAAGAAAATTCTTATTGATGGAAGCTTCACTTTATTAATTTAAAGAAAAGTAGGGTAAAAATGAATCTTCTTCTGATAAATAGAGCAGTTAGCATCTTAGTTTAAATAATCAGAAAAATAATACTTTTTTATTGACATATTTTTGTCATAGGATAATAATATGAATGGACATGAAAGTGATAATCATTATCAGTTAAAACAGCTTGTTTGGAGTGGTCTATTTGTACAAAAAAATTACGCTTATATTAATGGCTTTTTTCTTTTTTATTTCGATACAGCCTTTTTCAATTGTTTCTGCAAAGGGGAATCAAGGAGAGAAAGCTGCGGAGGCATTCATACCTGATTTGCAAAATGTTATAACGAATTTAAAACAAGATAATTTTTCTATGGCGAATAAATCATTTACGGATTTTAAAAATGAAGTTGTAAAAGTAAAAAATGAAATTCGTTCAGATTCGCCTGAAAGCTATACTGCAATTGAAACAAAAATTGCTCAATTATCTTTAGCTTTATTAAATGAAGATAGGACGAAATCAATCGAACAGGCAGAGACTTTATTAGCTACTGTGACAGCATATTCGAAAGGAACACTTCAAACAAATCCAAACAAAATAGAAAAAAAGAGTTTGGCAACATATATTACCCAATTAAAGCAAACGAAAGAATCTATTGAAAAACAAGATATTGCCTCTGCAAAGCTACAAGCTGAGCAACTAAAGATGGATTGGCTTGGAGTAGAAGGAGATGTCGTTAGTCAATCCCAAAGTGTTTATAATCATGCAGAAAAATCCCTTGTTTTAATTGAGGCATATTTAAAGGATCCAAACAAAATCTCAAAAGCAAGTAAAGCAATAGATGAAATGATTACTCAATTAGAGCCATTACAAAATAATTCTTATGGTATTTGGGATGCAGCCTTTATTCCTATTCGTGAAGGTGTGGAGGCATTATTAGTAGTGGGAGCTTTATTAGCTGTAACGAATAAATCAAAGGCGCGTAACGGAACAAGATGGATATGGGGAGGAACATTATTAGGATTACTGACAAGCATTGTAATAGGCATTATTGTTTCTTATTTCTTAACAACGATTTCTTTCGGTCAAAATAACTTTATTATTAATGGTTTTTCTGGAATTATTGCAAGTATTATGCTTTTATACGTAAGTTATTGGCTCCACCGAAATTCCAATGTAAAACAGTGGAATAGTTTTGTAAAACAAAAAACAGAAACAGCGTTAAGTAGTGGAAAGATGTTTTCATTAGCTACATTGGCTTTCTTAGCTATTTTAAGAGAGGGAATGGAGACG
This sequence comes from Bacillaceae bacterium, assembly GCA_051873875.1. Classification (GTDB taxonomy): domain Bacteria; phylum Bacillota; class Bacilli; order Bacillales; family Bacillaceae_G; genus JBJEFI01. The sequence continues at coordinate 103,125 of JBJEFI010000060.1, read as the reverse complement.
GTTATCTTTTTAATTGGCATGGTAAATAAAATGTCGATGGAAACGTTTCTTACAGGTATTTTAGTAGGATTTGGCATTCTCATTATTTTAGGGATTTTTATATTAAAACTAGGCTCGTTTATCCCATTAAAACCATTTTTCTTTGTTTCTAGTATTATCGTTTTCTATTTATGCATTAAATTTATGGGGACAGGGTTACATAGCTTACAGTTAGCCGGCATCATCGATTCAACTGTAACAGAAAAGATTCCTACGATTTCATTCTTAGGTGTATTCCCATCTTGGTATAGCACGTTACCACAAATTATTATTATAAGTATTGCAATCCTTTTTGTATTAGGAAAAAGATTTATAAACAAACAATCATTACAAAATATTGGGGGAAAATTTTCATGAAATACGCAAATAAAACAATCGCAGTAACATTATTATCATCTATGCTAGTCATTCCGGTTCTTGCGGGGTGTAATTCAGATGGGAAAAAAGAAGAGATGGCTACAAAACAAACTGCTACAGAAACAAGTAATGATCCAATTAAAGCAACGGCTCTTTCATTACAGAAATCATTACAAGCTTTTAATCAAGTAGTAGAGAAAAATAATAAGAGTGATATTCAAAAATCAGGAAAAGGCTTAAACACAGAATGGTTAGAGAAAGAAACAAACATTCGTGAAGTCTATCCATTACTATATACAGAGATTGAAAAATACATTCAACCGTTATATATGGAAGCAACTTCTGATAATCCAGACCAAAAGAAATTACAAGATTTATCTACTAAGCTTGATGAAGCGTTAGTAAAACTATCAAATGCGAAGGAATCAGAAGAAAAAACATCTGCTTCTTTAGATAAAGCGGTACAACAATATAAGCAATATGTGGATGAAGAAGTGGCCGCATTAGTAACGGCTACAAAAACATTTACAGATGCAGTTATTAGTAATGATGTGGAGAAAGCAAAACAATATTATGTAGAATCACGTACTCATTATGAAAGAGTAGAGCCAATTGCAGAAAGTTTTGGTGATTTAGATCCAAAAATTGACGCTCGTGAAGGTGATGTAGATGATGCGGAATGGAGCGGCTTTCATAAAATCGAAAAAGCATTATGGGAAACAAAATCATTAAAAGATATGAACAAAGTAGCAGAGCAACTATATACGGATGTATTGTCACTTCAAGAAAAAGTGAAGGAAGTGCAATTAAAACCAACGCAAGTTGTGGCTGGTTCAATGGAGTTGATTAATGAAGCGGCTATTTCAAAAATTACTGGTGAAGAAGAGCGTTATTCTCATGTAGATTTAATGGATTTAGCAGCAAACGTTGAAGGGTCTCAAGCTGTATATTACGCAATTTTACCAGCTTTAACTGAAAAAGATAAAGAGCTTGCAACAAAACTAGACAAGCAATTTATAGCATTAAACGACACATTATTAACACATAAAAAGAACGGTCAATATGTGTTATATACAGAATTGAAAAAAGAAGATATTCGTGATTTAAGTCAAAAATTAGGTGTTCTAGCTGAGTTAATGGGAAGTACGGCTACGATTTTACAGTAATAAGGAGCGGAGTGCCATGTCTTTAGAGAAAGAATCTACTAAAAAATATTCAAGACGTGAAATGATTAAATTGTCTGCAATGACAGGCGTTGGTGTTGCAATAGCTGCAAGTGGTGTAGGGTTTGTTACAGGAATAACAGATGGATTTTCAAATGATGTAAAAGCAGATCAAAAAAATAGTGCAAAAGAGAGTATATCTTTTTATGGGAAGCACCAAGCTGGAATTGTAACGGAACAACAAACGAATGCGTATATTGCAGCTTTTAATTTATTAACAAATGATAAAAATGAAGTGATTCAATTATTTAAAGATTGGACAATGTTAAGTGCTGCCTTAAGTCAAGGGAATGTAAAAACAGTGGAGGGAGCTAATGATTTTCTTCCTCCTGCTGATACAGGGGAATCAGAGGATTTATCGGCTTCTTATTTAACGATTACATTTGGTTTAGGCGCCACCTTCTTTGTAAAAGACGGAAAAGATCGCTTTGGTCTAGCTTCGAAAAAACCTATTTATTTACAGGATATTCCTAAGATGAATGGAGAAGTTCTACAAAAACAATTTGTTGGAGGGGACATTTGTATCCAAGTTTGTGCCAATGATCAGCAGGTGGCTTTTCATGCGATTAGAAATTTAATGAGAGCGGCGTCTAGTGTAGCAGATATTCAATGGATACAAGCAGGCTTTTTACATGTAAAAGAAGGGAAGACACCAAGAAATTTATTTGGTTTTAAGGATGGAACAGCAAATCCAGCACCTAAAAATAAAGACGATATAAATAATATTGTATGGGCCAATGAGGGAGAACCAAATTGGATGCAAGGTGGAACTTATATGGCATGCCGCAAAATTCAAATGATGCTTGAAGTCTGGGATCGCTCTTCTTTAAAAGCTCAAGAAGATACATTTGGTCGAAAAAAGATGAGTGGAGCACCTTATGGAAAAGCAAATGAACATGATACTGTTGATATGTCCCAGCAGCCAATTAATTCTCATGTGAAATTATCGAAAGAATCAGGAGAACAAATTTATCGTCGTGCCTATTCATATACGGATGGATTAGATCCAACAACGGGACATATGAACTCTGGATTAATGTTTATTTCATTCCAAAAAAATCCACAAAAACAATTTATTCCGATGTTAAAAAAATTAGCGCAAGGTGATGCATTAAATGAATATATAAAGCACATCGGTAGTGCGATGTTTGCTTGCCCAAAAGGCGTTGCCAAAGGGGAGTATATTGCCCAAGGATTACTAGAACGTTAAAGCTTTTAGACGAATCTTAAGGCATATTATTTGAAAAAACTTCCTGTTTTACGTTAAAATGATTTTGTACAGAAAAAATCATTTTGTTGGAGGTAGAATAAGATGGCAAAATTTGAATTACCACAATTACCATATGCATATGATGCATTAGAACCACATTTTGATAAAGAAACAATGGAAATTCATCACACACGACATCATAATACATATGTAACGAATTTAAATGCAGCACTAGAATCGCAAGAAGCATTATTTTCTAAATCAGTAGAAGAAATCATTGCAAACTTAGATGCTTTACCTGAAAACATTCGTACTGCTGTACGTAACAATGGTGGCGGTCATGCAAACCATTCTTTATTCTGGACATTATTATCACCAAATGGTGGCGGTGCACCAGTTGGTGAACTAGCTGCGGCAATTGATGAAACATTTGGTAGCTTTGATGCATTTAAAGAAGAATTTACAAAAGCTGCTGTCACTCGTTTCGGTTCAGGCTGGGCGTGGTTAGCTGTAGATAACGGAAAATTAGTTGTTATGAGCACACCAAACCAAGACTCTCCATTAATGGAAGGGAAAAAACCAGTATTAGGTTTAGATGTGTGGGAACATGCTTACTATTTACACTATCAAAACAAACGCCCAGATTATATCGCTGCGTTTTGGAATATTGTAAATTGGAATGAAGCAGAAAAATTATATCAAGCTGCAAAATAAGATTCATGATAGAAGGCTACCTCAATTGAGGTAGCCTTTTTTATTTTTTCTCCGTTAGGATAAAAAATTTTTAATGTTAATTTTTTACATTTGATTTCACTAGAAGAAAGAAGAAATTACATAGAAATTTGAATGGTGAGACACAATAAGCAGGAAGAAAAGAGGTGCGTATTGTGTTTCAGTTTCACAAGTTTTATGAGGATGGAAAGTTAAATAAGGATTTAGTATTTTTGTTACTAATTGGTTTTATGTACTCTTTAGGAATCGCATTATCTAACTCCTTTGTAAATGTGTATTTATGGAAGCAGACAAATAGTTTTTTAGCGATTGGTGTATATAATTTGATAATTGTTGTTGTCCAACCACTTGCTTTTATTGTTGCTGGGAAGTTAGCAAAAAAAATAGATCGTTCTTGGGTTTTGCGAGTAGGTGTTATTTTTTTAGCACTTTTTTTTATTTCTGTTTTAGTTATAAATACGCGTGCATCTAATTTTTTATTTTTGTTGGGAGCATGTTTAGGAATGGGGTATGGTTTTTATTGGCTGGCGTTCAATGTATTGACATTTGAAATTACAGAACCACATACTAGGGATATTTTTAATGGCTTTTTAGGTTTGTTGTCTTCATTTTCAGGGATGATTGGACCAATTGTTGCTGGTTTTATTATTTCTAGGAGTATAGGGGAGCTAGGATATACCATTATTTTTGCAATTTCTCTCTTATTATTTATTTTAGGGATTGTATTTAGTTTTTTTCTATCTCGCCGAGAAAACGAGGGGTATTTTGGCTTAAAGGAAATATGGAGGGAACGCAAGCGGAATCGTGCTTGGCGAAATATATGTAACGCACATGTTGTACAAGGGTTAAGAGAAGGGGTCTTTTTCTTTGTGATTTCCATGTATGTGTATATTGTAACTGATAGTGAACTTGCTTTAGGAAAATTTGGATTAGTTAGCTCAGGTGTTTCCTTTGTTGGTTATTACTTAGTTACCCATTTTCTGAAAGAGAAAGATCGGAAAAAAGGTATTTTGATTGGTGGGTTTTTATTATTTGCATCTGTTCTTTTAGTTGTTTATCATGTTACATATATAAAGTTAATGCTTTATGCAGCTGTTATTTCTATGGCCTATCCATTGCTTCTTGTACCTTATACATCTATGACATATGATGTAATTGGGAAAGGGTACAAGGCTAGGGAATTTCGAATTGAATATATTATTGTTCGTGAAATATTTTTAAACCTTGGCCGAATTGTTAGTATTTTAGCTTTTTTATTTGCCCTTTCTTTTTTTAATCCAAAAGAAAGTATGCCTATTTTATTACTTGTATTAGGAACAGGGCATGTATGGATTTATTTCTTTGTAAAAGATATTCATAGTGAAGGAAATGATAATCGAAAAGGGAAATTAGAAGTTGTTCAAAACATAATAAAGACAAGAGATAGAAATGGATAAAAAAAACGGTAGAAAATCGACAACTTTTTCTTTAGAATAGAAGGAGTATAAAAAATAAAAGCAGGGGGTTGTCATGGCTAAAAAAAGAAAGAATAAAAACCATCTGCCGTTTCGATTGAATGTATTGTTTTTTCTTGTGTTTCTTTGTTTTTCAATTTTAATTATTCGTTTAGGCGTTATACAAATTGTAAAAGGTGAAACATATAAGCGAGAGGTAGAGCAGCAAGAAAATGTTACGGTAAATGCATCTGTACCACGTGGGAAAATATTAGATCGAAATCAGAAAGTCGTTGTAGATAATGAACCAATAAATGCTATTACATATACGCGATTAGATGGTGTAAGTAATGAAGAAAGATTTGAGATTGCATATAAATTGTCAAAAATAATTGATAAAAAAACAGATAAGGTAACAGAGCGTGATAAAAAAGATTATTGGATCTTAAAAAATAAAAAAGCAGCTGATGCGAAAGTGACAAAAGAAGAAATGGCGAAATTACAGAAAGAAGAATCGCCCGATGATGCTATCTATGATTTGAAGCTTTCTCGAATTACAGAGGAAGATTTGGCTACCATTACACCAGAAGAGTTAGAAGTACTAGCAATTAAGCGTGAAATGGATAGTGGCTATAAAGGAACACCCCAAATTATAAAGAGTGAAGGACTAACAGATAAAGAATATGCAATTGTTAGTGAGAACCTTCAATCTTTACCAGGGGTAGATATTACAACAGACTGGAAGCGAAAGTATCCCTTTGGTGAATCTTTCCGTGCGGCCTTAGGTGGTATTACTTCTTCGGATGAGGGATTGCCAAAGGATAAGTTGCCGTATTATGATGCAAGAGACTATTCTCGAAATGATCGAGTTGGAAAAAGTTATATTGAAGCAAAGTATGAAGATATTTTAAATGGAAAAAAAGAAAAAGTAAAAAATATTACAGATGAAGAAGGTAACATTATTGGAACAGAAGTTGTTTCCGAAGGACGTGCTGGACAAGATGTTGTCTTAACGATTGATATGGAGTTGCAATCGCAAGTAGATAAAATTATAGAAGAAGAATTGTTAGCTGCAAAGTCAAGAGTAGGGAATGACTTGGTAGATCGAGCGTTTGTCGTAATGTTAAACCCAAAAACTGGTGAAGTATTATCGATGAATGGAAAACAAATACAAAAAAATAAGAAAACTGGCAAATATGAATTTGTAGACTTTTCAATTGGTGCAATGACAACAGCTTATCCGATGGGTTCCGTTGTAAAAGGTGCGACCATTTTAACAGGATTTGAAACGGGTGTTATTCAACCAGGGAAAATAACGTTAGATGCACCGATGCAATTTAAGGGTTCCAAACCGAAAAAGTCATGGAAAGATCTTGGAGTAATTGATGATTTAACAGCATTACAACGTTCTTCTAACGTATATATGTTTGATATCGCATTGAGAATTTTAGGCACGAATTATAAATATGGTATGACGCTACCGATTAATGAAAAAGCATTTGATACGATGCGTTATTACTTTAATCAATTTGGATTAGGTGTTTCAACAGGTATTGACTTGCCAAATGAGTCAGTCGGATATATAGGGACAGATACAGCACCATATTTATTACTAGACTATGCCATTGGTCAGTATGATTCCTATACAGCACTTCAATTAGCACAATATGTGTCTACGATTGCTAACGATGGTTATCGAATGAAAGCACAAATTTTAAAAGAAGTTCGTGAACCGGTTTATGGAGAAGACGAAGCAGGAAAAACAGTGGAAATTACTCATCCAGAAGTATTAAATCGTGTTGATATGAAAGATGAATATATTAAGCGAGTACAAGAAGGATTTAGACGTGTAACACAAGTTCCGAATGGTACATTATATGCTCAATTCAACGATTCTTCTCATAACCCAGCGGGTAAATCGGGTACAGCAGAGGCTTTTTATGAAGGACAATCTGTTTATAATGTAACAGCTATTGGTTACGCTCCGATGGATAATCCTGAAATTGCATTTTCTGTTGTTGTTCCACATACGCGTAATGATAAAGATGTTATTAATAAAATCATTGGTCGTCGTGCAATGGACGCGTATTTTGATTTACAAAAAGAAAGAAGTCAAGTGACAGATAAAAAAGAATAAAAAAGTAATAGTTTAGTTTGTAAACACCGCAGTCAAAGCACTGTGGTGTTTTTTGTTTATGATTAACTTTTTCAGGAAATGCTTTTTAGAGAAGTATTCTTTTATAATTATTGTCTTCTATCTTTTCGTTTTGTTGGAATGAGATGAGGCTAGAGGCTAAAAAGTAGAATGGTTAGGAATAATAAAGTGCAAATTTACAAAACATTTACAATTCATTAAAACCACATTAATAGTCGTGTATTAAGATGAAATTGTTCAGAGAAAATGAAAAAATAGGAAGCACAAATTCAGGAGGAAGTGTAAACATGAAAAAGGGTAGTAAAGTATTATTAGCTACATTAACAGGATTCTCATTAATTTTCTCAGCGGCTTGTGGAAATGATGAACCAAAAGAAGGAGATGCTAAAGCATTAACTGGTGAAGTAAAAATTGATGGATCATCTACAGTTTTCCCAATTATGGAAGCAGTATCTGAAGAATTCTCAAAAGAATACAGCGATGTAAAAGCTCCTGTTGCACAATCTGGTACAGGTGGCGGCTTTAAAAAGTTTGTAACTGGTGACATTGATATTAGTAATGCTTCTCGCCCGATTAAAGATGAAGAAAAACAAATGACAGTAGATAACAAAATTGACTATATAGAACTTCCAATCGCTTATGATGGATTAGCTATTATTGTAAATAAAGAAAATGATTGGGTTAAAGACTTAACAACAGAAGATTTAAAAAAAATGTGGACTGAAAATGGCAAAACAAAAAAATGGTCTGATATTAACCCAGCATGGCCAAAAAAAGAAATCAAATTTTATGCGCCAACAACAAACCATGGCACATATGACTATTTTGATGAAGTTATTTTAGATGGAGAGCCATTAGCGAAAAAGGCAACATTATCGGAAGACTATAACATTATTGTAAATAGCGTGGCTGGTGATAAAAATGGTATCGCATTTGTAGGTGCAGCATACTACTTTGAAAATGAAAGTAAAGTTAATGCGGCTACAATTAATGGAATCGAAATGACAAATGAAACAATTAAAGACGGTTCTTATGCACCATTATCACGTTCTTTACTCTTATATGTAAATAACGCTTCAGTAAAAAATAAAGAGCAAGTGTATGAATACTTAAAATATGCCTTTACACATGGCGGTGCATTAGCTGAAGAAGTTGGGTATATTGCGTTACCACAAGAAAAATACGATGATGCTATCTCACAATTAGATGCATTGAAAAAATAATTTGGATGAAAAGAAAAAAGAGATTAGGTGTTCATTCATCTAATCTCCTTTTTGGAAAAGGGGGTTTTCAATATGGCTGAAAACAAAAAAACAAGTAGTCTTTCAGTAAGGCAACAAATTGCTAATAATAAAAAGAAAAAAGGCATTGGCAATTTTGTTGAAAAAGCTGTACCGGTTCTTTTGTTTATAATTGCTTCTATTTCTATTATTACAACAGTCGGTATTGTTTTTACATTACTGAAAGAAACCATTATTTTCTTTAAAGAAGTATCCATTGTTGAATTTTTTACAAGTAGAGAATGGGCACCATTTTTCTCAAGTGATCCGTCGTATGGTGTATTACCACTTATTACAGGAACATTAGTGATTGCACTTATTGCAATGGTAGTTGCCATTCCACTTGGCTTAACAACTGCTATCTTTTTGAGTGAGTATGCGTCAGAACGTACAAGACGTATTGTTAAACCGATTTTAGAGGTATTAGCGGGTATCCCAACAATTGTATATGGATTTTTTGCGTTAACATTTGTAACACCATTATTACAAAAGCTAATACCAAGTATTCAAACATTTAATGCACTTAGTGCAGGGATTGTTGTGGGGATAATGATTATTCCAATGATTGCCTCTCTTTCTGAGGATGCGATGAGCGCTGTTCCAAATAGTATGCGAGAAGCAGCATTAGGAATGGGAAGTACACGATTTGAAGTGGCAATAAAAGTCGTTCTTCCAGCAGCTCTTTCAGGGATTGTTGCGTCCTTTGTGTTAGCAATTTCTCGTGCAATTGGAGAAACAATGATTGTTAACATTGCAGCAGGGACAACACCGAACCTTTCTCTAGACGTAACTCAATCTCTTCAAACAATGACGTCTTATATTGTTCAAGTAAGTTTAGGAGACGTAGGCTACGGTTCAACTATTTATTATAGTATTTATGCAGTAGGAATGACGTTATTTGTCTTTACGTTACTTATGAACATGCTAGCGCAATATATTTCGCGTAAGTTTAGAGAGGAGTATTAAGAGCCATGAAAGTATTAGAACAAAATGCTGTTTTAAAACGAATGAATACTCGTCTTAGAACAAATAAAATATTTCGAGCTATCTTTATTGGTGCAACTTTAATTTCATTGGTTATATTAGCCGTTTTATTATATCGGATATTTACTCAAGGATTTAGCGGATTAAGTTTAGACTTTTTCACCAATTATGCATCTCGTCGACCAGCCAATGCAGGTATTAAAGCAGCGTTAGTTGGAACTATTTGGTTGATGGTTGTAACGACACCGATTTCTTTGATTTTAGGGATTGGGACAGCTGTTTATCTTGAAGAATATGCAAGGCAAAATGCATTAACACGCTTCATTCAAGTTAATATTCAAAATTTAGCTGGTGTACCATCGATTATTTTCGGTCTGTTAGGTTTAACATTTTTTGTAAATGGATTAGGTTTAGGACGTAGTATCTTAACAGGGGCACTAACAATGAGTTTATTAGTTTTACCAGTTATTGTTGTGGCTGGACAAGAAGCCCTTCGCTCTGTGCCAAAACAATTAAAAGAAGCGTCATATGGTATGGGCGCAACAAAATGGCAAACAATTTACAAAGTTGTTTTACCATATTCATTACCGGGTATTTTGACAGGTAGTATTTTAGGATTATCTCGTGCAATTGGAGAAACAGCTCCATTGTTAATTATTGGTGCATTATCCTTTGTTAACTACTTGCCAAAAGGAATCTTAGATACGTTTACCGTTTTACCAATTCAAATTTATAACTGGACGACGCGTCCGCAAGAAGCGTTCCAAGAGATTGCAGCATCAGGGATCATTGTTTTATTAATTATTTTATTGTTAATGAATTCAGTAGCAGTTCTTATCCGTAATAAATTTAACAAGCGATACTAAGGATGATTGGAAGGGGTTATTACTCATGATTAATGCAGTAGAGAAAAAACAAGAAAATCAAGTGCAAGGAAATGACAAAAAGAAAACAAATAAAGAACTTGTCGTTAAAACGCAAAATTTAAATTTATGGTATGGACAAGATCATGCATTAAAGGACATTAACCTTGATATACATGAAAATGAAGTAACAGCTATTATTGGACCGTCAGGATGCGGAAAATCAACCTATTTGAAAACATTAAACCGAATGGTTGAATTAATTCCAAGTGTTAAAATTAATGGTGAAAATATTTATCGTGGTCGAAATATTTATGAAAAAGATTATCGTGTGGAGGAATTACGAACACATGTAGGAATGGTCTTCCAAAAACCAAATCCATTTCCAAAATCAATTTATGATAACATTGCTTATGGTCCACGTATTCATGGCATTAAAAATAAAGCAACATTAGATGAAATTGTAGAACGTTCGTTACGTGGTGCGGCTATTTGGGATGAAGTAAAAGATCGTTTAAAAGAAAATGCATATGGATTATCAGGTGGACAGCAACAACGTTTATGTATTGCACGCTGTTTAGCGATTGAGCCAGATGTTATTTTAATGGATGAGCCGACTTCTGCTTTAGACCCAATTTCTACATTAAAAGTAGAAGAGTTAATGGAAGAATTGAAAAAGAACTTTAGTATTATTATCGTAACTCATAATATGCAACAAGCAGCACGTATTTCAGATCGTACCGCATTCTTTTTAAACGGTGAAGTAATTGAATACGATAAAACAGATTTAATTTTTTCAACACCAAAGGATAAACGCACACAAGATTATATTACAGGTCGTTTCGGTTAATAGATTGGAGATGAGGAAAAAATGACAGCACGTCCGAAATTTGAAGGGAAATTAGCAGAATTACATGTGAAATTAGTAGAGTTAGGTGACTTTACTGTAATGGCCTTAGAGAAATCTATGAAGGCATTAAAAGAAGGAAATGCGGAATTAGCGCTACAAATATTAGAAGATGATAAAGAAGCAAACTATCTTGAGGAAAAAATCAATGTCATCGCGATACGATTAATTACAAGGGAACAACCAGTTGCAATTGATTTGCGTAAAATTATTACAGCGATTAAAATTTCAGGTGACTTAGAACGAATGGCGGATTATGCAGTTAACATTGCCAAATCATCAATTCGAATTGGAAAACCAATTCAACATGATGTTTTGCCAAAGATGGAAAAAATGTTTGGAATCATGATTGAAATGGTGAAAATGTCTGTTGAAGCCTTTCATGAAGAAAATTTAGAAATGGCAAAACAAGTTTGTGATAAAGATGATGACGTAGATGATTATTATGGAATTATCGTAAAAGAAATTATGGCCAAAGTACCTCAAAACCAAGAGGAAGTACAATTAATGACGCAACTTGCCTTTTTAATTCGCTACATTGAACGTGTAGCAGACCATGCCACAAATATTGCAGAAAATGTTTTCTATCTTGTCAAAGGGACACACTATGTTTTAAATAAATAAACCAATAAGGAAAATACCACAAAGTAATTGTTGTGGTATTTTTTCTTTTATTAACGATCTTTCATTTTCAAATATAAATTTGTTGAAAATTTGTCAAAAGGAAAAATGAAAGTTGGCTAGAAATGTTATTATATATATGGTGTAAATGTTTAAGTAAGAAGTAAGCTAAGTTTCTTTCCTATGATGTAAAAAAGCTCATAAAAAAAGAGTTATTCCTATACATATAATAGTAAAATGAATTCCGTTTGTGGAGGATGAGATAGGATGAAGGGGATTATATTAGCAGGAGGAAGAGGCTCACGATTACAACCATTAACTACTTATTATCCAAAACCATTGCTTCCGTTATTAGACAAGCCGGTATTAGCGTATAATATTGAATTACTACGTTCTCATGGTATAACCGAAATAGCTATTCTTATTCACCATTATGGAGACGAGATAAAGAAATATTTTAAAGATGGAAGTGCATTTGGTGTAACAATTACCTATTATGAGGATAATCCCCCCCTAGGTACGGCTGGAAGCATTAAGGCGGCAGAAAGCTTTGTAGAAGGAGAGGATTTTATTGTTATTAGTGGGGATGTCTTTACAGACTTTTTATTAACAGATGCTGTTTTTTTACATAAACAAAAACAACCAATTTGTACTATTTTTTTAACGCCTGTAGCAAATCCAGCATCATTTGGTTTAGTGAAAATAGATGAGCAAGGATATGTGCAACACTTTATTGAAAAACCAAAAATACATACGGAGGGTCCTTCGTTGGTTAATACAGGTATATATTTATTTTCTGCTGAGATTTTTAAATTCATTCCGAATGGGGTGTTTATGGATTTGGCAGTACATATATTTCCTATGCTTTTGGAAAAGAAAGAAAAAATAGATGGATATGTAGCAAACGGTTTTTGGTTAGATGTAGGAGAAATAGATCGTTTTCACCAAGCAAGTATGGACATATTAGGGAAAAAAATAAACGTTACAATTGCTTCAAAGGAAGTCACTCCTCAATTTTGGCTTGGAGAAAATGTAGAAATAGGAGAAAGTGTACATATTTACCCACCTGTTTATATTGGTAATAATGTAAAAATAGGTGATAATAGTGTGATTTATGCAAATAGTGTCATTGGTGCTGATTGTGTTTTAGATAAAGGAACGATAGTAGAAGAATCTTCTGTTTTGCAGTCTCGTTATTTTTTACAAAAGCTTAATAATACTTCTCCAACCTATAAAGTAGCACTAAAATACCCACACGTAAAAAAGGTGGATAAAAATGTTATAAATAAAAATTAAGGAGATTTTAAAAAGATAGTGGAAAAAGTCTTTGGAAAATGTTATTATGTATGAGTCTGATTTCAGTTTATATAGCATTGGAGGGAAATTATAATGCGTGTAAATATTACATTAGCTTGCACAGAGTGTGGCGATCGTAACTATATTTCTAAAAAAAATAAACGTAACAATCCAGAACGTTTAGAGCTTAAAAAATATTGCTCAAGAGAAAAACGTATGACTGTACATCGTGAAACAAAGTAAACAGTAGGCTTTCCTACTGTTTTTTTCTATATATAAGGATAAAAAAAGGGGGGGAATACATGAAGAAAGAGGAAGTGCGTAAACAAATTCGAGCACTACTAAATACATTACCTCAAGATACAATTAAAGAAAAAACGAAGAAAATACATAATAACCTTTTTTTAGTGAAACAATGGAAAGAAGCAAGTGTAATAGGTATTACAATGTCGATGGGGAAGGAAGTAGATACATATTCAATTATCGAAAGGGCTTGGGAAGAAAAGAAAACCGTTGTTGTACCACGCTGTAATCGTCAAACACATGAGTTAGTATTTCGAAAGTTAACTACTTTTTCTCAATTAGAAGAGACTTTTTTTGGATTAAAGGAGCCAATAGAAGAAGAGACCGAGCGATGGGAACAAGAAATTGATTTATTACTTGTACCAGGGGTTGTGTTTACGAAAAAAGGAGAACGAATTGGGTATGGTGGTGGTTACTACGACCGTTATTTAAATAGTCATAATAGTTATTTGATTTCTATTTGTTTTGAGATACAGATAATTAAATATATTGAAACAGAATCTCATGATAAAAATGTGATGATTGTAATAACAGAAGATAATATCTATAAATAATGCATAAATTAAGGTGATGGAGAAAGAATAAGACATGGGAATAAGTGTGTGAAAACAAAACTGTACTAGTAAAAAAACAAAACTGTAACAAAATCGTTATTTTCAAAGCGCTTTCATACCTTTTTTCTATAAAAAAGATAGTGTACAATTCAGGTTGTTGTTTTTATATTTACATATAACAAGTTTGAAAGGTGTTGTCGAATCAATGACAAGTAATGTAAATCGTGTAGCATTAGTAGGTACTGGTTTCGTAGGTACAGCTTTTGCTTATTCAATGGTAAACCAAGGTATTGCAGAAGAATTAGTATTAATCGATGTTAACGCAGCGAAAGCAGAAGGGGAAGCAATGGACTTAACGCATGGTATTGCGTTCGCACCATCTCGTACAAAAGTATGGGCTTCTGACTACTCAGCTTGTTCAACTGCTGATATCGTTGTTATCACTGCTGGTGCTAACCAAAAGCCAGGTGAAACTCGTTTAGACTTAGTAGAGAAAAACGCTGCAATCATGAAAGGTATCGTAAAACAAATCATGGAATCAGGATTTAACGGTATTTTCGTAATTGCTTCTAACCCAGTTGACATTTTAACTTATGTTGCTTGGAAAGAGTCTGGATTACCGAAAAATCGCGTAATTGGTTCTGGTACAACTTTAGATACAGCTCGTTTACGTTCTGAGTTATCTGATTACTTCGGAATTGACCCACGTAACGTACATGCTTACATCATGGGTGAGCATGGTGATACTGAATTTGCTGCTTGGAGTCACGCTACTTTAGGTGCAAAACCAGTATTAAAAGTAATTGCAGAGCATCCAGAAAAATACAACGTAGAAGATTTAGATAAAATCTATGTAAATGTACGTGATGCTGCTTACCACATTATCGAGCGTAAACAAGCTACTTACTTCGGTATTGGTATGGCATTAACTCGTATTGTTAAAGCTATCTTAAACGATGAGCATTCAATCTTAACTGTATCTGCTCACTTAGATGGTCAATACGGACAACAAGATGTATTTACAGGTGTTCCAGCTATCGTAGGTCGCGACGGCTTAGTAGAAGTTATGGAATTAGAATTAACTGCAGAAGAATCAGCTAAAATGACTCACTCTGTAGAAGTATTAAAGAAAACAATGGCTCCTGTTCTATAATTAGAACAAGCTATTATAAAAATGCTGTCCTATCGTAGGGCAGCATTTTTTGTATATCTTGGCTTTGTATAGCAAGAAGAGGCAGACATTTGTTCTACATTTGCCTGTCCTATCATGTTACAATAAATGTAATGATAAACAACGAAAGGAGAGCATAATGGAACGAATTTTTTGGGGAGTCATTCATTTTTTAATAATTGAAAAAGAATGGAATATGATATATGCCAGTGAAGAACTAGATGAAGTATGGTTAGAAAAAGATGCTCAGGTTGTTCGTCTTTATGAAAAAACATTTGATTGGGCTAATCATGTAAGGCAAGATTTGATTCGTGTATATAGTGTAAGTGAACAATTGGCCAAACAAAAAAGAAAAGAACAAATCACTGTACATAACTTTTATTTTTGTGAACAGCTTCCAGTTGATGATTGGGAATACGTTACAGCAGAGATGAATCGTACACATGGATCACCTCTTTTTCAAGTTGTATCAAGAATGGAAAAAAACGATTCTATTATTGAGATAATAATGGATGTAAAAGAGGAATTACAGCTTACATTAGAAGAAACGAAGAAATTAACAGAAACATGTGAAAGAGCCTCTGATAACATTAAATATGAAGTTATGAATTATTTGAGGAAAGAAGAAAAGCAAAAAGAAAAAGTGTTTCATTATGGGAAACCACGATTCACACAAATTTTAATTGGTATTCAAGTACTTGTCTTTATTTTAATGACACTAAAAGGTGGTTCAACAAATCCGTATGTGTTAATCCAATTTGGTGCAAAATTTGATCCGTTAATTGATCAAGGAGAATGGTGGCGACTAATCACGTCTATTTTTCTTCATATTGGCTTTCTTCATTTATTAATGAATACATTTGCCCTTTATTACATAGGAACACAATTAGAAAGGCTAATAGGCAATATTCGTTTTATTGTTATTTATTTATTAGCTGGTGTTGTTGGAAGTTACAGCAGTTATATATTTAACGATGGAATAGGTGCAGGTGCCTCAGGTGCTATTTTTGGTTGCTTTGGTGCTTTGTTTGTTGTGTCTATTTTATATAAGAAGTTTATTCCAAAAGAAGTGATAAAAAATATTGTCGTATTAATCGGAATTAATTTGCTGTTTGGCTTTTTAGTTCCTAGTATTGATAACGCTGCCCATATCGGTGGTTTATTAACAGGGATTTTACTTATGTTTATCATTGGTGTCCCAATGAAGAAATCTTAACAAAATATTCAATTGACGTTTTGATATCGCTTACTTATAATTGGCATGTGGTACAATTAACAGAATATGTCTGGAGGTAAAGAGCAATGAAAACCATTTATGATATTCAACAATTCTTAAAAGGCTTCGGAACAATTATATACACAGGTGAGCGACAAGCTGACTTAGAGCTAATGAAAGATGAAATAAAAGAACTTCAGCAATCACAGTTAATTGACCTAAAAGAATTTCAAACTGCTATTTTGTTGTTGAATTCAGAAATACAACTAGAAAAAGAAAAAAAGAATAGAAAAGGATGAAACAACGTGGAAAAAAAGCTATTAGTTGGTGTTGATTTAGGTGGTACAACAACAAAAATCGCCTTTATTGATATGTATGGAGAAATCGTAGAAAAGTGGGAAATCCCAACAGACATTTCTGAGCAAGGAAAACATATTATTGTAAATATCGCAAAAGCGATTGACGATAAACTTGAAGAGTTAGGAAAGAAAAAAGAAGATTTAGCTGGTATTGGGATGGGGGCTCCAGGACCTGTTGATGAGGAAACTGGAAACATTCTCACAGCTGTAAATTTAGGCTGGAAAAACTACCCGTTAAGAAATCATTTAGAAGTGGAAACAGGCCTACCTGCTATCGTTGAAAACGATGCAAACATTGCGGCAATTGGTGAAATGTGGAAAGGTGCAGGGGAAGGCTCTAAAAATCTAGTAGCAGTAACCTTAGGAACAGGCGTTGGTGGCGGTGTAATCGTCGATGGACAAATTGTTTCAGGTGTAAATGGTGCTGCAGGTGAAATTGGTCATATTGTTTCAGAGTTAAATGGCGCTCCTTGTAACTGTGGGAAAAAAGGTTGCTTAGAAACAATTGCTTCAGCAACAGGGATTGTTCGTGTTGCCAATGAAATGTTACAAGAAGGTAAACCTTCTATTTTAGCTAATTTAAAAGCAGAAAATGGTGGAATTAGCGCGAAAGATGTATTCGATGCTGTTGACCAAAAAGATGAAGTAGCATTAGCAGTTGTAGATAAAGTAGCTTCTTATTTAGGACTGGCAATTGCAAACGTAGGAAACGTATTAAATCCAGAACGTGTTGTAATTGGTGGGGGCGTGTCAAAAGCTGGTGACAAAATCCTTATCCCAGTAACAAATTATTTTAAACAATATGCTTTTTCTAGTGTAGCTGATTCGACACAATTAGCGATTGCTACATTAGGTAACGATGCTGGTGTTATCGGTGGTGCATACTTAGTAAAAACAAAATTAATGAAATAAGTTGAAAAGATTCACAGTAGCAATCGGTTACTATTGTGAATCTTTTTTTATATAGCAGGAATGGAGGTTAAAAAAGTTTTATTGCCTATATCTATTTGATAAAAGAAATTATTTGTCTTTTTATGTAGAACGTTTTTTTCTTTTATGCATAAAAAAAGAAAGGAATGGTTTGTTAAAAAAAGAATATATATAAATTGGACAAACAAATCTTTAAAAGCAAGTAGTTAGGGAGATGAAACAATGATAAAAAGAATGGAGTTAACAATATGGGCAGTACTGTTTTTGTGGATAAAAACATACTTACTATACAAGTTCAGCTTCCATCTAAAAATTGAAAATAGCATGCAGGAATTTATTTTATTTATAAATCCGCTTAGTTCATTGCTTTTTTTATTTGGATTTGCATTTATTTTTAGGGGGAAAGGCTATGTTCGTGCTACTATATTCATTCATGTTATATTGACCTTGGTTTTATTAGGAAATGTTGTCTTTGCAAAATTCTTTAATGATTTTATAACCGTACCACTTCTTTTTCAGACGAGTAACATGTCAGAACTAGGAGGAAGTATAAAAGCATTAATTGGAAAGGAATTTATTTTGTACTTTGTCGATTGCGTAGTGTTGATTTATATCGCAAAGAAAAAAACATTTTCAATCGAATCCATTCGTACAAAAAAAGTTATTATTCCTTTTTATTTAGTAACAAGTGTACTATTTATTGCAAATTTAGCGCTAGCTGAAATCCAGCGACCAGAGCTTTTGTCGCGTGCTTTCGATCGTCAAATTCTTGTTAAAAATATTGGAATATTCAATTATCACGCCTATGATACATTTTTACAAACAAAAACACAGGTAAATAAAGTATTTGCCGATTCAACAGAATTAACAAAAGTAGAAAACTATTTAAATACAAAAGATCAAAGCAAGAGTGAGCTATTTGGAAAGTACAAAGGGAAAAATGTGATTGTCGTCTCAATGGAATCTTTGCAAAGCTTTGTGATTAATAAAAAGGTAAATGGACAAGAAATTACACCATTTCTAAATAAGTTTTTAAAAGAAAGTTATTACTTTGAAAACCACTATCATCAAACAGGGCAAGGGAAAACTTCAGATGCAGAATTTTTAGTAGAGAATTCACTGTATCCATTAGGAAGAGGGGCTGTCTTCTTTACAAATGCCACAAATAAATATATGGGGATGCCGTCTTTGTTGAAAAAAGATGGGTATTATTCAGCCGTTTTTCATGCTAACAACAAAAGTTTCTGGAATCGAGATATTATGTATGAAAGCTTAGGATATGATCGTTTCTTCCATTTGGATGATTACACCGTTACGAAGGAAAATTCAATTGGCTGGGGCTTAAAGGATAAGGATTTTTTTACACAGACGATAGAAAAGTTAAAAGAATTACCTCAACCATTTTATGTAAAGGCAATAACATTAACGAATCATCATCCATTTGATTTAGAAAAAGAGGATGAAGTGGTAAAGCCGTATACGTCAGGAGATGAAACAGTTGATAAGTATTTTGCAACTGCTAATTATATGGACCGAGCATTGGAGCAGTTTGTGAATGATTTGAAAAAGAGTGGGTTATATGATTCTTCTATTATTGTTTTCTATGGCGATCATTATGGGATTGCAAGTGGTCATAATAAGGCAATGGCTCAATTTTTAGGAAAAGAAGTTACAGCTTATGACCAAGTTCAATTACAACGAACACCACTTATTATTCATGTTCCAAACCAGAAGAAAGGGCAAACAATTTCTGAAGTAGTGGGGCAAATTAATATTCGTCCAACGTTACTAGATTTATTAGGAAAACAAGAAGAAAAGGCTATTCAATTTGGCACAAGTGTCTTTTCAAAGAGCTATAAGCCATTGGTTGTTTTTCGAAACGGCACTGTTATAACAGATAATTATATTGTAGACGATGGAGTTTTATACAATCGCTATACAGGAGCGGTGATTGAAGATAAAAAGACAATGGAGCAATTAATCGAACAAGGGCAAGTAGAATTAGATTATTCTGATCAAATTATTTATGGAGATTTATTAAGATATCAATCGATAAAATAAAAAAGTCGGTGCTAAACCGACTTTTTTGTATTTTTATTCCTTTGGGAAACCGCTGTT
Organism: Bacillaceae bacterium; assembly: GCA_051873875.1. GTDB lineage: Bacteria > Bacillota > Bacilli > Bacillales > Bacillaceae_G > JBJEFI01. Next base: position 83,374 of record JBJEFI010000060.1, on the reverse strand, counting down.
TAATAATGTCATTACAACAAACCAACCGAAAACAGCAACAGATGCAAAGGAGAAGCCAGCTCCTAATACGTTCTTTGATTTTAACGATTTTACAAAACCTACAAGGCTGATAATTGCTACAAGGCCTAAAATAATCATTAATGGCATTGAAAAGTCCCCCTTCCGAAAAGTTAGAAAATAAAAATTATTCCACCATCAGAACATATTTTACATTGTTTTATATGAAAAGTCGAGAATAGTAGAATGAATTTTGTATCTTTGCTATAGTGAATAGTGGAAAGATTATACAAGAGGTGAGAAAAGATGAATTATGTTCAAATACCGTTAGGACCACTGCAAACAAACGCCTATATCTTAATAAATAATCAAAAAGAATGTGTTATATTTGATCCAGGAAGCGAAGGCAATATCGTTGTTAAATATATAAAAGAAGAAGGATTAAAGCCACTTGCTATTTTGTTAACACATGCTCATTTTGACCATATTGGTGGAATTGATGAAGTGCGTGAGGCCTATTCTATCCCTGTATACGTTCACGAGAAAGAAAAGGAATGGCTTGCCAATCCAGATTTAAATGGTTCTCGTTTATTTATGCGACAAGAACTATTTGCAAAAGAGGCAGATGAAATAATTACAGGAGAAAAGAAATTACAAATAGGTCCGTTTACGTTCACTGTGATGGAAACACCAGGTCATTCTCCAGGGAGTGTAAGTTATTATTGCAAAGAAGCAAAGGTTGTCTTTTCAGGTGATGCACTGTTTTATGGAAGCATTGGTCGTACAGATTTACCATTTGGTGACCACGATACGCTTATTAAAAACATTCGTGGAAAATTGTATTCATTGCCAGATACAACGACTGTATGCTGTGGACATGGCCCTGAAACAGCAATTGGATTTGAAAAGAAAAATAATCCATATGTAAAAGCATAATGAAACAAATTATTGTTGAAAAAATACAACATGCTCCTGAAGAAGCGATTTCTTATTGTGAATACATCGAAACGGTATTGTATCACCAGACGGATGGTTATTACACAAAGCAAAAGTTAAAAATAGGGAAAAAGGGCGACTTCTATACAACTTCCAATGTATCGGATGTGTATGGTGAAATAATCGCAGCCTATTTTTTAGAACAAATAAAGCAAGAGGGATATGCTCCTAATATTTACGAATTTGGAGCTGGCAATGGCCGGTTTGCCAAAGCAGTTATTAAATACTTCTTGGCGAATGAGGTAACAGATATTACATATACATTAGTTGAAAGTAGTCCTTTTCATCGTCAATTGCAAAAAGAACAACTTCAAAATTATGAACAAATAAAAATTGTAGACAGTTTAGATGACTTGGATAGGATAAATGGAATTGTTTTTTCAAATGAATTATTCGATGCTTTTCCTGTACATGTAGTAGAAAAGTTTCAAGATGAAGTCTTTGAGGTGTACGTAGGTATTCAAGATAGTGAATTAGCAGAGTGCTATTTTCCATTGCAAAATGAGGGGATTATCGCTTATATGAACAAACATGAAATCAGTTTAACAGAAGGACAACGTTATGAAATTCCTTTAAGTGTAGAAGCATTTATGAAGCAACTAGCGGCAAAAATGGATAGATGTATGATTATTACTGTTGATTATGGATATCGAAAGGAAGAACTAGCGGCTCCTTATCGAAAAGACGGTTCTTTAAGAGGCTATTATCAACATCAACAATATAGCAATGTGCTAATACATCCAGGGGAAATGGATATTACGTATCATATTCATTTCGATGAATATATCCAAAGTTGCCAAGAACAAGGAATCTTAACAGAAAGTATAATGAAACAAAAGGAATTTTTGCTAAGTAGAAATATTTTGGAGTATCTTCACCCTCATGCAGCACGTGATCCTTTTTCGAAGGAACATCGTCATAATCGAGGGATTTTATCTCTCATAGTAGACGGTGGAATTAGTGATCATTTTATAATTTGTATTCAAAAAAGAGGCTGACTCAAAATCAGCCTCTTTCTTCTAATGTCCCGCTCCTGGTGTCATTAAGAAAGTTGTATAATACGTAAATCCAATAAAGGCAACGGTTAAGTATGCACCAAATATGTACACATACATACGTTCAGTAAGCTTTAAATAACCTAAAATAACAAAAAGACCACATTGACCTAAGAATAATAACGCTGCTGGATATAAGTCCCCAACATAAAACATTACAGCAAAAATCCCTGTCCAAAATCCAAGGACACGAAACATACGATCCATATTTCTCCCTCCCCACATATCGCCTCGTCATTATTATATATAAATATTCAGTTTTTTGTAAAACTTTCAGTACTCATTTTAACAGTTTAATTCATATTTGCACGTTTTACAGCTATTATTCATCGATTGTAGTTGAACAAGATTGCTTTCTTGAAAAATGGTTGTTGTCAAACCTTCAAAAATGCCATTGTGCATTTGACAAATTGCTTGTCTATGTGCTTCATCTTCCATAATCATTTCTTTGAAGGGACAATTATGGACGGTATAAGCAAGTTTATTATCTGCTTCTAGTTGGAAGGTAGCATTTAATCCAGTGAAGACGGTTGTTTGTTCTAATAGTTCAACTTTTTGGGCAAGAGTCATTTCTTTTAATAACGCATCATTTGTACATGTATAGACCATTTTTTTTCCGTACTTAATCCCCATTTTATAAAGTGCTTCTTTTCCAACGTCGCCTAAATCAAGGAGTGCATCGATTGCAAGGGTAGAGAGTAGTGGATAGTCACGAAATGGAAAGGTAAGATTGACTGCTTTATCTGAAAGAGAGTATAGACGACAAGGACGACCACCTTTTGTGTTTTTTTGTAATACAGATTGGAGAAGCTTGCAGTTATCTAATTTTGATAAATGAAGACGTGCCACATTTGGATGAATCGAAAATTGTTCTGCAATTTCTAACACGGTTACTTGTTGATTGGTATTGGCAATATGTTGATAAATACTAAATCGAGTTGGATCACTTAAGACCGCTGTTAATTTTAATAATTGTTCCATGACACTAACCTACCTTTACACTGTTTTAACAGTATTAATATAGTTCCACTATAGCTTATTTTTCCCTGTTATATGTGTATAAAATGTGAATTAATTAACGTAAAGGATGGTAGTGATAGGGGAGAGTTTTTGCAGTTAAAGTAGTTACTATTGTTGCTTCATTATTTTTATAGAACAGTAATTTTTACGAGGCTGGTCTGTCATATCGTTTAAGTTTTATTCTTATGTGGAGTAATAAAAAGCTTATGAATGGTCTTTAATTGAATTATTTCTTGTATTTATGAATAATTTGTGAATTAATGAACAAATAAAAGGATAAAAAAATAGAAGAGGCGAATATGTAAAAGGTGAGGAGAAAAAAGAAAGGAGTATAAAATTGGAAATTGGCGCAAGTGCAAAGAAACTCGTATATAGTGCCCTTAAGCTACATGTTTCAGATATTCATTTATCCCCTCATGAAAGAGGAGGGATTATTCAATTTCGATTAGGTGATGAATTGTATGATTTTCAACACGTAACGAAAGAGCAATACAAAAAATTTATTTCTTACTTCAAATTTTCTTCATCAATGGACATTGGTGAAAAAAGAAAACCACAAAACGGTGCTTTAACCTTTGAATTTCATGGGGAAAAAGTACACCTGCGATTATCCACTCTACCAACTACCTACGCGGAAAGTTTAGTTATCCGTATCCATCTTCCACAAGAATATTTTCCTATCTCTCAATTATCTCTTTTTCCAAACACGGCAAAACGATTATTAGCGTTGCTTAATCATTCTCATGGGTTGTTGATTTTTACTGGCCCGACTGGCTGTGGTAAAACAACAACAATGTATACCCTTTTAGATATTGTGAAAAAAGAATATAAGCGTAGTGTTGTCACATTAGAAGACCCGATTGAAAAGCCTAAAGAGGGTATTTTGCAAATTCAAGTGAATGAGAAGGCGGGCATAAACTATAGTACAGGTCTAAAAGCCATTTTACGGCACGATCCGGATGTCATCATGGTTGGAGAAATACGGGATGAAGAAACAGCAAGGTTAGCCGTTCGAGCAGCGATGACTGGGCATCTTGTGCTAACGACATTACATACACGCAATGCCAAGGGAGCCATTTATCGATTGCTTGATTTTGGATTAACATTAACGGAAATAGAACAAGCATTGATTAGTGTGGCAGCACAACGGCTTGTAAATGTGACATGTCCTTATTGTGGGGATAATTGTACAGCCTTGTGTAAAAAGATTCATCAAGTAAAGCGTGTTGGTGTATATGAATTGCTTGATTACAAAGTATTGCGAGCAATTTTTGAAGAGATGCGTGGAAAAGATGTTGTGTATAAAATGAAAACATTAAGTGAAGAAATGAACAAAGCGTATGCCTTAGGATATGTACCGGCTACTACGGTGGAGAAAGAGCAATGAAGCAAAATTGGTCACTGAGGCAGCAATATGATTTTATTAAACGATTAGGCGAGTTGTTGGGAAAAGGATATTCCTTTATTGCAGCGTGTGAATTTATTCAAATGCAACTGAATCAAACACAGCAAAAACAAGTTACATATAGTTTAGACCTTCTCATTAGAGGAGGAGATGTAATTGATATGTTTGATTACTTAGATTTTCATCATGATGTAAAAACATACTTACACTTATCGAAAGAATACGGTACGTTGTCTGAATGCTTATTATCTGCAAGTCAATTATTACATCGAAGAATTCAATTTATAGAAAGAGTAAAACAATTAATAAAATATCCTATTTTTCTCCTCGGATTTTTAATTGTTATTACGTTGTTATGTCACTTCGTTATTTTTCCTCAATTTCAACATTTATTTCAAAACATTGGTGCAACCAATCAAACCTCACCAGTCGTCATACTGGTACGAGCTTTTCCATTTTTTATTTTGAGCGTATGTATCTGCTGTATTGGAGTCTATTTTTTCTATAAATATTCCTTTCAAAAAAGAGAGCCATATGAACAAATAAATATGATTGCGCGTATTCCTTTTCTAAATAAGCTGATGCAAAGCTATTACACCTATTATTTCGCTAATCAACTAGGTGGATTGCTACAAAGTGGTAGTTCTCTTTATGAAGCACTTAAGGTTATTGGAAATGTACAGGGCAGGGGCTTGTTTCAAGATGAAATGATGTCTGTTTCAAGTCAATTATTAGAAGGGAAAGAGTTAGTAGAAGTGTTGCAAACACGGAAATGGGTACGACAAGATTTATGCAAAGTGCTCATCCATGGAAATGCCAATAGTAATTTGGAGATGGAATTAAAGGATTATAGTGTCCATATTTTAGACGAACTAGAAAGAAAGGTACATCAGGTAGTAGGATACCTTGCGCCACTTACGTTTGTTTTTATTGGGACAATGGTCGTAATTGTCTATCTTTCTTTACTATTGCCGTTATTTGATACAATGAAAAATTTATAAAGGAGCGATTTTTGATGAAGATAGTAGCGATGTTGAAAAATAAAAAAGGCTTTACATTAGTAGAAATGTTAATTGTTATGCTCGTTATTTCTGTATTATTACTGTTAACAATTCCGAACATTTCAAAGCAAAGTGAAGGGATTAATGATAAGGGATGTGATGCATTTGTTAGTACTGTAACAGCGCAAGTGCAAGCATATCACCTAGAGAATAAAGCATATCCTACTGATGTTAATGCACTAAAAGCAGCTAATTATTTAACAACAACAAAATGTAGTGACGGTCATGTTATCTCAATTGGAGAAGATGGAAGTGTTACTCATACGATTGGCGAGTAGAGAAAAAGGATTCACATTAGTAGAAATGTTAGTTGTGTTATCAATTGTGGCGTTATGCTGCACAATTCCAGCCGCTTTATTTGTAAAGCGGTTGGGAGATGTGAAGTTAGAACAATTTTTAGAGCAATTAGAAGGGGATATTTATTATATTCAACAGTTATCAATGAGTAGTCAAAGTGTAACAACGATTACTTTTGATACGAATAAACACGTCTATAAAATTACAGGAAGAAGACAATATCGTCCGTTAGAACAAAAAGCGTATCCAAAAGAAATTCGCGTATTAGCTGGAACATTGCCATCAGCAGAAATTAAATTTTTAAGCACGGGAAATATTAGCCAAGTAGGAACGATGGAATTTTGGTATGGCAAACGAAAAGTCAAAATGACATTTCAAATGGGGAAAGGGAGATTTTATGTACATGAATAACAAAGGGTTTACATTAATTGAAATCGTCGTATCACTTGCCATTTTAAGTGTTCTTTGCATAACCATTCTTCCGGTATATAGTCTTCAATTAAAGCAGCGAGCAAATATGAATGAAGAACGAACTGCCATGGCGCTGTTAAATGATGAAGTCCGCCTTTTTTATGTAGATGGAAAGGCGGAAAATAAAATCGTTACAAAAGACAATCGAAGTTATGAAATAAAGTGGTCTCTTCAAGATTACTATTATAAAGTGAGTATTTATTGGAAGAATGCCCAAAATAGAGATCGGGAAGAAGCCTTATATGCGAAACGATGAAAAAGGATTTACACTTGTTGAGTCGCTAGTAGCGTTAAGCGGTTTTTTAATCATTGTAACGATTTGTTCTTTTTCCTTAAAACCATTTATTCATTTTGATAATACAAATCGAATAAATGAATTTGAATGGGAGTTATTTATTCAACAATGCATACAAGAATTTTATAACAGTAGAGATTTTTATGTAGAAAATGACAAACTTTGCTTAAAAAGCAGAGATAATAAACTTGTTCAATATGAAATGTATGGAAATAAATTGAGACGTCGAGTGAATGGAACAGGTCATGAAATACTACTTCAACAAGTGAAAAGGGTGACATTTTCCATTGTACCTAAAGGTGTATTAATACGTTTAGAAGATGATATTCAGACGTATGAAACAATTGTTGTGTATCACCATGATAAAGGGGGATGATGATGAGAAACGAAAGAGGTTTTATTTTTCCGTTAACGTGTTGTTTTGTTTTTCTGATTTTTACATTGGTTATGCACAACGTTTCTGTCTACATATCAGAAGTTCGTTTTTATCAAGAAGTAAAGGAAAGCTATCGAATTGAAAATTTGTTAACACTAGGGATTTATGAGGCAAAGCAACTATTGGAAAATCCAACGATTTCAGTTCCATATCAAGAAACAAAGCAATACCCTCACGGAAAAGTACAAATTGTGTTAACCGTTTTGACGGCTGAAAAGACGAAAGTAGAGTTAAAATGCGACAGTGGAGAAGACAGGATTCGAACAGGAGTGTATTATTATCATAAAGTAGATAAAAAATTATATATTTTGTGAGGGATAATATGAAAGCAATTTATTTAATTGGGTTTATGGGAGCGGGAAAAACAACAGTTGGCAAACAACTAGGGAAAAACATTGAATTACCTGTTTATGATGTGGACACTGTTATTGAGAAAAAGCAGCATCGATGTATCAAGGCTATTTTCGCGACGGAAGGAGAACGTTATTTTCGTCAAATAGAAAGTTGTGTATTAAAGGAATTGCCAACAAAAAATGCGGTTATTACAACAGGCGGTGGCATTATTGGTAATGATGAAAATGTGACGTGGATGAAAGAAAATGGGATTGTTGTATATTTACATGCTACTTTTTCCACGATTGTGGAACGAGTAGGAAGCGATACAAATCGACCTCTTTTTCAAACGGAAGATATGGAGAAAACAAGAAATCTTTACGAAAGTCGATTGCCCTTGTATAAACAAGCCCATTTTACAATTGAAACAGAGGCGAAATCGGTAGGACAAATTGCGAATGAAATTGAGGCATGTATAAGACAGCTTGCATAGTGGCACACTCCTAATGAGGAGGGAATACGATGGCAAACGATTATGTGAAATATTTTACTGTACAAGCTGTGTCTTATATGAACACAACGAAAGAAGAACGAAAGCAAAAGAAAGAAGAAAAACATCAAATGAAAGATCCTTTTTCAGTAAGATGGTTTGGAATGATGCCTATGCTTTCCTTTGCTGTATTTAAATCAAAGTTTAAAAAAACATAATAAGATCATGGCAAAAAGGCTACTTTTCGAAGTAGCCTTTCTTGTTATGCAAAGGCCTTTATGGTTGTTGCTTGCGTTAAATAAAACAATCCGCCATTCATAATGTGAAGCTGAATCGATGGGTTATATTGTTCTTTTAAGGCTTCCTTTTCTGCATAATAGCTTTCTGGTAGTTCCTCGCTATCTTCATAAAAATGGGAGAGTAGTTTTTCATCATGCTCCCATCGCTTTAATGCTTCTTCTGCCCAGGTGTGGTCTTCTAATGATTGGGTATGGAAAAGGACATCTTCAATCCGTTTAATGCCATTTGTAACAGAAATGATTGGTGACATTGTAAAGCAAAAATCAGGAATTTTTGGCGTTACATTAATTTTTTCAAGTTTAGCTTGAAAGTTTTCGATTAGCTTTCCATTTAAAAGATTTAATCCAATGGAGTAAAGAATATCTTTTTTTCGATCACATTGGAGTGTTAATTTAATATTTAATCCTAACCAAGGCTGAAGTGGATAGTTTTGTTGGTTTGTCGTTGGTGCAATTTGCTCAAATAAACGTATGTGACTTCCTAAATCTTTGGCAGCTGCAAAAATTTGATGAAGCCTTCGTGAGCCGTAATGAATATATTCTCCTTTTATTTCTTTATCTTCAAAGTCTAAGTCTGTAATAAAGATTACCTTCATTGGGTTTGGTGTTCCGCCTGTTTTCTCTAAATAATGCCAGTAAAATGGGCGATTCATCAATCGCTTGTCCATATCGTTTGTTAATTGTACTTCTAAATAAGAAGATGTTTCCGTTACAATTGGACAATTGGTCGCTTGAAAAAAATCTTTTAAATATGTATGGATATTAGCTTGTTGCATAAGTCGTATCATCCTCCCCTTGTTGTTTTGGTTGAAGAAAGGAAGTAAGGTGCTCCATCTTCAATTTCATTTCTCCTTCTGATTTCGAATTGCCAAATACATCTTCTAAGTATGTTTCGATATATTTTTGGTCAATGTGACTTAAAATATCGTCTAACTCTCCGATTACACGTTCAAATAATTTAATCTTTTCATATAGCAATTGAAGAATATGTTCTTCGATTGTATTTTTAGTTGCTAAGTTATAAATATGAACGTCGTTTTCTTGTCCTAAACGATGAATTCGACCAATGCGTTGTTCTAATCGCATAGGGTTCCAAGGTAAATCGTAATTAATCATATAGCGGCAAAATTGTAAGTTGATTCCTTCGCCACCGGCTTCTGTAGCAATTAATACTTGAACGCGAGATTGAAACAATTCCTTCATCCAATCTTTTTTCCCACGCTTAAAGCCACCTCGAAATGGAACAGATGAAATACCATGTTGCTTTAAATACCATTGTAAAAACATTTGAGTGGCACGATATTCAGTGAAAATGATGACTTTATCATTCATTTCTTTAATCATTTCCACTACTTTTTCGGCTTTCGAATTACTTGGAATTTTCGTTATGGCCTCAGATAGTACTTCGAAATAAGGATCATCTATGCCTTTTTCATCTAATTTTTCAGCTAGTTTTTTCAGAGAATAATATACAGCCTCTCTACTACTACATGCTTCACGTTTAAAGGTTAAAAAGGAAAAGGCAGAACTAACTGCGCCATCTTTTGTATGACGCCAATTTTCAATGGCATCGTACAATGTTCGCTCTTCCTTATTAAAATCAATAAAGACGGTATGAACATGTCGTTTTGCCCATTCGATGCCTGTATCATTGCGACGATTTCGAACCATTACTTTATTAATCAACTCTCGTAATGCTTCGTCATTGGCTACGTTTATTTCTTTCGTATTGTAATATTCTTCAAAGCTTGTTCGATTTCCAAGATGACCAGGCTTTAACAAGGAAACAAGATGAAATATTTCTTCAAGCCGATTTTGAATTGGTGTTGCGGTTAAGAGTAAGCAAAATTTCTTTTTTAATCGTTTCACAAACTCATAGTTTTTTGTTTTATTATTTTTTAGTTTGTGGGCTTCATCTACAATAACAAGATCCCATGAAATGTCTAGTACTGCATCGTGATGAGGCATCCGTTTTGCAGTGTCAATTGATGATACGATAACATCGCATTCTGTCCATGCATAGCTTTTTTTGTAGGCGATGGCTGGAATATAAAATTTGCTATTTAGCTCATATGCCCATTGGGTAACGAGAGAGGCGGGGACTAAAATAAGTACTTTTTTTACAAGCCCACGAATCATATATTCTTTTAAAATAAGTCCAGCTTCAATTGTTTTCCCAAGTCCAACTTCATCAGCTAGAATGGCTTTTCCATGCATTTCTTCAATGACAGTTCTTGCCACCTCTAATTGATGAGGGAGAGGCGTTAAGCCAGTTAGATGAGCCGGACATTGTAATCCTTCAAATGTTGGAATCGCTAATTGTTCTTGTGTATGGTAGCTAAGTTTATATAAATCCCAGCAAGACCATGGACCATCATCATTCAAGTTTTTAAGAAATTCATCTTTCCAAGTTGTATCTGTTTGAATTTGAATATCCATGGGATCACCCTTTCTGTTTGAAAATTTAGTAAAACTTGAATATTGAATATTTATCTTTAGAAATGATAAAGTAGAATTGTATACATATGTTTTATACGTTAGTATGCTCATCATTGGAAAATTTATCACATAGAAAAAAGGGGGAGTGGGGATGAATACATTAAATCGAACACCATTATTTGATTTGTATAAAGAAATGGGAGTAAAAACGATTGATTTTGGTGGTTGGGCATTGCCTGTTCAATTTTCTAGCATTTTAGAGGAGCATCATGCAGTTCGCCATAAAGCGGGAATTTTTGATGTTTCTCATATGGGAGAAATAAGTGTAAAAGGGGAAAATAGTTTAGCTTTTTTACAACGTATCATGACTAACGATGTGTCTCTGTTAAAAGTTGGAGGCGCGCAATATAGTGCCATGTGTAATGAAAACGGCGGTACCATCGATGATTTAATTATTTACAAGAAAGCTGAAGAAGAATATTTAGTCGTTGTCAATGCAGCAAACATACAAAAAGATTACGAGTGGTTCTTGGCACATTTAATTCAAGATGTCGTCGTTGAAAATGTGTCGGATCAGTATGCACTATTAGCCTTACAAGGACCATTAGCACAAGTAATCTTACAAAAATTAACACCTACTCCGTTAGAAACTATCAAATTCTTTACATTTCAAGATGATATACGTGTGGCAAATGTGAAAGCATTAGTTGCAAGAACTGGTTATACAGGGGAAGATGGATTTGAAATTTATTGTGCACCAAATCAAGTAGAACATGTTTGGAAAAGTATTTTAGAGGCAGGTACGCAAGAAGGTATTAAACCATGTGGGTTAGGCGCTCGTGATACATTGCGATTTGAAGCAACTCTTCCGTTATATGGCCAAGAATTATCATCTACGATTTCACCATTAGAAGCAGGAATTGGTTTTGCGGTAAAAACGAATAAAGTAGTGCCATTTAACGGTCAAGCCGTATTAAAGCAACAGCGTGAAGGAGGTATACCACGTAAATTAGTAGGGATTGAAATGATTGAACGTGGCATACCACGTACGCATTATCCTATTTATGCAGGCGAACAATTAATTGGGGAAGTAACGACTGGAACCCAATCGCCAACGTTAAAGAAAAATATTGGTTTAGCACTTATTGAGAAATCATATGCAGTAATAGGCAATGAAGTAACCGTAGAAATTCGTGGAAAAAAAGTAAAAGCAGTTATTGTAGCGACACCATTTTATAAACGTAATAAATAGGGGGGAAGAAAATGTTGCATCGCTATTTGCCATTAACAAAAGAAGACAAGCAAGAAATGCTAAAGGATATTGGTATTTCTTCCATTGATGAGCTATTTCAAGATATTCCAGAAAATGTTCGTTTTCAAGGGGAATTAAACATAAAAAAAGCAAAATCAGAAACAGAATTAGTAAAAGAATTACAACAATTAGCGGATAAAAATGCCCATTCAAAAAAGTATCCTTCTTTTTTAGGTGCCGGTGTGTATGATCATTACGCACCAATTATTGTTGACCATGTTCTTTCACGTTCTGAATTTTATACAGCATATACACCATATCAACCAGAAATTTCACAAGGGGAATTACAAGCGATTTTTGAATTTCAAACGATGATTTGTGAGTTAACAGCAATGGATGTTGCTAATTCGTCTATGTATGATGGGGGAACTTCCTTAGCTGAAGCGGCTATGTTAGCGGGAGCTCATACGAAGAAAAAGAAACTTCTTTTATCAAAAGCTGTTCACCCTGAATATCGAGATGCAGTAAAAACATCTGCAAAAGGACAAGGATTAGAAGTTGTTGAAATTGATTTTAATGATGGTGTAACAGATATTCAAAAATTAGATTATGAAATGACAGAGGAAGTTGCCGCTGTTATCGTTCAATATCCAAACTTTTTCGGTCGGATTGAACCATTAAAAGAAATCGAAGAGATTGCTCATCGTCATAAAGGATTATTTATCGTATCAAGCAATCCACTAGCCTTAGGGGCATTAAAGCCACCAGGGTTATTTGGTGCGGATATTGTAACAGGAGATGCACAACCATTCGGTATTCCACAACAATATGGCGGGCCTCACTGTGGTTATTTTGCTGTCACAACAAAATTAATGCGTAAAATTCCAGGGCGTTTAGTTGGACAAACAGTAGATACGGAAGGACGTCGTGGATTTGTATTAACATTACAAGCCCGTGAACAACATATTCGTCGAGATAAAGCAACATCAAATATTTGTTCTAACCAAGCATTAAATGCTCTTGCTGCCTCTGTAGCCATGACTGCATTAGGGAAACAAGGGACGAAAGAAATGGCGATTCAAAATATGCAAAAAGCTTATTATGGTAAGAAACAACTTGAGGCTGCTGGTGTAGAAATCGCCTTTGATGGCCCGATGTTTAATGAATTTGTTGTAAAATGTACAAAACCAATTTCAGAAATAAACAAAGCTCTTTTTGAAAAAGGCGTTATTGGTGGATTTGATTTAGGAAAAGCATATCCACAATTACAAAATCATATGTTAGTGGCAATTACAGAACTAAGAACGAAAGAAGAAATAGAAGCCTTTGCAGCAGAAATGGGGGCGCTTTTATGAGTCAATCATTAATTTTTGAACTAAGTAAACAAGGGCGAATTGGATATAGTTTGCCAGAACTTGAAGTAGAAGCATTACAGTTAGATGATATAGTACCAGTAGATTATCTTCGTGAAGAAGAAGCGGAATTACCAGAAGTGTCCGAATTAGACATTATGCGTCATTATACAGCATTATCAAAACGCAATCATGGTGTTGATTCTGGCTTTTATCCATTAGGTTCATGTACAATGAAATACAATCCAAAAATTAATGAAAATGTAGCACGATTTCCAGGCTTTGCTCATATCCATCCATTGCAAGAAGAATTTCAAGTTCAAGGAGCAATGGAGCTTCTTTATGATTTACAAGAAAGCTTAAAAGAAATTACAGGGATGGACGAAGTAACGTTACAACCAGCAGCTGGTGCCCATGGAGAATGGACAGGATTAATGATTATTCGAGCATATCATGAAGCAAGAGGCGATATGAAACGAACAAAAGTAATCGTACCAGACTCCGCTCATGGCACAAATCCAGCATCTGCAAGTGTGGCAGGTTTTGAAACAGTTACAATTCCATCAAACGAAAAGGGACTTGTTGATTTAGAAGCACTTCGTGAAGCAGTTGGAGAAGATACGGCAGCTTTAATGTTAACAAATCCGAATACACTTGGATTATTTGAAGAACAAATTGTTGAGATGGCAGCCATCGTTCATGATGCGGGTGGGAAATTGTATTATGATGGGGCAAATTTAAATGCAGTATTAGGAAAAGCACGACCTGGCGATATGGGATTTGATGTTGTTCATTTAAATTTACATAAAACATTTACTGGTCCACATGGTGGTGGCGGCCCTGGTTCAGGTCCTGTTGGTGTAAAAAGTGATTTAGTTCCATTTATTCCAAAACCAGTGTTAACAAAAGTAGATGGTGTATACACATGGGATTACAATCGTCCTGATGCGATTGGACGTGTAAAACCATATTACGGAAACTTTGGTATTAACGTTCGTGCCTATACGTATATTCGTTCAATGGGCCCAGATGGCTTAAAAGCTGTTTCTGAATATGCGGTTTTAAATGCCAACTATATGTTACGTAAGCTTGCACCATATTATGATGTGCCATTTGATCGTCATTGTAAGCATGAATTTGTCTTATCAGGCAGTCGTCAAAAGAAATTAGGTGTTCGCACATTAGATATTGCAAAACGACTATTAGATTTTGGCTATCATCCACCAACTGTTTACTTCCCATTAATTGTTGAAGAATGTATGATGATTGAGCCAACAGAAACAGAATCGAAAGAAACATTAGACGCCTTTATTGATGCCATGATTACCATTGCTAAAGAGGCAGAAGAAAATCCAGAAATCGTTCAAGATGCACCTCACACAACGGTGGTTGGACGAATGGACGAAACGTTAGCGGCAAGAAAACCAGTATTACGTTACAAAAAAGAAAAAGCAAAACAAGAAGTGTAAAATAGATAATAAAAACAGGTGTCCTAGTGTGTAGACACCTGTTTTTGTATATAAAGAAAGGAATAAGCAAGTGATTATAGAATTGATAAGTTATAAAAAAATTGGAGGCATTAGATAATGAATAAAATATTGGCTGGGCTACTTTTTTTCTTAATGGCTACTATTTTTTATAGTACAAACGTTATTGCTACTACGATTGTTAAAGTGAATGGTGGCGTTCAATCCGATGTAGGGTACTTATTAATTGTCCTTAGTATCGTTACCTTTGTGATAGGAATGATTTTATTGCTAATGGGCGAAAGAGAGGGGAAGTACAATGTTGAAAAAACAAAAGAAGAGAAAAAATCTTTTTAATAATGATTTTGATAAGTAGTCTTTCTAAATGAATAAAACAGACCTTACATATAAAGTCTGTTTTTTGTTATTGCTAATATTTTAAATTCCAATCTATATTTTCATATTTTTCTTTCGCCAATTGCAATACTTCTTGTTCTTGTTCTTCTGTTAATGTATAAGGAACTAGGTCAATTTGTAATGCTTCGGCAAATCCATTTGTGAATGCAGCTTGGATATCTTCAATTGTGAATATTCGATCTGTTAGTTCGTTGATGGCAACAGCTTTTTTTCGAAAGCCTTCTTTCATTCGTTCCTTTACTTTTTCATTTGGAAAGATAAAAACATCATAAAGGGCATCTAAGTCGATGGTTAAAGGAATAGAGCCATGTTGTAAGATAACCCCTTTTTGACGTGTTTGAGCACTTCCAGCAATTTTACGTCCTTCCACAACTAATTCATAGTAAGAAGGTGCATCAAAGCAAACAGAGGAACGTGGATTTTTTAATGCATCTTTTTCTTCTTCTGTATGTGGAACAGCAAAATAGGCATCTAAGCCAAGTTGTTGAAAGCCAAGGAGGAGGCCTTTCGAAATAACGCGATAAGCATCAACAACAGTTGTAGGCATATGTGGATAATCTTCTGATACGATAACACTATAAGTTAGTTCATTATCATGAAGAACAGCTCGTCCACCTGTTAGTCGACGAACAAGAGAGAAGTTATGACGATTTATTGCTTCTAAATCCAACTCTTTTGTTGCCTTTTGAAAATAACCGGTAGAGACCGTAGGATTGTTCCATTGATAAAAGCGAATCGTTGGCTTCATTAAACCATTGCTTTGCCAATTTAGAAGGCATTCATCTAATGCCATGTTATAAGAAGCAGGGCAACTACCAGAGTTTAGTAAATACCATGTTTGTTTCATACTTGTTTCTCCTCTAATGTTATTATAAAAAAATAATGTATACGTATTATTAAGTCTATCAAACATAGAAGAGATTGTGAATGAATCTGCTTTATAAGCTATTTTATATATTGCCTAATGAATAGGATTCGTTATATGATAGGGATAAGGATTTTTGAAGGGAGTCTCATTTTTTATGCAAAGTTTTTTAATGACGCTTTTAGTATTACTAGCAGGTTTTGGTATTTACTTTATTGTAATGTTTTTTTATCAAAAACGTATTATCAAAACATTAAAAGAAGTTGATTTTCGTGCAGGCTATCGCAAAGCACAATTAATCGATTTACGAGAGCAAAATGAATATAAAGCAGGGCATATTTTAGGTGCACGTAATATTCCATTAGGGCAGTTAAAAATGTATACACCAGGATTACGTTCAGATCAGCCTGTTTATTTATATTGTTTAAATGGCACACGCTGTGTACAAGCAGCTCGTGTTCTTCGTAAAGCTGGTATTAAAGACCTTTACATGCTTGAAGGTGGCTTTAAGCAATGGACTGGTAAAGTAAAATCAAAATAAAGTCAAACTCCCATTAATGGGAGTTTTCTTTCGTTTATTACTCAATGATTGACTGAAGAGGCTTTTTGCTTAAATGGCTCGGAATTGTCTAAGTATTGAATGAAGAAATGTTATGTTATTTAGAGTGATAGAAAAGGGGTTAGCTTAAAAAATAGTTAGCCTTTTTTCATTTAATGAGAAAGTGACAAAGCATACTTAAATAAGCATGAATAGTTCTTATATTTCATAGGTATGAATGGTACAATAGCTTGATACACAAGCTAAATTGGTGTATCATTAATAGTAATGTATATAGGATTAATGAGAAGAGAAGTGGAGGATATTTTATGCCAACACCTAGTATGGAAGACTATATTGAACAAATTTATTTATTAATTGAACAAAAAGGTTACGCGCGTGTCTCGGATATTGCAGAAGCGCTAAATGTCCATCCATCTTCTGTAACGAAAATGGTTCAAAAATTAGATAAGGATCAATATTTGATATATGAAAAGTATCGTGGCCTTGTTCTCACAACGAAGGGGAAAAAGGTTGGGAAACGATTAGTATACCGTCATGAGTTACTTGAGAAATTCCTACGAATTATCGGTGTGGACGAAGCAAAAATTTATAATGATGTAGAAGGTATGGAGCATCATATAAGTTGGGAGTCCATTGATCGAATTGGCGATTTAGTTCAATATTTTGAAGAAGATGAATCTCGAGTACAGCAATTAGAGAAAGTTCAAAAAGAAAATAATCAATAAAAAAATCCACATATTTAGTGGATTTTTTTATTTTATAACGTCATTCTTTTTTTCTTTTTTCCCTTTTCCCCTTCAATGACAGTTAAGTGTGCTGTTGATTTTGATTTTGTTTTTTTACGAATTGGTTCTGATTTTGATTTTGTCATTTGTTTTTTAGTTGTAATTGAAGAAGTGAAGTTATTTTTCTGGGCATACTTTTTCTTCGATTGTTTGACAGCTTTTCGATAGCTGCTGTTAGTTGTTGAATTCGTGCCTAGATTTGAAAATAGGCGTATTAAAATATAAACAATTAAAACAGTAAATCCGATTGTGAACGCTGTGCTTACAATTTGGCCCGGTTTATTTATTAGTGTAAAAACAAATCCAAAAATAGCTAGTGCAATAATCCCATAGACAAGGTATGAAAAATAATTACGTTTCATATCTGTCCCCCCTCTTTAAATTAACGTCTTACTTATGATTGTTTATCGGTTTAATAAACCATTGGTGCTTGTTCTTGTGTTGTAGCTTCTAATTTTCTTAAATGTTCAAATGAAGCGATTGCTACTTCTACTTGTTCATCTAATGGTTCTTTTGTTGTAAGTAATTGTAACCAAAGTCCTGGGTATCCAAGGTAACGAAGTATAGGGATATTACGAACATAGTTTGTTAATTGCAATACTTCGAATGAAACACCTAATACAACTGGTATAAGAAGAATTCTGCTAATTACACGCATCATTAAAGGTCCAACAGGGATGAGCATGTAAATGAAAAAACCAACAATAACTGTAAAAAGAATAAAACTACTGCCACAACGATAATGTAAACGAGATTGTTTTTGAACATTCTCGACAGTAAGTGGCAATCCATTCTCAAAGCAATTAATTACTTTGTGTTCTGCCCCATGATATTGAAAAAGACGTTTAATCATTGGTGTTAAAGAAATGACGTATAAATATACCAATAAAATGGTTAACTTAATGAGACTTTCAATCAAAATTTGTGAAAAGTCAGATTGAAAAATAGGTATTGTGAAGTTTGCCAAAATAGCAGGAACGACAGTAAAAAGTAATTTTCCGAATACAAAGGAAAGAACACCAATCAAAGCTATTCCAAGAATAGAGGCTAAGTTTGATTCTTTTTTTACTTCTACTTCTTCCTCCTCTTTTCCTTCAAATACGTTTGTAGAAAATTGAAGATGTTTTGAACCAACGGCAGTTGATTGAAGAATTGCCGCAATTCCACGGATAAATGGTATTTTTTTAAGTGTATTTAATAGAGGTGCTGTTTCCCGCTTAAGCTCATAATATTTTAAAGAATCATCCTCTTGACTACGTACAGCAGTTACTGTATGAGTAGCACCACCAAACATGACTCCTTCAACAACGGCTTGGCCTCCATAAATTTTTGAAGCTTGATTTGACATACTGACACCAACCTATAATCTAATTTTCTTCCTACTTCTATTTTAATGTGAATGAATTGTCAATATCAAGTAGGGAATACAAAAGGTTGAAAAATATGTTAGAATATAGTTTGTACTTATCTATATGTATGACGAGGGGTGGATAGTCGTGAATAAAATTTTAGTGTTAAATGGGCCTAATTTAAATATGTTAGGTAAACGTGAAGTAGGCGTTTATGGTCAAGGCACATTAGCAGATTTAGAAGAAAGATTAACCAAATTTGCTTTTGAAAATCGAGTGCAACTAACTTGTCATCAAAGTAATTATGAAGGTGAAATCATTGGTCTATTACATGATGCAAATGAAAATTATGACGGAGTTATTTTAAATCCAGGTGCATATACTCATTATAGTTATGCAATTCGTGATGCAATTGCAAGTATTACTCCACCTGTTATTGAGGTACATCTTTCGAACATACATGCCCGGGAAGAATTTCGACATGTATCCGTAACAGCACCTGTGACAATTGGACAAATTATAGGTCTTGGCTTTTGTGGGTATGAATTAGCAGTTTTAGCGTTATTAAATAAGTTAGGAGAGGATCAGAAATGAAAGTAGAGAAATTACGTAATCTTTTTAAACAAGCAGACATTGATGGCATGTTAATTACAAGCACGTATAATCGTTCGTATATGACAGGATTTACAGGAACTTCTGGTGTTGTATTAATTTCTGAACATGAAGCAAAATTTATTACGGATTTCCGCTATACAGAACAAGCGGCTACTCAATGTATTGGTTATGAAATCGTAAAGCATGTAGGTCCTATTGCAGAGGAAGTTGCGAAGCAAGCGAAGGCAATGGGAATTAAACGTTTAGGATTTGAGCAAGATCACCTTACTTTTGCAACGCATATGACGTATGTAAGTGCTTTATCATGTGAATTTGTGCCAGTATCTTCACTTATTGAAAACTTACGCTTGATTAAGAGCCCAGCAGAGATTAAGATATTAAAGGATGCGGCTCAAATTGCAGATGCAGCATTCGACCATATTTTAACTTTTATTAAGCCAGGTGTTACAGAATTACAAGTGTCAAATGAACTTGAATTCTTTATGAGAAAACAAGGTGCAACATCTTCTTCTTTTGATATAATTGTTGCGTCAGGTACTCGTTCTGCCTTGCCTCATGGTGTTGCCACAGACAAAGAGATTCAAGTAGGCGATTTTGTTACAATGGATTATGGGGCATACTATAATGGCTATATTTCTGATATGACGAGAACAATTGCTGTTGGAAAACCAAGTAAAAAACTTGAAGAGATTTATAACATTGTATTAGAAGCGCAGCTTCGTGGTATGAATGGAATTAAGGCGGGTATTACTGGTATAGAAGCCGATGCATTAACTCGCGATTACATAACAGAAATGGGTTATGGCGAATATTATGGGCATTCAACGGGGCATGGTATAGGTATGGAAGTACATGAAGGACCAATGTTATCGTTTAAATCGGATATGGTGTTACAACCAAATATGGTTGTGACATGTGAGCCAGGTATTTATTTACCAGGTGTTGGTGGCGTCCGAATTGAAGATGACACAATTGTAAAAGAGCATGGCAATGAAAGTTTAATACACTCTACAAAAGAGTTAATTATATTATAGTTTTTGGAGGAAAAAAGAATGGTATCAGTAAACGATTTTCGTACGGGTCTTACAATTGAAGTAGACAACGCAATTTGGCAAGTGCTTGATTTCCAACACGTAAAGCCAGGGAAAGGTGCAGCGTTCGTTCGTTCAAAATTACGTAACTTACGTACTGGTGCAGTACAAGAGAAAACATTCCGTGCTGGTGAAAAAGTAGCGAAAGCACAAATCTCAAACCGCAAAATGCAATACTTATATGCAATGGGTGACCAACACGTATTCATGGATAACCAATCTTATGAGCAAGTGGAAATCCCAGAAGCACAAATCGCTTATGAATTAAAGTTCTTAAAAGAAAATATGGAAGTTTCAATCATGAGCTTTGAAGGTGAAATTTTAGGGGTAGAATTACCAAACACTGTTGAGTTAAAAGTAGAAGAAACAGAACCAGGTATTAAAGGGGACACAGCTTCTAACGTAACAAAACCAGCTAAAATGGAAACTGGCTTAGTTGTTCAAGTTCCAATTTTCATTAACGAAGGTGAAACATTATTAATTAACACAAGCGAAGGTAAATACGTATCTCGCGCATAATAATAAAGAAAAAATCACTATCCAACTAATTGGATAGTGATTTTTTTATTTTTTCCCAATCAAGTTAAGGCATATAGCTTCAATTCTTATTTTGTTGTTCTTAAAAAAGTGGATTTGGCATAAGGTTGTACAAATGATTTTTTTTGTGGACAAGAAGGTGAAAAAATGAAAAATTGGTTAGATACTTTTTCAACAGGAGTATTAGCAATGGCTGTATTGCGATTAATTGGTGGGAGTGTAGAGCTATTAACAGCAATCGCTATGCTTTCTTTTAACGATATACGAAAGTCGATTGCCTTAAATGCCATGCTAGCAATGATAGGGCCGTTTATTTTAGTTTCAACAATGGCAATTGGTTTAGTTAGTGTAGCCCATGGATTATCTCCAGCTAAATTCGTATTAGTTGCGATTGGTGTGACATGTATTTTAGTAGGAGTATTTCGATAAAATGAATATTCCAATTGAAGTGCAGCGTATTTTACCAACAACGATGCATACATATCTAAACGATATTGTAGAGCCACTAGAAGAGATAAGAGTTCGAATTGGAAGATCTTTAGAATGCATTGGTAATAGCAAAGCAATGTTACTTTCTTATACAGTAACAGAGCGAGATGGTGCATTTTTATTAAATCAATTAAGCCAATATTCTTTGTATACATTAGAAGAAGAATTGAAGCGGGGATTTGTTACGATTGTAGGTGGTCATCGAATTGGATTAGCGGGAAAAGTAGTAACAGATAAAGGAAGCGTAAAGATGATTCGCGATATTACCTCTTATAATATTCGAATTGCGACAGAACGAGTTGGGATAGCCAATCAATATCTCCCTTATTTATTTCAGGCTGGATGGCAAAATACGTTAATTATCGGCGCACCACAAACAGGAAAAACAACATTAATTCGAGATATTGCAAGGATGGTAAGTGAAGGAATAGATAGGAAATATCCTTCTGCGAAAGTAGGGATTGTGGATGAACGTTCAGAAATTACAGGAAGTGTAAAAGGAATTCCTACCTTTCATTTAGGACAACGAGTAGACGTGCTAGATGCTTGTCCCAAAGCAGAAGGAATGATGATGATGATTCGTTCTATGAGTCCTGAAGTATTAATTGTCGATGAAATAGGTCGTAGCGAAGATACAGTAGCAATTATGGAGGCAATTCATTCAGGTGTAACGGTTATTGCTACTGCTCATGGTCATGAACTAGAGGATATTAAAAAGCGTCCAGCTCTTTATGAATTATTTCAACAAGAGGCGTTTAAACGAATTATTATCTTGTCTCGGCGAGATGGGCCAGGAATGGTAACGGTTATTTATAATCACAACCAACAAGTATTGTATGGAAAGGAACCGACATTGCGATGTTAAAACTAATTGGCATGTTAGCAATTTTACTATCTACTACTTGGTATGGTTTTTATTTTTCTAAAAAAGTATCCGATCGGCCAAAACAACTTAGGATGTTAAAAAATGGATTGCAATCCCTTGAAGCTGAAATTGTTTTTAGCCAACTCCCATTAAGTGACGCCTGTGAAAAGATTAGTTTGCAGTTTAAAGAACCTCTAGCCCAATTATTTCAAAAATTTGCTACTAATTTGCGGATGGGTTTATTAAATGTAAATGATGCGTGGAAAGAATCGGTACAAGCAATTAAAAATAAAAGTGCATTAACAGAAGAAGATTGCCAAATTCTACTTCAATTTGGAGAAACGCTCGGTCTACATGATCGTATTTCCCAACAAAAACATATTTTGCTGACAATGAATCATTTAAATCGAATGGAGACAGAGGCGGTTGAAAGGCAACAGCAATATGAAAAAATGGCTAAAATGATGGGAGTATTAGTAGGATTATTACTTGTCATTATTCTTTATTAAGGAGAGGAGTTAGGGGAGATGGAGTTAGATGTATCACTCATTTTTCAAATTGCTGGTATCGGAATAGTAGTTGCATTTATCACAACCATTTTAGACAAATTTGGGCAAAAGGATTATAACATGTATGTTGTTCTTATTGCCTTCGTCATTGTATTGTTTCGTGTCACAACCGTTGTTGACGATCTCTTTGATAAAGTAAAAAGTGTCTTTTTGTTTCAATAGGGTGAGGAGGGGATTGTCATTGAAATTTTAAAAATTGTTGGTATTGGTTTAATTGCAACTTTTTTGGCGTCTTTATTAAAAGAATATAAATCGAATTTGACAACCCTATTTGTTGTATTTGTTGGAACGGTTATGTTTCTTTACTTAATGAATCAAATAAGCAACGTACTAGGAATGATTACTCGAATAGCGCAATCAACAAATATTAATATGGTGTATGTAGAAACTCTTTTGAAAATTATCGGCATTGCCTATATTGCCGAATTTGGTTCTCAAATTACAAAGGACGCTGGACAAGGAACAATTGCTTCTAAAATAGAGTTGGCTGGAAAAATATTAATTTTGGCGTTGGCTATTCCGATTTTAACGGTTGTCATTGAAACCATATTAGGTTTTTTACCGAAAGTATAAGAAGTGATAAGGAGAGGATTGTATGAAAAAAGCAAAAGGAATATTCTTTCTCCTTTTCCTTGTTTTATTTTTGATACCAAATGATGTACAAGCTACGACTTCCACCAATATAGAAAATATTCAAGATAAAGTAGTAGAAGAAAGTATGGATGCCTTGGGGTTAGAAAACGTCCAAGGCTATTGGGAACAGCTAATGGATCAATATGGTGGCTACTTGCCAGAAAGTCAACGAGGAACATTTAGTGATTTTGTGAAAGGGGAGGGGACCTTTTCTTTAAAAGAATGGTTTATTAGTTTATTAAAGTTTTTGTTTTATGAAGTATTAGCAAATGGAAAGTTAATGGGAACACTCATTGTATTGACTATATTTAGTGCTGTTTTAAATGCCTTACAGTCTGCATTTGAAAAAAGTACAGTGAGCAAGATAGCAGAGATTGTGATTTTTCTCGTATTAATCGTTTTTACTCTTAATAGTTTTCATCTAGTTACCACGTATACGTTAGAAACGATTGAAATGATGATTGGCTTTGTGTTAGCACTATTACCATTATTACTAGGGTTAATTGCCACAACTGGTTCTGTTCTGTCGGCAGCTTTTTTTCATCCGCTTATTCTATTTTTAATGAATACGAGCGGATTATTAATGAAATATTTTGTGCTCCCACTTTTCTTACTGGCAGCTATTTTAAATATCGTTAGTCAAATTAACTCAGAATATAAAGTAACTAGTCTCGCAAATTTGTTAAACAAAGCGGGAATCTGGCTCATAAGTGTTTTTTTAACGATTTTTCTAGGTGTCATTTCTGTTCAAGGGACAGCAACAGCTATTTCAGATGGACTAGCTGTTAAAACAGCTAAATTTGTGACAAGTAATTTCATTCCAGTTGTCGGAAGGGCATTTACAGAAGCGACAGATACGGTCATTAGTGCTTCCGCTATTTTGAAAAATATGGTGGGAATTTCTGGTGTCGTTATTTTATTACTTATTGCTGCATTTCCAGCTTTAAAAATCTTTGCAATTGCATTAATTTATAAATTTACAAGTGCAGTTTTACAGCCAATTGCAGGTGGTTCAATTGTGAAATGTTTAGATGTAATTGGTAAAAGTATACTGTATGTTTTCACCTCTTTGGCAATCGTTTCGCTTATGTTTTTCCTTTGCATTACCGTTATTATTACGGCTGGCAATATCACAATGATGATGAGGTGAAAAAATGGGTTTTATTGTAGAGTGGGTTAGTAATATTGTTGTTTTTATTTTATTTGCAACCGTGTTAAGTATGATTTTACCCAATTCTAATATGGGTAAATATGTAAAAATGGTTGTTGGCTTATTGCTAATTACAATTATTTTAAATCCGTTATTTCAATTGTTTAGGGCGGACATTGCTCAAGTTATTTCATCTTTTAAACCAGAAACGTATATTGCAAATGGAGAAGTAGAAAATCAATTAAATTTAACAAAAAGTGAAATAGAAGACACACAACGTGCATATATTTTAAAACAGATGGCTGTCCAATTAAAGGAACAAGTGCAAAAGGATGTATTCAAGCAGTTTAATCAAGAGGTTGTTTCTGTAGAAGTAGTTCCAAAAGAAAATATAGAAGCAATTCAGTCTAATGACGACATACAAGTGGTCAACGTTAAGCTAAAGGAAGGACAACCTACATCTTCAGAAACGATTGGATCAGTAAAGGAAGTGGTAATTGATGCAACTGCTTCTCTTATTGAAAAAGAAACAACCATTCTAGCAAAAGAGGAAATACTTGCACTTTTGTCAGAAAAATGGGGGATTGCACAAGAAAATATTGCACTAGGTGTAGAAGGGGGGACGAATGAGTAATGAAAGAAAAGAAAAGTTTAGTAGACTATTTTCGGCTATTTAAAAAGGATGAGAAAACGGGCGAAAGCAAATTAAATACAAAAACGATGGGAGTCGTACTCTTAGTAGGGATTGCAATTATGGGAATAGTGCAACTTGGAAACTCTAAAACGTTAACCCCAGTACAAACAACACCGAAAATTACAAATCAAAATACAGAAGAAACGGTTGAAACATTTAAACAAAATCGAAATACTTCCCCTGAAATTGCAAAAGAAGAAGGAAGGTATGAACAACAATTAAAAAAGATGCTTGAAACAATTTCAGGAGTAAAAAATGTGAGTGTAATGGTGAACTTAGAAGCAAGTGATACTCAAATATTAGAAAAAAATACAAATGAGCACACACAAATTACAGAAGAAACGGATAAAACAGGTGGCAAACGAAAGATAGAAAGTACAAAAAAAGACCAGACTGCGGTTATTTTAAAAGAGGATGGAAAGGAAAAACCACTTGTAATTAAAACAGAAAAGGCTGATGTAAAAGGAGTACTTGTTGTTGCCGATGGGGTAGAAAATATTGAAGTAAAACAGATGGTTATTGAAGCGGTGACGAGAGTTTTAGGGGTAGGTAGTAATCGTGTGTCAGTATTGCCAATGAAGAGATAGGGGGAAAGAAAAATGTTAAGAAAACAAACAATGTGGTTGTTAACAATGTTAACATTAGTTATTGTTTTATCAGTTTATTATGTGACAAATCCAGATATGGGAACAACTAATTTAGTTGAAGAACAACAAGGTAAAGAATCAAAAGAAACAAGTGGAACAGGTAAAATGACGGTAAAAGAGGGGACGAGTGCGGAGTTAACCCAATTACGATTGAAAATTAACGAGCAACGTGATGCATTAAAAGAAGAGTTAATGGCAATGGCAGCTGCAAAAGATATTACAGCAGACAAAAAGAACGAATTAATTGAGAAATCAGAGCAGTTGATAGAACTTGGTGAAAAGGAAGCAACCATAGAAGGGGTAATTAAAACACAAGGATATAACGATGTGTTAGTAAAAGCGGAGGAAAATGAAGTACAAGTATACGTTGTTACACAACAGGATTCTAAGAAAAAAGCAAACGAGATTATTAAAGTAGTTAGAAAAGAATTAGGACAAAAAGAAGTGGCTGTTCAATTTCAAGTTCCCAAAAAATAACTAGTATAGTATAATAGCAGAAAGAAAATAGAATCTGGCTTATTAGCCAGTTTTTTCTTTGTTGTAGTGGTCTGACCACTATTATGTAGTTACTGAAAAGTGGAAAAGTTCTTAAAATTACCTTAATATAAAAGGTGATAACAAGAAAAGGTGGGTTAAACATGAAAATTCAAGAAATTCGAGAGTTAATACGTTTAGTTGATCAATCAACGCTTAGTGAGTTAGAATTTGAAGAAAATGGGACAAGCTTAAAATTACGTAAAGAAGTAGGAAAAGTTGTTGTAGAAACTCCAGTTCAAGCAGTTGCAGCGCCAGTTCAAACTGCTGTTACAGTACAGGAACCAGTACAACAAGCTACTCCAGTCGTGCAACAGGCACAACCTGTAGCTCCTGTAGTTTCTGAAAAAGTACAAGATGCAAATTTAAAAGAAATTAAATCGCCAATGGTAGGTACTTTTTATATATCTCCATCACCAGACCAACCTGCCTATGTAAAAGTGGGAGATAAAGTAAGTGATGATACAGTTGTTTGTATTGTCGAAGCGATGAAATTATTTAATGAGATTGAAGCAGAATTAACTGGAGAAGTAGTAGAAGTACTAGCGGAAAACGGTCAATTAGTAGAATATGGACAACCGTTATTTAGAGTTCGAGCATAAGGGGTTGTAACCAATGATAAAAAAAGTGTTAATTGCCAATCGTGGCGAAATTGCAATTCGAATTATTCGTGCATGCCGTGAATTAGATGTGAAAACGGTAGCTATTTTTTCTGAGGGGGACAAAGAGGCCCTTCATGTACAATTAGCAGATGAAGCTTATTGTGTTGGGCCAACATCATCAAAAGAAAGTTACTTAAACTTCACGAATATTATTTCAATAGCTACGTTAACACAATGTGACGCTATTCATCCAGGATATGGATTCTTAGCCGAAAATGCTAGTTTCGCAGAACTGTGTAATGAGTGCGGGATTATTTTCATCGGACCTCGAGTAGAATCTATTATGAAGATGGGAATAAAAGACGTAGCAAGAGAAACAATGAAAGAGGCTGGGGTTCCAATTGTACCAGGGAGCGATGGCATTATTAAAAATATTGAAGAAGCGATTAGCTTAGCAAATAAAATGGGGTATCCAATCATCATTAAGGCGACAGCTGGTGGTGGTGGTAAAGGGATTCGTGTTGCGAGAAATGAAGAAGAATTAATTAAAGGAATTTCTATTACGCAACAAGAAGCGAGTACTGCATTTGGTAATCCTGGCGTATACTTAGAAAGATATATTGAAGATTTCCGTCATGTGGAAATTCAAGTATTAGCAGATAATTATGGAAATACAATTCACCTTGGTGAACGTGATTGTACGATCCAAAGAAGAATGCAAAAGTTAGTAGAAGAGACTCCATCTCCTGCAATTAGTGAAGAAATGCGAAAAAAAATGGGTGAAGCGGCCGTTCAAGCTGCAAAAGCAGTTGATTATACAGGTGCAGGTACGGTAGAATTTATATATGAGCATAATCATAATAAATTTTATTTCATGGAGATGAATACTCGTATTCAAGTTGAACATCCTGTAACAGAGATGGTAACCGGAGTCGATTTAATCAAGCAGCAAATCTTAATTGCATCAGGAGAAAAGCTTCCATATACACAAGAAGATATTTCTTTTAATGGGTGGGCAATTGAATGTCGTATTAACGCAGAAAATCCAGATAAGAACTTTATGCCTTCTCCAGGGCAAATTACAATGTATTTACCACCTGGTGGATTTGGAGTTCGTGTCGATTCAGCTGCATATACAGGCTATAAAATTCCACCATATTACGATTCCATGATTGCCAAACTAATTGTGCATGGTAATACAAGAGAAGAAGCAATTTCAAAAATGAAGCGTGCATTAAGTGAGTTTGTCATTGAAGGAATCTATACAACAATACCATTTCACTTACAATTATTAGAGGATGAGCGATTCGTAAACGGTGATTTCAATACGAAGTTCCTTGAAATGAAGGAAACCATCAAACAATAATGGAGGGTACACATATGGTAGAAAATAATATGTTACAAATGGGAGAAGAAAAATTAGGGAAAGTTGAAATTGCACCAGAAGTAATTGAAGTAATCGCAGGGATTGCAACAACTGAAATTGAAGGTGTTGTTTCAATGCGTGGTAGTTTTGCATCAGACGTTGTTGAACGTCTTGGTCGTAAAAACCACGGCAAAGGTGTAAAAGTAGATTTATCAGAAGAAGGCATTAAGATCGATATTTTCGTTCAAATGCGTTTTGGTGTTTCTATTCCAACTGTAGCAGAGCAGGTACAAGAAAACGTACGTCAAGCATTGTTAACAATGACTGGCTTAGAATTAAAAGAAGTGAATGTTCATATCGTTGGCATTCAATTTGATAAGCAAGAAGACGTAGAATAACAAGTGAAAGGGAGATGAATGGTTTTCATTTATCTCCTTTTTATTTTGGTAAATAATATGGAATGAATATATTTTTCTGCTAAATAGCTAGTTAATATTTTGAAATAGGACAAGAAAGTTCGGATTTGGGATAGATGAGAGAGGCTTTTTCTTATTTTTATTTTGTTTTTAGGCAAAGTGTGTTATTATCTTGTGTGTTAAACATATAAAAAGTGATTAAACTAGAACGAAGATACATTTGTGCAAGTAAAGGAGTACGAAAAAATGACAAGAAGAACTGCTAGGGAAAAAGCGTTACAAGCACTATACCAAATTGATTTAATTAAATCTTCACCAGAAGAAGCAATCCAATCTGTTTTAGCAGAAGGTGAAAAAGAAGCGGATGTTCAATTTCTTAAAGAATTAGTAGTTGGCTGCATAGATAATATAGAAGATGTTGATGCAACAATTAAACCATATTTAAAAAAATGGACGATAGAGCGACTAGGAATTATTGATCGTAATATTGTACGAATGGCTGTATATGAAATGAAGTATGTAGAAGATATTCCACATAACGTTTCTATTAATGAAGCAATTGAGATTGCAAAAGTATTTGGAGATGACCATTCAAAGAAATTTATAAATGGCGTACTTTCTAACATTAAGGAAGCGTTAGTTTAATTTTATAGATGGGGGAATTGAAAATGGGGAAGATTGTCAGCGGAAAAGAGATTGCAAATGAAATTCGTCAAGAATTGAAAGAAGAAGTAGCACAATTGAAGCAAATTGGAATTGTACCAGGATTAGCAGTTATTTTAATCGGAGATGACCCAGCTTCTCATTCCTACGTAAAAGGGAAACATAAAGCGTGTATAGAAGTAGGCATTTATAACGAATTAATTGAATTGCCAGCAGAAACAACGGAACAATTTTTATTAGAAGAAATTGAACGACTAAATAACGATGACCGAATTCATGGTATCCTTGTTCAATTACCTTTACCAGCGCACATTTGTGAAAGCAAAGTAATTGAAGCAATTAATCCAAACAAAGATGTAGACGGATTCCACCCAATTAATATCGGCAAGATGATGACAGGAGCAGAGTGCTTTTTACCATGTACGCCATTTGGAATTCTCGAAATGGTAAAACGAATTGATGTTCCTATTGAAGGAAAGCATGTTGTCGTTGTGGGAAGAAGTAATATTGTAGGGAAGCCTGTTGGACAACTATTCTTAAATGAAAATGCAACTGTTACATATACGCATTCAAGAACAAAAGATTTAAAGAGTATGACAAAGCAAGCGGATATTTTAATTGTAGCTGTAGGTAGAGCGAATTTTATTACAGCAGATTATGTGAAAAAGGGCGCAGTTGTCATTGATGTTGGTGTAAATCGTTTAAGTACTGGAAAGCTTTGTGGCGATGTTGTTTTTGATGAAGTAATCGAAGTTGCAAGCCATCTTACACCTGTTCCTGGTGGAGTTGGGCCGATGACAATTACGATGTTGTTACATAACACAGTTCAATCTGCAAAAAAGATGAAATTGTGATAAAATAAGAGCAAGAATTGGAAAGAGGCTGACCAAAGGGGTCAGCCTCTTCAAGTTAAGAAGGTTGTGATGAAATGAGTGATATTCGTTATTTAACAGTAACGGCCCTAACCCGTTATATTAAAGCAAAGCTAGAAGGGGATAAGCACTTACAAACGCTTTATTTAAGAGGGGAAATATCGAATTACAAAGCACATAGTCGTGGACATATGTATTTTACGTTAAAGGATAAACAAGCAAGAATTTCTTGTGTGATGTTTTCTACTCATAACCAACGATTAACGTTTAAACCCCAAGATGGAATGAAAGTATTAGTAATAGCGAATATTGGCTTATATGAAGCAGGGGGCAATTATCAGCTCTATGTTCGCGAAATGCAACAAGATGGAATTGGCAACCTTCATTTAGCATTTGAAGAATTAAAACGTCGTTTGCAAGAAGAAGGACTTTTTTCACCAATGTTTAAAAAGACATTGCCTTCTTATCCAAAAGCAATTGGAGTCATTACATCACCGACAGGTGCTGCTATTCGAGATATTATTACAACGTTAAATCGCCGTTATCCAATTGCAAAAGTTGTTATTTATCCTGTATTGGTTCAAGGTGAAAATGCAGCGGCATCGATTGCAAAAGCAATCAAAAAAGCAAATGAACGGATGGAAGTAGATGTACTTATTGCGGGACGCGGTGGCGGATCTATTGAAGAATTATGGGCTTTTAATGAAGAAATAGTAGCTAGAAGTATCTATGAATCGACTATTCCAATTGTTTCGGCAGTAGGACAT
This sequence comes from Bacillaceae bacterium, assembly GCA_051873875.1. Classification (GTDB taxonomy): domain Bacteria; phylum Bacillota; class Bacilli; order Bacillales; family Bacillaceae_G; genus JBJEFI01. Next base: position 52,222 of record JBJEFI010000060.1, on the reverse strand, counting down.
GAAACGGATTTTACGATTGCGGATTTTGTTGCGGATATGCGTGCACCGACACCAACCGGAGCAGCAGAGCTTGTAACACCTAGTACGATTGAGTTAATAGAACGAGTAGAACAACGGACGAATCGTCTTATTCAAGGGATGAAGGGGATTCAAAAACATGCAACCCAAGAGGTAAGGAAATTAACGACTTCTTATGCATTTCGTTATCCACAACAATTATATAATCAAAAGGAACAGCAACTTGACCGTGTATTAGATGCTTTTCAGCGTAGTATGGCAGTGTATACAGAACAAAAGGGAAATCAATTATCTCAATTACAGTTGAAGTTACAAACATTTCATCCTAGTCATGATATAAAGGCAGCTCAATTGAAAGTAGATGGATTACAGCGCCAAATGTTGAAAGAGTTACAACGTGTTATAGAAGTGAAAGGCTACACATATACGAATCTTATTGGGAAATTGGATGCATTAAGTCCATTAAAAATTATGGACCGCGGTTATAGTTTAATGTATGATAATGAAAAAAATATGATAAAGAGTGTGCAACAATTAAAAGTTGGTGATTGTGTAAACGTAACGTTAAAAGATGGACAAGCAAATTGCCTTGTACAGGGAATAGAGGAGCGGATGTAAAATGAAAAAGGAAAAGACATTTGAAGAAGCAATTGTAGCATTAGAAGAGATTGTAACAAAGTTAGAACAAGGAGACGTTCCATTAGAAGAAGCCATTTCTTATTTTACAGAAGGAATGGAACTATCTAAATTATGTCATCAAAAGCTAAAACAAGTGGAGAAACAAATGGTAACCATTTTAGGAGAAGATGATACGTTAAAGCCTTTTGAATTACAAGGAGAAGGACAATGAGTCTAGGAACGTTAAATGAATTTTTACGTCTCCATAAAAATAACCTTGAAGCGTATATGAACGAACAAATAGAAGAAATTCAAGGACCTAGTGTATTAAAGGAAGCAATGTTATATTCATTAAGTGCGGGAGGCAAGCGAATTCGTCCTGCTCTTTTATTTGCCACATTAGAGGCATTTGGAAAAGATACAAAAGTAGGCTTGCCAATTGCTGCCGCTTTAGAGATGGTACATACGTATTCGCTCATACATGATGATTTGCCATGTATGGATGATGATGATTTACGTCGTGGAAAACCAACTAACCATATTGTATTTGGTGAAGCAAATGCAGTTTTAGCAGGAGATGCACTGTTAACCCATGCCTTTTTGATGATAACAAAAGCAAAAGAACAAATTCAAAGCGACATTCTTCTGGCTATTGTTGAAGAATTTGCACAAGCGGCAGGACCAGAAGGAATGATTGCTGGACAAGTATTAGATATGGAAGCAGAAGGCAAAGTAATAACAATTAAACAACTAGAAGAAATTCATCGTAACAAGACAGGACGTTTACTAGTTTTTCCATTAGTTGCAGCTGGATTATTAGCTGGGGCAACGAAAGAACAAGTAGAACAGTTACGTGAAGTTGGTTATTTAATTGGCTTGGCTTTTCAAATTCAAGATGATATTTTAGATGTAGAAGGAACGGAATCTGAAATCGGAAAGCCTGTTGGAAGTGATATAAGTAATGAAAAGAGTACGTACACAACTCTTTATTCACTCGGAGAAGCAAAAATGATTTTAAAAAATACCGTTGAACAGGCAAAGGAAAAAATACAGTTGATTGGGATAGATGCAACGTATTTACTTAATCTTTGCGATGTGATTATGACAAGAAAAAACTAAATCATAATAAAAAGTCTACTAAATATTCTTTTTATTACGTTTTTTAGTACTTATAAGGTAAAATATTAGATAAACTAAGAATAAAAAATTCAATGAGAAATGAAGTTAAAAGGAAAGTGAGTGATTTGGGTGGATCTGACATCCATTAAAGACCCATCGTTCCTAAAAGGTATGACAGTACAACAATTGGAAGAATTAAGCGAAGAGATACGTTCTTTTTTAATTCAAAAATTGTCAGTTACGGGTGGGCATATTGCTCCGAATCTTGGAGTTGTAGAATTAACAATTGCGTTGCATAAGGTGTTTAATAGCCCAGAGGACAAATTTCTTTGGGACGTTGGACATCAATCATATGTTCATAAAATTTTAACTGGACGGGCATGTGAGTTTGATACGTTAAGAAAATATAAAGGATTATGCGGATTTCCAAAACGAATTGAAAGTGAACATGATGTGTGGGAAACAGGCCATAGTTCAACATCTCTATCTGCAGCAATGGGGATGGCAATTGCTCGTGATTTAAAAGGAACAAAAGAACATATTATTCCAATCATTGGAGATGGTGCTTTAACGGGTGGAATGGCATTAGAAGCCCTAAATCATATTGGACATGAAAAAAGAAATGTCATTGTTATTTTAAATGATAATGAAATGTCCATTGCCCCAAATGTAGGTGCGTTACACAGTATCTTAGGACGAATGCGTACGACAAGCCAATATCAAGAAGCAAAACATGATATTGAATATATATTGAAAAAAATTCCGGCAGTAGGTGGCAAGCTTGCAAGCGTTACGGAACGTGTAAAAGATAGTTTAAAATATTTGGTTGTAAATGGCATGTTTTTTGAAGAGCTTGGATTTACTTACTTTGGTCCTATAGATGGTCATAATTTCCAGGAGTTATTTGAGAAATTAGAATATGCAAAGAAAACAAAGGGACCAGTTTTAATGCATGTTGTGACGAAAAAAGGAAAAGGGTATGAACCAGCTGAAAAAGATGTGATTGGGACGTGGCACGGAACAGGTCCTTACAAAATTGAATCAGGAAGCTTTATTAAGCCAAATACAGTTGGCCCTGCATGGAGCTCTGTTGTAAGTGATACGGTTTTACGACTTGCGAAAGAAAATGAAAAGATTGTTGCAATTACACCAGCGATGCCAGTGGGCTCTAAATTAGAAAAATTTGCCAAAATATTCCCAGACCGAATGATTGACGTAGGGATTGCAGAGCAACATGCAACAACAATGGCAGCAGGTCTTGCAACTCAAGATTTCAAACCATTTTTAGCAATCTATTCTACATTTTTACAACGAGCATATGATCAAGTTGTGCATGATATTTGTCGTCAAAATTTAAATGTATTTATTGGTATTGATCGGGCTGGATTAGTAGGCGCCGATGGGGAAACTCATCAAGGTGTATTTGATATCGCCTTTTTACGTCATATACCGAATATAGTTATTATGATGGCGAAAGATGAAAATGAATGTCAGCACTTAGTAAATACAGCTATTCACTATAATAAAGGTCCAATTGCCCTCCGTTATCCAAGGGGAAATGGACTAGGTGTTCACATGGATGAACAATTAAAAGAAATTCCAATTGGTTCATGGGAAGTATTAAAAGAAGGAACAGATTGTGGAATTTTAACATTTGGAACGACAATTCCAATGGCGTTAGAGGCTGCTAAAAAAGTAGAAAAAACGTATGGTATTTCTGTAAAAGTTGTTAACTGTCGTTTTATTAAACCATTGGATGAGGAATTACTTATTTCATTACTATCTGAAAATATGCCGTTATTAACAATTGAAGAGGCTTGTTTAGAGGGTGGATTCGGTAGTAGCATTTTAGAATTTGCACATGATCGTCAATTTTATGATGCAGTAATTACTCGAATGGGTATTCCAGATGTATTTATTGAACATGGAGAAGTCGAAGAACTATTACAAGAAATTGGAATGACACCAGAAATGGTTGTGGAGCGCATACTAAATATGGTTCCAACAAAAGAAAAAAGGATGTAACTATAAGAATGAATCCAAAAAAGGAAAGAATTGATGTTCTACTTGTAGAACAAGGGTTATTTGAAACAAGAGAAAAAGCAAAGCGTGGCATCATGGCTGGCTTAGTATATATAAATGAGGAACGAGTAGACAAAGCAGGAGAAAAAGTACCTGTGGATGCTATTATTTCAATCAAAGGGAAAGTGATGCCTTATGTTAGCCGTGGCGGCTATAAATTAGAAAAAGCATTACAAACATTTGATGTAGATGTAAAAGGGAAAATTATGCTAGACATAGGCTCTTCTACAGGCGGATTTACAGATTGTGCGTTGCAAAATGGTGCAGTCTTATCTTATGCTTTAGATGTTGGATATAACCAATTGGCATGGAAATTAAGGCAAGATGAACGAGTTGTTGTAATGGAACGTACGAACTTTCGCCATGCAACTGTAGCGGATTTTACGGAAGGATTGCCCCAATTTGCATCTATTGATGTATCATTTATTTCATTGCGTTTAATTTTGCCCAACCTGACGACAATTCTTATGCCAGGTGGTGATGTACTTGCATTAATTAAGCCTCAATTTGAAGCTGGAAAAGAAAATGTGGGGAAAAAAGGGATTGTTCGCGATCCGAAAATTCATCAGGCAGTAATTGAAGATGTATTACATTTTGCAATGAATGAAGGGTACGATGTCAAAGGATTAACGTATTCGCCAATTACAGGTGGCGATGGAAACATCGAATTCCTTGCACATTTACATTGGGACGGAGAAGCATCTAAAGGAGAAAATCTCTTGTCGTTTGCGATCGAAGAAGTTGTAAAAGAAGCACATAAACAATTAAAAGCTAACGGATAAGAGGCGTGCCTTGCACTACCTCTTTTCGTTACGACTTACCAAGGGAGAAACGATTATGAGTTTAAATAAAAATCAAAGGCATTTAAAAATTAGAGAAATTATTACGAAATTAGAAATTCAAACCCAAGATGAACTTGTTGATATTCTTTGTCGAGAAGGCTTTAATGTGACACAAGCAACAGTTTCACGTGATATTAAAGAACTTCATTTAGTAAAGGTACCATTAAGCGATGGAAGTTATAAATATAGCTTACCATCGGATCATCGTTATAACCCAATTCATAAATTAAAGCGTGCAATGATTGACGCATTTATTAAAATGGATGGGGTTGATTATTTAATTACGTTAAAAACACTTCCAGGTAATGCAAATGCAATTGGTATTTTAATTGACCAATTAGATTGGGAGGAAATTCTCGGGACGATTTGCGGGGACGATACGTGCTTGATAATTAGTCGTACAAAAGAAGATGCAGATGTTATTAAAGAGCGATTATTGGATCTTCTATCGTAAGAGAGGAGCGTAAGGGTGTTAACAGAACTTACTATAAAGAACTTTGCTATTATTGAATTTGTTGCCATTTCATTTGAAAGTGGACTAACTGTTTTAAGTGGTGAAACAGGAGCGGGAAAATCGATTATTATCGATGCGATTGGCTTATTAGTGGGCGGACGAGGGTCATCTGAATTCGTTCGTTATGGCACAGATAAAGCGGAAATTGAAGGGTTATTTTTCTTTGATGAAGGTCATCCTTGTATTGAAAAATGTGCAGAACACGGAATTGAATTAGAAGAAAATTCCCTTATTTTGAAGCGTGATATTACAACACAAGGGAAAAGTGTTTGCCGTATCAATGGCAAGCTTGTTACAAATAGTGTGTTGCGAGAAATTGGACGAACATTAGTTGATATTCATGGACAACATGAAAGTCAAGAGTTAATGGACCCAGAGCGTCATATTCATTTGTTAGATGCTTTTCATGGAGAAAAGATTAAGGAACAGCTAGCTCGCTACCAAGAGCAATTTACAACGTATGAAACGCTTAAGAAGAGACTGAGAACGTTATCTGAAAATGAACAACAAATGGCGCATCGTTTAGACTTAATTCAATTTCAATTAAATGAAATACGGTCTGCTAATTTGGTGGAAAATGAAGATTATGAGTTAATGGAAGAGCGAAAGCGGATTTCTAACTTTGAAAAAATTTATACAGGCTTAAATGATGCTTATGGTGCTTTTAATGATGGGAATGGGTTAGATGCAATCCGCAGTGCCATGTATAGTCTAGAATCGATTGTGGATGTAGAACCAGCAATAAAAGAATTAGTTGAAACAGTTACCAATAGCTATTATTTACTTGAAGAAGCATCTTATACATTACGTAATCATATCGATGACATGGAATATGATCCACGTCGTTTAGATATGATTGAATCACGTTTATCAGAAATTAGTATGCTAAAAAAGAAATATGGTTCAGATGTAAAAGAAATTTTGATATATGCCGATAAAATTGAAGAAGAAATTTCGACAATTGAAAATAAAGATGCCCACATTGAGCAAGTGAAAGCTGAACTTGAAAAAGTTACTATAGAACTTGTAAAAGAAGGGAAAGTATTGTCCGCGCTTCGAAAACAAAATGCAGCAGAATTAACAGAGAGCATTCATCAAGAGTTAAAACATTTATATATGGAAAAAACAATGTTTAAAGTACATATTCATACGGTTAGTGGTACAGATAAAGATCCAATTGTTGATGGAGAAGCAATTAAATTTACTGCACTGGGAATGGATGATGTATCCTTTTATATTTCAACAAACCCTGGTGAACCGTTAAAACCAATTGAAAAAGTGGCATCAGGTGGAGAATTATCTCGTATTATTTTAGCGTTAAAAAGTATTTTCTCAAAACACCAAGGTATTACTTCTATTATTTTTGATGAAGTAGACACTGGTGTAAGTGGACGAGTTGCTCAAGCAATCGCAGAGAAAATTTATAAGGTTTCTGTTGGTTCTCAAGTGTTGTGTATTACCCACTTGCCACAAGTAGCATCTATGGCTGATACCCATCTGTTTATTGCCAAAGAGGTAGAAGGAGAACGCACAAAAACATCGGTACGTGTTTTAACATTAGACGAAAAGGTAGACGAAGTTGCACGAATGATTTCTGGAGTAGAAATTACAGGAGTAACCCAAGAACATGCAAGAGAGTTAATTTGCAGTGCAGCAACGTTAAAAGAAAAATAAAACTGGTTATTTTTAGACCACTATACGTATTTTTACGTATGGTGGTTTTTTTTTGTTTTTGATTTTAATATTGCTAGTAATAATCAAAATGGTGTTAGGTAAAATTAATGTTACAGCAATAACATTGCTCACTAGTTTATCTCTGACGAGGAGAGTGAAAAAATGTATAAACATCTAAGAAAATCAATTGGCATTATTCTCCTTGTTTTACTTTGCTTAGGATGGGTAAGTAGCCCTGTAAAAAATTATATTTCAATACCTAAAAACATAGTTATGTTTGAAGGACAATATATACCAGTTTCGAAAGGGATGCAAGTTTTAAGTAACAATAATGTATCTGTCTATTCAACAAAACAAATTCACACAATAGCGAAAGCAACCCATGTAGGAACAAGCAAAATGGTTATGCGAATTGGAAAATTGCCAATTAAGCAAACAACAGTAAAAGTATTAAAAGATATAAAATTATTGGCTAGCGGTCATTCAATTGGAGTGAAGTTAAACACAAAAGGTGTACTTGTAGTTGGGCATCATCTTGTTGAAACAAAAGATGGAAAGAAATCGCCAGGAGAAATTGCTAATATTGAACGTGGTGATATTATTACCAAAATTAATGGAAAAGATATCGAAGAAATGGAAGACTTAACACCATTTATTCAACAAGCTGGCGTAACAGGTGAGGCATTAAAGTTAGTTATCGTTCGAGCAAGCGAACAATTTGAAACTGTCTTAAAACCGCTAAAAGGAATAAAAGATGAAAAATATAAAATAGGATTGTTTATTCGAGATTCTGCTGCTGGAATTGGAACACTTACGTTTGTTGATCCTGTCTCGTTGAAATATGGTGCGTTAGGACATGTTATTTCTGATGAAGATACGAATAAGCCGATTCAGGTACAGGATGGTGTTATTTGTAAATCCTTTGTGACTTCTATTCAAAGAGGGGCAAGTGGTGTACCTGGAGAAAAATTAGCTCGTTTTGCGGAAGATAGTAATGTATTAGGAAATGTAAGTCGAAATAGCCCATTTGGTGTTTTTGGTGAAATGAATCAGGATATTACGACTAAGCTAGATGGAAAGCTATTGCCGATTGCCTTGCCACATCAAGTGAAGGAAGGCCCAGCAACCATTCTTTCAGTTATTGATGATGAAAAGGTTGAAGAATTTGATATTGAAATTGTAAGTATTGCAACTCAAAAAGTACCTGCTACAAAAGGATTGGTTATTAAAATAACAGATTCTCGTTTATTAGAACAAACAGGAGGAATTGTTCAAGGGATGAGTGGAAGTCCTATTATTCAAAATGGTCGTATAATTGGTGCTGTTACGCATGTATTTGTTAATGACCCTACATCTGGATATGGAGTTCATATCGAATGGATGTTAAAAGAGGCAGGTATTGATATTTATCGTACGTCAGTAGAAGAAAGAAAAGCAGGATAATACCTGCTTTTTTATTCATATAAAAGGATTGTTAATTAAGGATGCTTTATTGAAAATCCTACTTTATAAGAAATAGTTACTTTATAAAAAGGTTTAATTATACAAATAGTAAGACAAAATGAACGATTTCATATAAAATAAAAGAAGCATATATAGAAATTTCGACAAAAGAAAAATGAGAACGTCGAAATGATGCGTATAAAGATGATTTTTTTTTATTTTAACAATTTTCATTTAAATTTATAATAAATTATAGGATTTGCAACGTTTGTGTCGAAATTAGATTACATAACAGGAGCAGATTGTTTTGAATGTAGGGGAAAAATATGATTTTGGGGGAGAAAAGATGGAGAATATTCGTGTTTGTATTGCTGATGACAATAGAGAATTGGTAACAATGTTTCAATCCTTTATTGCAACACAACCAGATCTTGAATTTGTAGGTGGGGTATACAATGGTCAAGATTGTTTAACATTAGTGAAAGATAAGAAGCCAGATGTTCTAATTTTGGATATTATTATGCCACATATGGATGGACTTGCGCTGTTAAATAAACTGCGTGACAGTGAATTGGAAAAGATGCCGCATGTTATCATGTTAACTGCCTTTGGACAAGAGGATGTGACGAAAAAAGCGGTTGAACTAGGTGCTTCTTATTTTGTGCTAAAACCATTTGATATGGAAAACTTAGCATCTCAAATTCGTAGTGTAGCAGGAAAAGAACTTCTTATTTCGAAAGTAAATATGCCATCTTATCGCCCAGTATTTGATCACAGCAAGCCTAAAAACCTAGATGCAAGTATTACGACGATTATTCATGAGATTGGCGTTCCTGCTCATATTAAAGGGTATTTATACTTAAGAGAGGCTATTACAATGGTTTACAATGACATTGAGCTGTTAGGCTCCATTACAAAAGTTCTTTATCCAGACATCGCTAAAAAATACAACACAACAGCATCTCGTGTTGAACGTGCAATTCGTCATGCGATTGAAGTAGCGTGGAGTCGTGGTAACATGGAAAGCATTTCGACTTTATTTGGCTATACAGTATCCATGACAAAAGCAAAACCAACTAATAGTGAGTTTATCGCCATGGTTGCTGATAAATTACGTTTAGAGCATAAGGTATCATAAAAAGTTTATACAAGTTAAGCATAGCAAGACTTTTGTGAACTTCGAAGAATGCAATAAATAATTGGAAAACGAATTATAAACGTTTACTATAAAGCGTATAAATTTCTTATAAAGTGCCAATGAATTATTCTGATTCGTCGGCACTTTTTTAATTATCTAAAAAGTGGTGTTTGTCTATTTTACGAAAAAGAAACGTATTTTTTATGAAATGACAGTGATGATTAAAAAAGGAGAGGTTATTTAAACGTAGTCATTCAAGTATGGAAAAAACAGAGTGAACACTCTTAAAAGAATGGATGAAAGTATAAAAAAGCAGTCATGAAAATGACTGCAAGAAGGTTGAAAAGTCTTTATTCAAATAGCTGATGTCAATTTTAATACGAAATAGGCAATGGTATACCTGGGGGTCCTAACCAAGATTTTACAATGTTCCAAGCAGTATTATAATCATAGCCTTTTCCCATCAGATAACCCATGGCGACTGCTTCTGTTAGTGCGTATTGATAACCTGATTCTTGGACTTCTAATATTGCATGAGTTATAACCGGGTTTATTACATCAAACGTTTGTTGTCCAAGGTTGAAATAACCACTTGGCTGAGGGGATCGATAATAATCATTGTATTGGTTATGCAAAGTACCACTCCTATCTTTTTAATAAAATCACGAAAATGTGTTAAGTATTACAATCTTTAATAATTTATGTTATCTAGGTGTTTGTGGAATAGGCGAAAAGCCTGTTTCGTTCAAATTTTTTAAAGATTTAGCGCTTTGTCTAACTTATTATGTTTCCGAAGAATTACAATATAAAATTATTGAGTTTTAAATGAGTAAGAAGTAAAAGAATACTATCATGATTGGTATTCTTTTTTTGTTTAGTTATCGAAAAGATTATTAAGAACTTTTATAAAGAAGTTAATCAAACACAATAAAAAAGAACATGTTTTGAATAATTTTTTAAACATGTTCTTTTCAAATTTATACTATTTTTTAATCTTGCTCTATTCTTAGATAAGAAAAAGTTGGTTCATCAAATGTTAAAACATGATCGTCCGTAAATCCAAATTTCGTATAAAATGATTTTCCGGCATCATTTTCAGGATGAACCGTTAAGCGCAGTCGTTGAAAAGAAGGATTAGTATGTTTAATATGCTTGATTATTTCAGTGAGAGCTTTAGAACCGAATCCATTTCTTTGAAATTTTTTATCAATAAAAAAATGAAAAAGCCAATAATCATCTTTGCTTTTAGGTGTATAGTGCAGGTTGAAGAATCCCACTATTTGATTTTGATTGTAAATACCGTATGGTTCTACTACTTTTCCATCTGGTTTGATATATGCTTTTGCAAGTGCAATTGCAACGGGGGGTGTAACAGAAGCAACATATTTTTGTTGCTCATCATGTACAGAGAGTGCAAGTGCTTCGCGCCAGTTCTCTGCATTTATTTTTATTATTTTTATAGTTGACATAAGAGACCTCCCATTTTCTATCTAACTAATCTAAATTTATTAAACGATGAAAGCTAATTACATAAATGAAATAGGTAAGAAATCATGTATAATTTAATTAAACAAGAAGTGAAAATATAACCCAATTTTTAATTCTGAACAACAGGGTGGATGTGGGGGAGAAATAAGGTGGATAAGATAGTTAATGAAATGGAATGTATGCTTGAATTCAAGTATGTAACAGCTCAAGATGTAAGCGAGTTAGAAGATGTGAAAAAACTATTTCTAGAATATGCAAAATCGCTTGGAATCGATCTTGCTTTTCAAGATTTTGAAATAGAATTTAAAGAATTGCCAGGAAAGTATGGAGTACCAGATGGTATTTTACTATTAACCTTAGTTGATGGGAAAGCAGCAGGCTGTGTTGCCCTTCGAAAGCTTTCTGAAGGGATATGTGAAATGAAAAGACTATATGTTCGCGATTCGTACAGAGGTTTAAAAATTGGTAAACGTCTTGTTGAGATGGTGATTGAAGTAGCATCAAAGCTTCATTATGATTATATGAGACTTAATACACTTTCAACGCTAACAAAAGCCCATAGTTTATATTCTTCAATGGGATTCTATCATATTGAACCATACATATATAACCCAATCGAGGGAGCAATATTTATGGAGTTAAAATTAAGAGCAGATTAATTTTATTTTAAGTTATATTCGTACCTTTTACGTAATAAAGAAAAATAGGATGGAATATCATTTTTTGTTTCGCAACAATGATTTCTATGAATGTTTAACAGGTAACAAAGTGGATAGTAACAGAAATTTCTTCATAGAAATCTCCATCTTCTAATTCATCGAAAGGAAGATAATTAGCTGCATCGATTGATGGGATATAATGATCAATGGGAAGTTCTAAATTATTATCTTTATAGTAATGGATTTCTTCTGTTAGCAAATCAGTTAAATTTTTGTGTAATCTATTTCTGTAAAGCCATAGGCACGTGTATATTCAAATCCATTATGAAATACGGGAACGAGTGCGATATATTCGCCTGTATGATTACATTTTGCTTTTACGATTGTATATTTATATATTTGAGTAGTATCCATATCAACGCTCCTTTTAGACTGGAATATACGTACGTGTTAAAGAATCAAAGGATTACTCCTTCGATTCTTTTTTACTTTCTAATTCCATTAGCTTGCGAACTAAGATGTGTTGTGGCATATGCATTAATTGTTCTAGTGGAACATTTAATTCTTTTGCAAGTTTAATGGCTGTTTCAGGTGATAGTTGTAAAGGTCTCATAAAATCCCTCCTTTATCAATATGATACAGTATAGCAATGAAAAGGGTTTAGAGTAAACACTTAGAGGTGGAAGGGATGAAAATTTTTGGACATCGCGGAGCGGCAGGGAACTTTCCGGAAAATACAATGCTCTCTTTTGAAGCAGCATGGCGTGAAGGGGCAGATGCAATCGAGTTAGATGTACAATTGACAAAGGACAATATACTCGCAGTTATTCACGATGAGACAGTGGATCGGACGACAAATGGAAGTGGATTAGTTAAACAATACACATATGAAGAACTTCAACGTTTAAATGCCTCTCACAAATTTGTTAATAAAGTAGGAAAGACAACAATTCCTATGTTACAAGAAGTATATGAGTGGGCTTTAAATAATGATTTAATGATAAATGTAGAATTAAAAAATAATGTTATTAACTATTATGGATTAGAAGAAAGTGTCATTAATTTAACGAGAAAGTATGGATATGAAGATCGAGTTATTTTATCTTCCTTTAATCATGAAAGCATGTGGAAATGCCATCAGTTAGCAAGTGACATTGAAACAGCACTTATTTCCACAAGAGTAATGAATAATCCTACCGAGTATGTAAAACTTCATGGTGCAAAAGCCATTCATACAAATTTTAAACATGTAAAGGAAAAAGATATAAAGCATTTTTTAGAAAGTGATTTGGATATTCGTGTATATACAGTGAATACAGATAAAGGATTAGGTGAAATGTGTGCATTGCATGTAAGTGGCATTATAACAGATTATCCGAAGAAGGCAGTGTTATGGACATATAAACTAGAAAACTGACGTTTTAGGCGTCAGTTTTTTGCTTTTGTTGAAATCGTTTTTGGACTTTATTACGTTTACGGTCTCGATGTAGGATAAAGCTTGCGAACAAGTAAATACCAAAGAGAAACAAAAAAAGCGCACAAATAAATTGAAGGAAAACAGAAGGGAATATTGGGTTTAAAATAGCAAAAACAGAGTCCCTCATCCATTTAAATCCGAGCATCGCGAGGAATATGGGGAATGCTGCTAACAAAAGTGCGACAATGCGCTGCATGTAAATACCCCCTTTCATAACTGTATATTTATATAATGTTTGAAATACTCTTTTTTTTCAAGTATTTTAGCTTGAATGTTTCAAGGGTGAATAAAGCAAAAAAGAGAAATGAATGTATTATAATAAGGGCAAATGGCTATTTTAGATGAGGGAAGCTTATGTTGGATAAAGGGGGAAACCAAGGTGGTACATAATGAAAAAGAAATTAAGTCGATGCTAGAAGCGATTATTCAATCTTCAGAAGAAGCAATCTCCGTTGTAGATGAAAATGGTAAGGGGATATTAATCAATCAAGCATACACAAAGTTAACAGGTTTAACGTCAGAAGATGTAATTGGAAAACCAGCAACTATAGATATTTCAGAAGGAGAAAGTGTTCATATGGAAGTGTTGCGAACACGTCGGCCGATGAGAGGAGCTAGAATGAAGGTAGGACCAAACAAACGAGATGTTCTAGTAAATGTTGCACCTGTTATTGTAGACGGAATTTTAAGAGGAAGTGTTGGAATTATTCATGATGTTTCAGAAATCCAGCAATTAACGAAAGAATTAAATCGAGCAAGACAAATTATTCGAACATTAGAAGCAAAATATACATTTGCGGATATTGCAGGCGAATCAGAAATGATAAAAGCTGCAATCGAACAAGCAAAGCTAGCTGCACGGACTCCCGTGACAGTATTACTTCGAGGTGAATCAGGAACGGGAAAAGAGCTTTTTGCACATGCTATTCATAACGATAGTGATCGAAAATATAACAAGTTTATTCGGGTGAATTGTGCAGCTATTTCAGGTTCACTATTGGAAAGTGAGTTATTTGGTTATGAAGAAGGAGCGTTTACAGGTGCAAAACGCGGTGGAAAACGGGGTTTTTTTGAAGAGGCCAATAATGGGAGTATTTTTTTAGATGAAATAGGAGAACTTCCTTTGTATACGCAAGCGAAGTTACTTCGAGTATTGCAGGAAAAAGAAATTATTCGAGTTGGTGGAAATAAACCAATTTTAATTAATGTACGTGTTATTACAGCAACAAATCGTAATTTAGAAAAAGCGGTGGCGGAAGGAACATTTCGAGAGGATTTATATTATCGTTTGAATAAAATCCCAATTGTCATTCCACCATTAAGACATCGAAAAGAAGACATTCCGACGATTGCAAGTAAACTTTTGCAAAAGATTAATCAAGATTACGGAAGAAATATAGAAGCTATTTCACCAGAGGCACTTCGTTTTTTAGTAGAACAACAATATCCTGGAAATGTTCGAGAATTAGAAAATATTTTAGCTCGAGCAATTATTTTTATGGATTACAATGAAACAGTTATGAAAATACAAGATTTACAAGGAATCATGACGGAAAAATTATCGTCACCAAGGAAAGAAGAACAAAGAACGGTATTTAGTAAATTAGAAGAAGAAGTAAATGGGTTTGAACAAAAAATAATTGAAAAACGGATTGCTTATTTTGATGGTAACAAAACGAAGGCTGCGAATTCACTAGGGATATCTGTTCGAAACTTATATTACAAGCTCGATAAATATAACCATGAAAAAAATGGCATGCAAATAGTTGCGGACTGTGAATAAAATTGCACACTTTAATCTGTCAATTATTGTTCATATTTGATTTATTGTTTGGCACGAATTTTGCATAATGGAAAATGAAGGTGGTTAAAGGGACAAAAGAAGTGTAAATTAGAAGATTAGACAAGTGTTGTTACAATGAGCTATTTAATTGTGATGCAAAATAACTTCTTTTTGTAGGTAAGCCATCGGGAAAAAATTGCACGATTTCTCTACAAGAGAAAAAGGGTTTATTCTGTCGAAGTAAATTAAAGCGTTAATTTCAAAAAATAATAGATTTTGAGAAATTAAGGGACATAATTTACCATGGTCTATTTGCATGGAAGAGATTTTTTATCTTAAAGAAAAGAGATTGCTAGTTGCCTAGTGACTGAACCTCAGTTAGTAGCATATATAATTGACATAGTTATTTTTTAGGCAAAAGTCATGTGTTTTTTGTATATAAAGCAAAGAAATCCTCATCGTTGCAAATGTGCCAATTGTGTTAACATCTTGTTTAGATGGTGCAAAAACAAAAGTATATTCGTTAGTATTAGCAGTAGAAGTAGTAGAAAATGGAGGGAATTACCGATGGAAATTTTTAAGTATATGGAAACGTATGATTATGAGCAATTAGTATTTTGTCAAGATAAGGAATCGGGATTAAAAGCAATTATTGCGATTCATGATACAACATTAGGTCCAGCTCTTGGGGGGACAAGAATGTGGACATATGCTTCAGAAGAAGATGCGATTGAAGATGCCCTTCGTTTAGCAAAAGGTATGACCTATAAAAATGCAGCTGCCGGGTTAAATTTAGGCGGTGGCAAAACAGTTATTATTGGTGATCCACGTAAAGATAAAAATGAAGCAATGTTTCGAGCATTTGGCCGCTATATTCAAGGATTAAACGGCCGTTATATTACCGCTGAAGATGTAGGCACGACAGTGGATGATATGGATATTATTCATGAAGAAACAGATTTCGTAACAGGAATTTCTCCATCCTTTGGCTCATCAGGAAATCCATCCCCAGTGACAGCTTACGGTGTTTATCGCGGGATGAAGGCAGCGGCGAAAGAGGCTTTCGGAACAGATTTATTGGAAGGAAAGACGATTGCTGTTCAAGGTGTAGGGAATGTGGCATATAATTTATGCCGTTATTTACATGAAGAAGGTGCGAAACTAATTGTTACAGACATTAATGAAGAAGCTGTAAAACGCGTTGTAAATGAGTTTCGTGCAGTGGCTGTCGATCCTGCTGATATTTATGATGTCGAATGTGATATTTATGCACCATGTGCGCTAGGTGCAACAATCAATGACAATACAATTTCAAAATTGAAATGTAAAGTGATTGCAGGAGCCGCCAATAATCAATTAAAAGAAGCTCGTCATGGAGACATGATTTCTGAATTAGGAATTATTTATGCCCCAGACTATGTTATTAATGCTGGTGGTGTAATTAACGTTGCCGATGAATTGTATGGATATAATCGTGAACGGGCAATGAAAAAAGTAGAGGGAATCTATGATAATATTGCCAAAGTAATTGAGATTGCTAAACGTGACAATATTCCAACTTACTTAGCAGCAGATCGATTAGCAGAAGAACGGATTTCAAGTGTTCGTAATGCTAGAAGTCAATTTTTAACGAATCCACATCATATTTTAAGTCATCGCTTAAATCGATAAGAATAGGGTGGAAACCAAACGTGCCTCACTATCGTATATTGGTCATTAACCCTAGTAATCATTCAACAAAAATTGGAGTATTTGAGAATGAACAATGTATGTTAAAAAAAACAATCCATCATCAGGAAGAAGCATTAACAACATTTTCGTCCATTCTTGAACAAGATAAATTTCGTAAAAAAATAATATTAGAAACATTAGATGAAGAAGGGATTAACTTATCTAAGTTACACGCTGTTTGCGGACGAGGTGGTTTACTACGTCCCATTCAAGGTGGCACTTATCGGATTAATGAAGAAATGATAAAGGATTTAAAAGAAGGAAATAACAGTTATCACCCTTCCAATTTAGGCGCTATTTTGGCAGATGAAATTGCGATGGGGTTAAATATTCCATCCTTTATTGTTGATCCTGTAGTCGTAGATGAATTAACAGATATTGCTCGAATTAGCGGATTTCCTGAAGTGGAACGAAAAAGTATTTTTCATGCCTTGAATCATAAAGCAATTGCCAAAAAAGTAGCAAAGAATCAAGGGAAGAACTATGAAGATGTCCGCTATATTGTTGTTCATATGGGGAAAGGTATTACCGTTGGTGTTCATGCGTATGGAAAAGTAGTAGATGTGAATAATGGCATAGCTGGAGAGGGACCTTTTAGTCTTGAACGTGCAGGTACGATGCCAATTAGAGACTTAATTGATTTATGCTATAGTGGGAAATATTGCTACGAAGAAATAATAAAGCAGCTTGTTGAAAAAGCTGGATTAGTAGGGTATTTAGGTACAAGTGATAAAGATGAAATCGAGAGAAAAATTCAACAAGGCGATACGTACACCAAATTAATTTATGATGCGATGGCCTATAACATTAGCAAAGAAATAGGTCGTTGCAGTGTAGTATTGAAAGGGCAAATTGATGGCATCATTTTAACAGGTAATCTAGCATATAGCGATTATTTAACGAAAGAAATAATTTCTTATGTGCAATGGATTTGTGATGTCATCATTTATCCAGGTGAAAATGAATTACAGGCCTTAGTAGAAGGTTGCCTTCGCGTCCTACGAGAAGAAGAAAAAGAGAAGGTATATCCTGATGGTTCTGAATATTGAACATTATCTGTCGGTTAGTTAACAAGTACAGATAATCTTACTAATATGTGGTTTTTAAAATAATGTAGGAGTGTGACACAATGGCAATCGAATATGATGTAGTTGTATTAGGTGGAGGACCAGGTGGATATGTAGCTGCGATTCGAGCCTCTCAGCTTGGATTAAAAACAGCGATTGTGGAAAGTAAAAAGCTAGGCGGAACATGTTTGCATCAAGGCTGTATTCCAAGTAAGGCATTGTTACGTAGTGCAGAAGTATACGTGACAGCGAAAAAAGCAAGTGAATTTGGCATTGAAGTTGGCGAAGTATCCTTAAATATGGAAGGAATTCAACAACGTAAAACAAAAATTATCGACCAACTACACAAAGGGATTTTACATTTAATGAAACAAGGAAAAATTGATGTATATGAAGGATATGGCCGAATTTTAGGTCCATCTATTTTTTCACCAATGCCAGGATCAATTTCTGTTGAGATGAATGATGGCAGTGATAATGAAATTCTAATTCCAAAAAATGTGATTATTGCTACAGGTTCAAAACCAAGATCTTTACAAGGATTACAAATTGATGGGGAATTTGTTATGACTTCCGATGAAGCGTTAGAGATGCAGAAGCTTCCTAAGTCTATTATTATCGTTGGCGGTGGTGTAATCGGAATTGAGTGGGCTTCTATGTTATCTGATTTTGGGGTTGAAGTGACAATCCTTGAATATGCAAATCGAATTCTTCCATTAGAGGACGAGGATATTTCCAAAGAAATGACAAGGCTCTTTAAAAAGAAAAAAATCAAAATGATAACTGGAGCGAATGTTCTACCAACGACATTAGAAGTAAATGGGGCAGTGTCTATATGTGCAGAAGTAAAAGGGGTTAAACAAGAATTTATAGCTGACAAAATGCTTGTTTCTGTTGGACGCTCTGCAAACATTACAAATATTGGGCTTGAAAATACAGACATTGTAACAGACAAAGGGATTATTGTTGTAAATGAATTTTATCAAACGAAAGAATCACATATTTATGCCATTGGCGATGTTATTGGTGGCTTGCAATTGGCTCATGTTGCTTCTCACGAAGGAATTATTGCAGTTGAACATATGGCAGGTTTACAACCAACTCTAATGAGCATCAATCATGTTCCAAAATGTGTATATAGTCATCCAGAAGTAGCTTCTGTTGGGATAACAGAACAGGAGGCAGTAAACCAAGGATACAAAGTAAAAAGTGCTAAATTTTCCTTTAGGGGTATTGGAAAAGCGCTTGTTTATGGAGAAGTAGATGGATTTGTAAAAGTAATTGTAAATGAGGAAAATGATGATTTATTAGGTGTGCATATGATTGGGCCACAAGTGACAAATATGATTTCAGAAGCAACCTTAGCACAAGTGTTAGATGCAACTGCGCTTGAAATAGGCAAAACGATTCATCCTCATCCATCTTTATCAGAGGCGATTGGAGAAGCAGCCTTAGCGGTCGAAGGAAACGCATTACATTCTTAAAAATGGGGGTATTGTAATGGGAGAAGAAATGATTGTTCAAAATAAACATGATGCACTTGGGTTAACAGATGAAGAAGTATTAAACATGTATGAAACAATGCTTTTAGCTCGTAAGTTGGATGAGCGGATGTGGCTATTAAATCGAGCAGGAAAAATTCCATTTGTCATTTCTTGTCAAGGGCAAGAAGCTGCACAAGTTGGCGCAGCATTTGCGTTGAATCGAGAAGAAGATTATGTATTGCCATATTATCGTGACATGGGTGTTGTTCTTGCTTTTGGCATGACAGCGAAAGAATTAATGTTATCTGCCTTTGCCAAAGCAGAGGATCCAAATTCAGGTGGACGTCAAATGCCTAGTCATTTTGGTCAAAAGAAAAATCGAATTGTAACAGGGTCTTCACCAGTAACGACACAAGTGCCTCATGCTGTTGGAATCGCCTTAGCCGGAAAAATCGAAGGAAAAAATGTCGTTGCATTTACAACCTTTGGAGAAGGTTCTTCGAATCAAGGTGATTTTCATGAGGGAGCCAATTTTGCGGGTGTTCACAAGTTACCTGTTATTTTTATGTGTGAAAACAATAAATATGCTATTTCTGTTCCAGTTAGTAAACAATTAGGTTGTGAGCGTGTATCAGACCGTGCAATTGGCTATGGCATGCCAGGTTTTACAGTTAACGGAAATGATCCATTAGAAGTATATAAAGTTGTAAAAGAAGCAACTGAGCGGGCAAAAAAAGGAGAAGGACCAACGTTAATTGAAGCAATTACGAATCGTTTAACAGCTCATTCGAGTGATGATGATGACCGAGTTTATCGTTCAAAAGAAGAATTAGAAGCAATAAGAGAAAAAGATTGTTTACTTTCTTTTGAAAAATATTTGCGTGATACAAACATTTTAAATGATGAAATGAAATCACAGATGATGAATAAAATTACAAAATTAGTAAACGAAGCAACGGAGTATGCAGAACAAGCCGACTATGCAAAGCCAGAACATGCACTTCGATACGTATACGAAGAATAGGGGGATAAGCAAATGGCTGTATTATCATATATAGATGCTATTAACTTAGCGTTACATGAAGAAATGGAGCGAGATTCAAAAGTATTCGTATTAGGAGAAGATGTTGGGGTAAAGGGGGGCGTTTTTAAAGCGACTCAAGGGTTGTATGACCGCTTTGGTGAAAATCGTGTTATTGATACACCATTGGCTGAATCGGCTATTGCCGGTGTTGGCATTGGAGCGGCAATGTACGGATTACGACCAGTTGCCGAAATGCAATTTGCTGATTTTATTATGCCAGCTGTGAACCAAATCGTCTCGGAAGCGGCAAAGATTCGTTATCGTTCTAATAATGATTGGAATTGTCCACTTACTATTCGCGCTCCTTTTGGTGGCGGTATTCATGGCGCATTGTACCATTCTCAATCTGTAGAAGCATTGTTTGCCAATCAACCAGGTTTAAAAATTGTTATTCCTTCTACTCCTTATGATGCGAAGGGGTTATTAAAATCGGCAATTCGTGATAATGATCCAGTTTTATTTTTTGAACATAAGCGTGCTTATCGTCTAATAAAAGGAGAAGTACCTGAAACAGATTATACACTTCCAATTGGCAAAGCAGATGTAAAAAGAGAAGGAACAGATATTACAATTATCACATATGGACTATGTGTTCAATTCGCCATTCAAGCAGCTGAACGATTAGAGAAAGAGGGAATTTCTACTCATATTTTAGATTTGCGTACCGTTTATCCATTAGATGCACAAAGCATTATTGAGGCAACTTCAAAGACAGGAAAGGTATTACTCGTAACAGAGGATACAAAAGAAGGTAGTGTGATGAGTGAAGTAGCGGCAATTATTGCGGAAAATTGTTTATTTGACTTAGATGCACCAATTAAACGAGTATGTGGTCCAGATATTCCGGCTATGCCATATGCACCTACAATGGAAAAATTCTTTATGATAAACCCAGATAAAATTGAAGTAGCAGCAAGAGAGCTAGCCTTATTTTAAAACAAGGGGGAGTATATGTGGCTATTGAAAAAATTACGATGCCTCAGCTTGGCGAAAGTGTAACAGAAGGAACGATAAGTAAGTGGCTTGTTTCTGTAGGAGATAAAGTAAATAAATATGATCCACTGGCTGAAGTGATGACAGACAAAGTAAATGCAGAAATTCCATCTTCCTTTGAAGGTATTATTAAAGAATTAGTTGCAAAAGAGGATGATACGTTAGAGGTTGGAGAGATTATTTGTTTCATCGAAACAGAAAGCGCTTCATCGAAAGAAGAAACCGTTATGGTTAAAGAAGAAGTGACTGTAGCCTCTGAAGTACAAACAGATAAGAAAGTGCGTTATTCTCCAGCTGTATTATCGTTGGCAAACCAACACGAAATTGATTTAACAATGATTAATGGAACAGGAATGAACGGCCGTGTAACACGTAAAGATGTTTTACAATTTATTGAAAACAAACCAACACAAAAAGTAGAAACAAAAGAGGTAGAAATGAGAACGGTAGAAGTACCTGTTCAACCACAAAAAAATGTAAAACAAGAACAAGTAACCATTCCACAAATTAATGGAAATGATACTGTTATACCTGTAACGGCTATTCGTCGTTCAATTGCGGCAAATATGGTTCGCAGTAAACATGAAATTCCACATGCATGGATGATGATAGAAGTTGATGTAACAAATCTCGTAAACTATCGGAATAAAGTAAAGAAAGAATTTAAAGAGAGAGAAGGTTTTTCACTTACTTTCTTCGCCTTTTTCGTTAAAGCTGTTGCTACTGCATTAAAAGAGTTTCCAATGATAAACGCAACATGGGCAAAAGAGAATATTATTATTCGAAAAGACGTTAATATTTCAATCGCTGTTGCAAATGAAGGAGAGCTATTTGTTCCTGTTATTAAACATGCAGATGAAAAAAGTATTAAAGGAATTGCTAGGGATATTTATGAATTGGCGAACAAAGCAAGAACTGGAAAATTAAAAGTAGATGATAGTAGTGGAGGTACATTTACACTAAATAATACAGGTTCTTTTGGGTCTGTTGCATCTGCCGGTATTATTAATTATCCACAAGCGGCAATTTTACAAGTGGAATCAATTGTGAAACGACCTGTAATCGTAAATGATATGATTGCTGTGCGTAGCATGGTTAACTTATGTTTATCATTAGATCATCGTGTTTTAGACGGATACATTTGTGGACAATTTTTAGGTAGAGTAAAAGAAATATTAGAGGGAATGAATCAGGAAACAACTTCTCTATATTGAAGATAATGGAAAGACACGTTCCCGCCGTGTCTTTTTATTTACATAAAATGGCGTATTTGTCGAAAAAAAATGATTATAGAGGTACCTTTATTTGTGAAATATAGAGCGCTTTCGTTGTAAACTAGACATAGGAGGGGATTATTATGAATTTTAAAAATTTTCATCCGTATTCCTTTGAAGATTGGAAAGAAGTTGCAAGTAAATTTAATAGCCCAATTGAAAAAGAAGTAGAAGGAATTCGTGTTCCAATTTTATCAACAAAACAAAGAAGTTATCCATCATTACCATCATTTCCAACGGAATGTTTGATTGCACAACAGATAGTCTCAGATTCAGCTGATCATTTACAGGCATTATTAAAACAAGTAAATGATTATGATCAACAAGTTGTTCATCTTAATCAACATACAATTGAAAATTGTTTTAATTCATTTGAGAAAGTGGCTCAATCTTTGCAAGATGTGCCATTTAATCATTTTTGTTTAGAAGTTAACAAAGATATTGAAGACGTAATGAAATATGTACATGCTTTTTTTGAACAGAAGGAAGAAAAGGAATGTGGCATTATCGCACTTTCTTTATCTGAAGAAGCTCAACAGCCGGAATTGGTAAAGGCAATTACGTTTATAAATGAACATAATTTGTCTGTAAAGTGTGCTGTGATTGATACCACGAAACAAGAAGGAACAGTCGTAGGTGAATTGGCATTCTTTTTTGCAAGCGCTGTCCAATGGGTAGAAACATTAAAAGAAGAAGGATTTGAACCAAAAGATGTTCTGAAACATCTTGTTTGGAAAACCGGAGTTGGACATTCTGTCTTTTTAGAAATTAGTAAATTAAGAGCATGCCATGTTTTATGGGCAACATTGCTTGATCAATATGGAGTAGAACAAATTGAGCCTACAATTATTAGTGAAACAAAACTAACAGAAACAACAGAAGAAAATCGTCATGATACATTAGTTGCAGCTACATTACAAGGGTTTGCTAGTATCGTAGGAGGGGCAAATTATCTTTACCTTCGCACATTTGATGGAGAGGAAGGCACTCGACTAGCACGAAATGTGCAGCATATTTTACTTCAAGAAAGTAAAGTAAATCGTGTAAAGGATCCATTAGCAGGTGCATATACAATTGAGGAATTAACTTATGATATTAGTGAAAAAGCATGGCAACAGTTTTTAGAAATAGAAGCTGCAGGTGGTATCTTCAACTATGAAAATAAACGTCTGTTAACAAGTAGAGGTGAATTATAATGAGACAAGTATTTCAAACTTTTACTCGTCCAACATGCACAGAAAAAAGAAAAGACTATGATTTTACTAATTTTATGCCAGGATTTGCACCGTATATTCGAGGTGTTTATCCACTAATGTATACAAATCGTCCGTGGACAATTCGCCAGTATGCTGGTTTTTCTACTGCTGAGGAAAGTAATGCCTTTTATAAGCGTAATTTAGCAGCAGGACAAAAGGGATTATCTGTTGCTTTTGATTTGGCAACACACCGCGGTTATGATTCTGATCATCCCCGCGTTCAAGGGGATGTAGGGAAAGCGGGTGTAGCCATTGATAGCATAGAAGATATGAAAATATTATTTCAAGATATTCCATTAGATAAAATGTCTGTATCGATGACAATGAATGGTGCGGTTTTACCAATTATGGCTTTTTATATTATTGCAGCAGAGGAACAAGGGGTGTCTCAAGAATTGTTATCAGGGACAATTCAAAATGACATTTTGAAAGAATATATGGTTCGAAATACATATATTTATCCACCTCAAACATCAATGAAAATTATTAGTGATATTTTTCAATATACGTCTGAACATATGCCGAAATTTAATAGCATTAGTATTTCTGGTTACCATATGCAAGAAGCAGGGGCTAGTGCAGATTTAGAATTAGCATATACGTTAGCAGATGGACTTGAATATGTAAAAACAGGGATAGAAGCAGGTATTCCAATTGATGATTTTGCCCCACGGTTATCGTTCTTCTGGGGAATTGGAATGGATTACTTCTTAGAGGTAGCGAAACTCCGTGCTGGTCGTTTATTATGGGCAACATTAATGGAACAATTTCAGCCTAAAAATAAAAAATCATCCATGCTTCGTGCCCACTCACAAACATCAGGCTGGTCATTAACAGAACAAGATCCATTTAATAACATTGCTAGAACGTGTATTGAGGCATTTGCGGCGACAACAGGTGGTACACAGTCTTTACATACAAATGCACTGGATGAAGCAATTGCCTTACCAACTGATTTTTCAGCGCGAATTGCTCGTAATACCCAATTATATATTCAAAAAGAGACAGACTTATGCAGTTATATTGACCCATTAGGTGGTTCTTACTATGTAGAACAATTAACAAATGAATTAGTAGAAAAAGCGCTCGTTCATTTAAAAGAAATTGAAAAACTTGGTGGTATGACAAAGGCGATCGAACAAGGTATTCCAAAAATGAGAATTGAGGAAGTAGCAACGAAACGCCAAGCATTAATTGATTCTGGCACAGAAAAAATTATTGGGGTAAATATATACGAAAGCAATGAAAAAGCAGATATCCCAATTTTAGCAGTTAATCATGACCTAGTATTAAAAAATCAATTAGCACGATTAAAAAAAGTAAAAGAAACACGAGATAATGAAGCGGTACAAGCAGCGTTAACAGCACTTACAGAAGCGGTCAAAACTGGAGAAGGAAATTTATTAAAATTGTCTGTTGATGCAGCCAGAGTTCGTGCTACCTTAGGGGAGATTTCCATGGCAATTGAAGAAGTAAGTGGTCGTTATGAGGCTAATCACAATCATGTGACAGGTGTATATAGTGCTAATTACCAACATCAAGATGAAATTGAAGCTGTTCGAAAACAAGTAGAAGCATTTGTTGAAGAAGAAGGTCGTCGTCCACGTATTTTAATCATCAAACTAGGACAAGATGGTCATGATAGAGGTGCGAAAGTCGTAGCAAGTGGTTATGCTGATTTAGGATTTGATGTAGATATGGGACCACTTTTCCAAACCGCTGAAGAAGCAGTACGACAAGCAGTTGAAAATGATGTACATTGTATCGGTGTAAGTTCATTAGCAGGAGCCCATAATATTTTAGTTCCTCAAGTTATTGAAGAATTGAAAAAATATGGACGTGAGGATATTGTTGTCATTTGTGGTGGTGTTATTCCAGAACAAGATTATGAAGGATTAAAACAAGCAGGAGTAGCAGCTATTTTTGGACCAGGTACGGTTATTCCAAAAGCTGCAACGATTATTATAAATGAAATTGAAAAACGCCTTGGATGGGATGGCAATGCGTAAGCCAATTTCTGTCGATCAATTAAAAGAGGAACTAATAAAAGGAGACATAGTAGCCCTTTCTAGAGGGATTACATTATTAGAAAGTCAAAAGTCCTCTTTCCGTAAACTTGGTGAGCAGCTATTACACGATGTAATGCCATATGCTAATAAAAGTTATCGAATTGGGATTTCAGGTGTGCCAGGAGCAGGGAAAAGTACATTTATTAATACATTTGGTACTTATTTATGTGAAAAAGGATATAAAGTGGCTGTCTTAGCTGTTGACCCATCTAGTACCATTTCAGGAGGTAGTATATTAGGGGATAAACTTCGGATGCAAACTTTATCGCAACATCCAAATTCCTTTATTCGACCTTCACCAACGAGTGGTACATTAGGTGGTGTCAATCGCAGTACAAGGGAAAGTATTCTTTTATGTGAAGCGGCTGGTTTTGACATTATTATTGTTGAAACCGTAGGCGTAGGGCAAGTAGAAACAATTGTAAGAGACATGGTTGATTTCTTTCTTTTAGTTGCCCTTACAGGAGCTGGTGATGAAATACAAGGAATAAAGCGGGGGATACTTGAATTAGTAGACGGTATTTTAATCAATAAAGCAGATGGAGATAATAAGATTGCTGCCCAAGAAACAGCTCAATTATATCGAAGTATGATGACTTTATTCCCACCAATTACAGAAGGATGGTCTCCGAGAGTATTAACGTGTTCCTCTTTATATAGCGAAGGAATGGATGAAACACTACAAATGATTATTGAGTTTTTTAATGGAGCGGTATCGTTAGAAAAAAGACGACTTATGCAAAACTTACATTGGTTTGAATCTACATTAGAACGAATGATTGTGGATCGTGTTTTATCTTTAGAAGAAATGAAAGGTACCGTTGCTCAATTAAAAGAAGATATTCAAACAAATGAAAAGTCCGTTTTCCAATCTGTCGAACAATTCTCTACCTTGTTAGATAACGTATTAACGAGTAAATGAGTTGAGCTTATAAACAGAAATTGCTATTATTATGGTAATGAAAGGAAGTGGCTTATGAACGTTCAATTTAATTTTTTTATGAATGATGTTGTGAAGCTAGCAAGAAAAGAAATCACAGATGCAGGTTATGAAGAGTTAAAAACAGTAGAGGAAGTAGAAGATGCATTTGCTAATCCTGGTGTAACTTTATGTATGATTAACTCTGTATGTGGTTGTGCAGGAGGTATTGCACGTCCTGCTGCTGCACATAGTATTCATTTTGATAAAAGACCAGATCAACTTGTAACTGTATTTGCTGGACAAGATAAAGAAGCAACTGCAAAAGCAAGAGAATATTTTACAGGATATGCTCCATCTTCACCATCCTTTGCATTATTAAAAGATGGTAAAATCTTAGCAATGGTTGAACGCCATGAAATTGAAGGACATGAACCAATGCAAGTCGTTCAAAAATTACAGCAATACTTTGATCAATATTGCCAAGAAATAAATGAATAATAGAGAAAAGACTGTTCAATAAGAGCAGTCTTTTTTCTGTTATTTGTGCTCCGATTGGAAAGGCTAAGAAGAAAAAGAAAAGGAGTTATGAAGATGAGTCACTTATTGATAGCAATAATGATGTTCTTTCACCCTACTATTCATATTGATGAAGACTATGATTTTCTTCGAATTGATCGCCCTGTTCTAATCGTTAATAAACAAAATAATAAATTAGCCTTTATTCGAGGTGGAAAAATTGTAAAGGTGTATCCTGTTGCAACAGGGAAAACAAAAGAATTAACACCAGAAGGAACCTTTACAATTATTCAACGTGCCAAAAATCCATATTATATTGCTAAAAATATTCCTGGTGGTGATCCAAGAAATCCTTTAGGTACAAGGTGGTTAGGATTTGATGCATTAGGAACAGACGGTACAAAATATGGAATACATGGAACAAATCAGCCAAATTCAATTGGAAAATACATATCCAAGGGATGCATTCGCATGTATAATAAAAACGTTGAAGAATTATATGAACAAGTTCCTAGTGGTTCAATTGTACATATCGTCCGTACGCCAGAGACATTCGAACAAATAGGAAAGAAAAAAGGTTGGATTTATCCGTAATTATAGAAGGAAAGGAAAAGATATGTATCAAATAGGTTATCGAACATTAAAAACAGGGCTAGCTACAGGCCTTGCAATCTTGATTTCGGAAAGTGCTGGATTAGAGAATTATATTTCTGCGGGGATTATTGCAATTTTATGTGTACAAGTAACAGTGAAACGTTCTCTTCAAGCGGCTATGTCTCGCTTTTTTTGCTGTATGATTGTCATGTTATTTGGGACATTTTTATTTGAAGGAATTGGATATTATCCAATCGTTATTACGATTTTACTCCTTTTTTATATTCCAGTTACTGTTCGTTTGAAAATTCAAGAGGGGATTGTAACGAGTTCTGTTATCATGCTTCATTTATATAAATCAAAACACATTGATTTAGATTTGCTTATTAACGAGTTTTGGCTTGTTGTAATTGGAATTGGTGCTGCGTTAAGTATAAATATGTTTATGCCTAATTTAGATAAACAATTGCAACATTATCAACGACTTATTGAAGATGGATTTAAGAACATACTGACGGATATAAGTGATACGATGACAGGTACGAAGGAAACGTTTGAACAGAAGCATATTCAAGAAGTGGCCACATTAATTACGAAGGCAAAAAACATTGCCTTACGTCAGTTGGAGAATAATCCACTACGGGAACGAGATTATTATTATCAATATTTTAAAATGCGGGAAAAACAGCTTGATATCTTAACGCATATTGCTCATATTTTAATGCATATAGATGGGAAGCATGAACATGTGAGATGGGTTGCTTCGTTGATTGAACAAACAGGCAAGATTGTTAGTCCAAAGGGAACAGCAATTATTACGTTGTATGAAATTGATCAAATGCGGATGTTATTTCGAGGGATGGAACTTCCAAAAACAAGGGAAGAATTTGAAGAACGGGCCCATTTACTTCAAATCATTGATGAATTAGAGCGGTATTTACAACTGAAAAATAAGTTTTCAAAACAAAGGCAGACTAGTGGAGAACACTAAGTCTGCCTTTTTATATCACGTATATAAAAGGGGAGGAATAATCGTTATTGGGCATCATCTAAGTCAAGAACAGGTACATCAAATTTACTATTCGTTGACTTTTTAATATAGTACAAAATTGTAATATAAGCTATTCCAATAGCGGTCCAGACAAGTCCTGTTTTTAAGGAAAGAGGACTCAAATTCAACCAAAGCGTGACGATGAAACCAAAGCCAATTAGTGGTGAAATAAGGTATTTAATAATATCTGTACCACTACGTTTTTTCTTTTTAATAAAATAGTGCAAAATAACGCCTAAATTGACCACTGAGAAAGCAACAAGTGCGCCAAAGCTAACTAATTCAAAGACGAGTGCTGTCAACTCATCGCTTGTCATACCACCAAGCATAAACAAGCCAGGAATTAAACAAACGCCACTAATAATCCAAATATTATAGGTTGGGTTACTTGTTTTAGGAGACAGATAACCAAATATTTTCTTTGGTAATACGTTGTCTCGACCCATTGCATAAAGAAGACGGGAAGCACTCATATGAGAAATTAAGCCAGAGGCCGCAATTCCAACAGTTGCGCCTGCAACAAAGAAAGATTGGAAAAGTGTGCCACCAATTTTATAGGCAATTTCTGGAGATGCGCCAACAACATCTTTAAACATAGAGGCACTTGGAAATAAGATTTGCGCAAAATATGCTACAAAAATAAATAAGCCACCACCAATTAAGGCAGTATAAAGGATTCCTAGTGGAACGTTCTTTTTTGGATTAATGGTGTCTTCAGATAAAGTGGATACGGAATCAAACCCTAAGAAGGAGTACGTTAAAATTGCTGCACCAGCAACAAGTGTTCCTAAATTAGTTGAAATGAGAGGATCAATGCTATAACTACTGAGCGGTGTTTGCTTAATTGTTAAGAAAACGAATATAAAACAAATTAAGAATTGGACGCCAACGAGAATAGCGCCTACATTTGCGGTAAGTTTTACACTAAGAAGATTGAAAATGGTATAAACAATTGTGGAGAGAAATACCCATACAAAAGGATGTACATCTGGAAAGAGTGCGCCAAGATAGATAGTAGGAAGAAGGGTATTAACAACTGGAAGTAATAAATAATCGATTAAAACAGTCCAACCAACAATAAAACCGGCGATTGGATGTAAGGTTTGTTGTGCATATGTATATGCAGAACCAGCAATTGGAAATGCTCGTACCATTTGTCCGTAGCTAAATGCTGTAAATATAATAGCAACTAGTGTAAAGATATACGCTGCGGCTACTTTGCCGTCTGTTAATTTTGTTATGATTCCAAAGCTATCAAATACAACCATTGGGGTCATGTAAGCAACACCCATTATCGAAATTTGCCATAAGCTGAGCGTTCGCTTTAATTTTACTTGCTCGGCCATATGTTATCACCATCCATTTATTTTACTTGTATTACAAAAAACGTTAACTCTTTAAAACACTATACTAGAAATGAAATGGATGCATATTGTCTTTTTAAGGGTATCGCTCCTCCTTATAAGCACAAATTTAATGGGGGATGTTTTTATCATAATAGATTTGGTCATAAGATAAAACAAAAAAATCTAAAAAATAAAAAAAATCAAATAATTAAATTGATAAAGAAAGATTTATCCATTTTTAGTCGAAGTTTGTCAATAAAATATGTTTCAATTTTCTGAATTTTTTGTGTTATGATAAAACAAATGGTCATACCATTTACTTTGTAAGCAAAAAAAGAAAGAGAATGGAGGAATTTATGATGATGAACATGGAATCGAAAGAGCAATCTTATTCAGAGATTGCTAATTCACCAAAGTTCAAGGCATTACTAAAGGAAAAAAAGAAGTTTATTGTTCCGATGACTGTATTTTTCTTTGCATTTTATTTTGCACTACCTATTCTTACTTCTTATTCAAAGGTTTTAAACACAAAAGTAGCTGGTGATATTACATGGGCGTGGGTTTTTGCTTTTGGACAATTCATTATGACGTGGGCATTATGTATGATTTATGCAAGTAAAGCAAAAAAGTTTGACAAAATGATAGATGACATTTTAGGAAAGAACTAGGAAGGGAAGAAGATAAATGGCCTTTACTTTATTTTTAATTATTGTTGCAGGAACATTGTTTATTACGTATTTCGCTTCAAAGCGTACAAAAAACGCAACAGAGTTTTATACAGCTGGTGGTGGATTAACAGGTTGGCAAAATGGACTAGCTATCGCTGGGGATTATATGTCGGCAGCTTCATTCTTAGGTATCGCAGGATCAATTGCTTTAACAGGGTTTGATGGTTTCTTTTATAGTATTGGTTTTCTTGTTGCGTATTTAGTTGTTTTGTATTTAGTAGCGGAGCCATTACGTAATTTAGGTAAATATACGATGGCAGATATGATTGGAGCCCGTTTTGATTCTCGTAAAGTCCGTGGCGTTGCAGCATTAAATACAATGGCAATTTCTATTTTTTATATGGTTGCCCAGTTAGTAGGAGCAGGTGCACTTATTAAATTATTATTAGGATTAGATTATGTTACGTCAGTGTTAATTGTGGGCGTTTTAATGACGGTTTACGTTATTTTCGGAGGCATGCACGCAACAAGTTGGGTGCAAATTGTAAAAGCCGTATTATTGATGGTAGGAACATTTATTATTTCTGTTATCGTGTTTGCGAAATTTAACTTTAACTTAGTAGATATGTTTGCACAAATGAAGACGGCAACGACTCATGAAGGAGCCTTTTTAAATCCAGGAATTAAATATAAAATTCCAATTGAAACAATTTCGTTAAACTTAGCATTAGTATTAGGAACGGCCGGATTACCACATATTTTAGTTCGTTTCTTTACGGTAAAAGATGCACCTACAGCTCGTAAATCAGTTGTATATGCAACTTGGTTAATTGGACTTTTCTATATTATGACGATTTTCTTAGGTTTTGGAGCAGCAGCCTTCGTTGGCGAAAAAACAATCATTGCTGCAAACCCAGCCGGAAATATGGCAGCACCATTATTGGCAGAAGCAATAGGTGGGGACTTCTTATTTGCCTTTATTTCAGCAATTGCCTTTGCAACAATTTTGGCCGTAGTAGCAGGGTTAGTATTAACAGCAGCATCGGCATTTGCCCATGATTTTTATAATGAAATTTTACGAAAAGGAAAAGCGACAGAGAAAGAACAAGTATCAATGGCTCGTTATGCTTCTATCGGAGTAGCGGTTTTATCTATTATTTTAGCTCTTTTCGCTCAAACAATGAACGTAGCTTTCTTAGTTTCCTTAGCCTTCGCCGTAGCGGCAAGTGCCAACTTACCAGTAATTCTTTATACAATTTACTGGAAGCGCTTTAACACAACGGGTGCTATTTGGGGAATGTTAGTAGGATTGATTTCGGCTTTAGTATTAGTAGTACTAAGTCCGAATGTATGGAATCCAGTAGAAGGTGCTGCTATTTTAGTAGGGGAACCACTTATTAATTTATCAAACCCAGGCATTGTATCGATACCACTTGGCTTTATTGCCGCTTACTTAGGAACGATCTTTTCAAGTCAGAAAGAATCTGCTGAGAAATTTGACGAGATTTTAGTAAGATCAAACACGGGAAAAGGTAGCAGTGGAGCTGTCGATGTTTAAAATTTGAAAAAGGGTCCTCCTATGATTACAATAATAATTAGGAGGACCTTTTTTTATTTTGTTCTTTTTCTATAGTAAGAAAGCTAGTCCACTTAATAGAGTAGAACCGATAAAGATAATTAAAAGAATAATGACGAGCCACTTAGATAATTGTTGTTTTTTCATTTTAATATACCTCCAAGTATTTCAACATAATTAAGTATGTTCATTATTTTACTTTTTTACAACGAATTGAACAAGTCTTCTGCAAAGTATTTTATCAATTTCAAAGGGGAATGGGAAATGAAAAAATTAGATCACATTGGCATTGCAGTAACGTCATTGGATCAATCACTCCTTTTTTTTAGGGATGTGTTAGGGCTTGAACTCCTTTCTATTGAAGAAGTAGAAAGTGAGGGAGTAAAAGTAGCGTTTTTGAAAAGTGGAGAAACAAAAATTGAATTACTTGAGCCAATAAAAGAGGGAGCGATTGCTAGCTTCATTGAAAAAAAAGGACAGGGCATTCATCATCTTGCATTTTCTGTTGAAAATATTTTGGATGAAATAGACTATTTAAAGGAAAATGGTGTAAAAATGATTCAGAATATTCCAAAAAGAGGTGCTGGTGGTAAGCAAATTGTCTTTATGCATCCTAAGAGTACAGAGAAGGTATTGATTGAGCTATGTCAAAAGGGGGAATAAATCGTGGTAGTGGACTTGTATGATAAAATCAATGAGCTTTATGACAAGCGAAGAGAAATTGAGCTTGGTGGAGGGGACGAAAGAATTGCTAAGCAACATTTAAGCGGAAAGTTGACAGCAAGAGAGCGGATTGATTTATTAGTAGATGAAGAAACATTTATGGAATTAAATCCATTCATTGAACATCGCTGTACAGATTTTGGTTTAGCAGATAAAAAAGGTCCTGGTGATGGCGTTATTACTGGATTTGGAAAAATAAATGGGCAACCTGTTTACATTTTTTCTCAAGACTTTACGGTGTTTGGTGGCGCTTTAGGTGAAATGCATGCAAAAAAAATCGCAATGATTATGGATTTAGCGGCAAAAACTGGGGCACCTGTTATTGGACTAAATGATTCAGGCGGTGCACGTATTCAAGAAGGTGTATTATCATTAGATGGATACGGACATGTTTTCTATCGAAATGCTATTTATTCTGGTGTTGTTCCGCAAATTTCTGTTATTTTAGGTCCTTGTGCAGGCGGAGCCGTTTATTCACCTGCTATTACTGATTTTGTTATCATGGTTGATGATACAAGTCAAATGTTTATTACTGGACCAAAGGTTATTGAAACAGTAACAGGTGAAAAAATTAGTCCTGAAGATTTAGGTGGGGCGAAGGTACACAATACAATTAGTGGGAATGCACATTTTAGAGCATCAAATGAGGCAGAAGCATTACAATTAGTTCGAAATTTAGTATCCTATTTGCCACAAAACAATCGCGAAAAAGCTCCGAAAGTAGAAGTAGAAAAAGAAGATAATTATCGTGAAAATTTAGTAGACATCATTCCAATAGATGGAACAAGAGGATATGATGTACGAAATGTTGTAAAAGAAATTCTTGATAAGGATTCTTTTTTAGAAGTACAAGCTAGTTTTGCCAAAAATATCGTTGTTGGATTTGGCCGATTAGAAGGAGAAGTAATTGGTCTTGTTTGTAATCAACCGAAGTTTATGGCTGGTGGATTAGATATTGATTCCTCTGATAAAGCGGCACGATTTATTCGTTTTTGTGATTGTTTCAATATCCCATTAATTACATTCGAAGATGTAAGCGGATTCTTCCCAGGGGTTAAACAAGAGCACGGCGGT
Source organism: Bacillaceae bacterium (assembly GCA_051873875.1). GTDB lineage: Bacteria > Bacillota > Bacilli > Bacillales > Bacillaceae_G > JBJEFI01. Next base: position 17,939 of record JBJEFI010000060.1, on the reverse strand, counting down.
ATCATTCGCCATGGGGCGAAAATATTATACGCTTATTCAGAAGCAACAGTACCAAAAATAACTGTAATTCTTCGTAAAGCATATGGTGGAGCATATGTAGCATTAAATAGTAAGTCAATTGGGGCTGATTTGGTTTTCTCATGGCCAAATGCGGAGATTGCTGTTATGGGACCACAAGGGGCAGTAAATATTATTTTCAATAAACAATTAGCCACTAGTGATGATTCAGATGCATTACGTGAACAATTAATAAATGAATATAAAGAGAAATTTGCAAATCCATATGTAGCAGCAAGTCATGGAATTGTTGATGACGTTATTGATCCAAGGGAAACAAGAATTAAATTAATTAATGGATTAAACATGTTAAGTAATAAAAAAGAAGAAAGACCTTATAAAAAACACGGCAATATTCCATTGTAAAAGGAATAGAAAGCGTAATCACTAGAAGGTGATTGCGCTTTTTTTCTGTTGAAGAAAGGGCCTACCATTCCATTACGTCCTTCACTATGGTAATATACGAGTATATATTACATAGGAGGCTATAAACGATGATTAATGAAAAACGTTTATTAGATGAATTTTTAGAATTAGTTCAAATTGATTCAGAGTCAAAAAATGAGCGACAAATTGCCGATGTATTAAAGGAGAAGTTTACAAAATTAGGCTTAGACGTATACGAAGACGATACAATGGCTAAAACTGGTCATGGTGCAGGTAACTTAATTGTGACATTACCAGCGACAAAAGAAGGGGTAGACCCAATCTACTTCACATGTCATATGGATACAGTTGTACCAGGAAATGGTGTAAAACCATTAATTAAAGATGGTTATGTTGTAACAGATGGAACAACAATTTTAGGTGCAGATGACAAAACAGGTTTATCTTGTTTATTAGAAGGAATTCGAGTTTTAAAAGAACAAAACCTTCCTCATGGTAAAGTGGAATTAGTTATTACAGTTGGTGAAGAAGTTGGTTTAGTTGGTGCAATGGCATTAGATCCTAGCAGAATTACAGCTAAATACGGCTATGCATTAGATTGTGATGGGAAAGTAGGGGTTATCGTAACGGCTGCGCCAACACAAGCGAAAGTGAATGCAACAATTTATGGCAAAACAGCTCACGCTGGGGTGGCACCAGAAAAAGGTATTTCGGCAATTACAATTGCAGCGAAAGCGATTTCTCGTATGCCATTAGGACGTATTGATGAAGAAACAACAGCGAATATTGGTCGATTCGAAGGCGGAACAGCAACAAACATCGTTTGTGATCGTGTTCATATTTTAGCTGAGGCTCGTTCTTTAGTGAATGAAAAAATGGAAGCACAAGTTGAAAAAATGAAAGAGGCATTTGAAAGTGCTGCTACTGAAATGGGTGGTCGTGCAGAGGTTGATGTGAAAGTAATGTACCCTGGCTTTAAATATGGAGATGGGGATCATGTTGTTGAAGTAGCAAAACGTGCTGTATCATCAATTGGTCGTACACCTTCTCTACATGCAAGTGGTGGTGGAAGTGATGCGAATATCATCGCTGGTCATGGTATTCCAACTGTAAACTTAGCTGTTGGATATGAAGAAATTCATACAACAAATGAGCGTATGCCAATTGAAGAGTTAAACAAAACAGCAGAGCTTGTTGTGGCGGTTATTACAGAAGCTGCGAAATAATGGACCGAGTAAAAGTTTATTAAAACCAATTTGCTGGTTTTAATAAACTTTTTTTATGATAAGGATGGAAAAGAAATTAGGTGATAAACTTGGAATTTACATTTTTAGGAACGTGTGCAGGTGTACCGTCCAAAGGGCGTAATGTATCAGCGATGGCATTGCGAATTTTAACGGAGCGTGGCATGACATGGTTATTTGATTGTGGTGAAGCAACTCAACATCAAATTCTTCATACGAATATAACACTAAGTAAAATAGAAAAAATATTTATTACTCATTTACATGGCGATCATATTTTTGGACTACCAGGATTATTAGGAAGTCGCTCTTTCCAAGGTGCAACAACGCCATTAGTCGTTTATGGACCGAAAGGAATTAAGGAGTATATTGAAGTTTCCTTAAAAATAAGTAATACGTATTTACGTTATCCAATTGACTACGTAGAGTTAGAGGAAGATGGGATTATTTTTGAAGATGAACAATTTAGGATTGAAACAAAAAAAGTTGTTCATGGTTTACCTAGTTATGGGTATCGAATTGTTGAAAAAGAAATACCAGGCACATTATTAGTAGAGAAGTTAAAAGAAAAGGGCGTTATGCCAGGGCCTATTTATCAACGCATAAAAAATGGAGAAAACATTGTGTTAGTCGATGGTACAATTCTTGAAGCGAAGGGCTACACAAGTGATCCAGTGAAAGGGAGAATTGTAACGATTATTGGGGATACTCGTTTTTGTGAAGCAAGTATTGACCTTGCTAATGAAGCGGATATTTTAATTCATGAAGCAACATTTAATAAAGAAAATGAAGCAGGGGCCCATGAGTTTTATCACTCAACGTCCACTCAAGCAGCGACAGTTGCCCTTAAAAGCAATGCAAAGATGTTGATAATGAATCATCTATCTTCTCGTTTTCAAGGAGAGGATATGGAAATTTTATTACAAGAAGCAAGAAGCCTTTTTGCGAATACATATCTTGCTCATGATTTTGACCAGTTTCAATTAGCTAGAAAAAAACGGAATAGATAAAAGATGGATGACCAACGCATCTTCATGATTGAAGGATGGTCATCCATTTTTTTTTGCCTTTTTTATTCATTAGTGTGTTTTTTATGTTACTTTGCTTTCATACCTAATTGTTTTGAACGCTCACACGCTGCTTGAATACATTGGATGATTGCTTTTTCAAAGTTTTGATTTTCTAAAACAGTAATGCCAGCTTCCGTTGTCCCATTAGGGCTTGTTACTTCTTTACGAAGTTGAGAAGGATGTTTTGGACTTTCTTTTAACATTTCTGCTGCTCCAACAATGGTTTGAAGGATGAGTGATTTTGCTACTTCAGGTTCTAATCCAACTGCGTAGCCAGCTTTTTCAAAAGCTTCAACTAGATAGTAGATATAAGCAGGACCACTACCAGAGAGAGCGGTAATAGCATGCATATGTTTTTCTTCTACTACTTCAACGATTCCTACTGTTTTAAAGATACTAAGGACAAGAGATAGTTGTTGTTGAGAGACGTGCTCTCCCGCCGTTAGGGCTGTTGCTGATTTTCCAATCGTAGCAGATGTATTAGGCATCGTTCTGATAATTGGATTATCATGAAGAAGAAGGGAAGCAAGAGATGAGATAGAAACACCCGCTAGCATAGAAACAATAACAGTATGTTCAGGAAGTTGCTGTTGAATAGCCAGCATTGCAGTTTCTACATCTTTAGGCTTCATTGCTAAAAAAACAATTGTAGCATTAGAAAATAATTCGTGATGATTTCTTGATGTATGAACACCATATGTATGTGCTAATTCGTTTAATCGTTCATCATTGCTTCGATTTGTAACGTAAATTTGTGAAGGAGTAAATAGATGGGAACGAACTAATCCAGAGATAAGCGCCTCCGCCATCGATCCAGCGCCGTAAAAGACGATTTTAGATACAGTCATGAGAGAAAACCTCTTTTCTAAATTTTGAATTATTATATCATAATGTATAAAATTTAGAAAATTTAAATAATGACAAAAGATTATAGAAGTTGTACACTTTAGAGATAGAGAAAGACTAGATGGGGTGAAGAATATGATACATAAAATTACGCTTCCAGTTCCTTATGATGTTGGAACGGTTAATGTTTATTTAATTGAAGGAGATGAATTAACACTTGTTGATACAGGGGTAAAAACAGAAAAAAGTTGGCTTTCTTTTCAGCAGCAATTAAATCAATTAGGCTATCGTATCGAAGACATTAAACATATTGTATTAACACATCATCATGTGGATCACATTGGGATGTTAGAGTATTTTTCAGAAAATATAGATGTAGTTGCTCATAAAGATGTTGATGTATGGAGTTCTCAAAATCCCGCTTTTATTGAGCATTATAATCAAGAACTTGAACAATTTCGTATTGAATTTGGGATACCTATTGAATTAAAAGAACGTGGTATTAATTTAGAGAGAACACTTCAATTATCATGTAAACGACATGTAACGGCAATTGTAAAAGAGGGAGATTATCTTTCTTTTTTACCTCAGTTTAAAGTAATTGAAGTGCCAGGACATGCTTCTACCCATATTGCTTTATATCGTGAAGAAGATGGAGTGTTAATTGGTGGTGATGTATTGATTGCTAAAATTTCTTCTAACCCAATGTTAGAACCAAGAGGAATAGGAGAAAAAGAGCGAATTCGCCCTTTATTGCAATATAATGATTCATTACAAAAATTAGCAACAATGGACATTACGAAAGTGTTAGCAGGACATGGGGAAGACGTAACCAATATAAAAGCTTTAGTGTTTGAACGATTAGAAAAACAAAAGAAACGATCTCATCGAGTATTAGAAATGATACAGGAAGAGGGGAATACTGTTTTTGAATTAACGAAAGGATTATTTCCAACCTTATATGAGCGACAGTTACTCCTTACTATTTCAGAAACACTTGGACAGCTGGATTATTTAGAATATAATGGACAAGTAGATGTGGATAGAACACAAACACCACATCGTTATTTTGTAAGAAAGAAATAGAGGCGAAGCTTTTGGGTAAGAAATGGTTAGAAAATAAAGTGGTTGTTATTACAGGTGCATCTAGTGGTATTGGAGAACAAGTAGCAATTCGTGTTCATCAAGAAGGTGGTATTGTTATATTATTAGCAAGAAGCGAGAATGCGTTAATTGCATTGAAAGAACGGCTAGGAAGTCGTTGTTATTATTATTTGTTAGATGTAAAAAATGAAAATGAAGTAAAAGCCACTTTTTCACGAATTTACAATGAAATAGGATTTATCGATGTGTTAGTAAATAATGCAGGGATAGGTTTTTTTAAATCATTTACACAAACAACAGTTGAAGATGCACAAGCGATGTTTGATGTAAATGTTTTTGGGTTGATGTATTGTACACAAGCGGTTTTACCGGCTATGATTCAAGAAAAAAGAGGACAAGTTATTCAAGTTGGTTCAATGGCAGGAAAAGTAGCTACACCAAAATCTAGTATTTATGCAGCAACGAAACATGCCGTATTAGGATTAACAAATGCCTTGCGTTTAGAACTAGATAGGACGGGTGTAACTGTCACAACAATTAATCCAGGTCCTGTAAAAACAGCTTTTCTAAAGAAAGCAGATACAACTGGTAATTATGAAAAAAATGCTGGTACATTCATGCTAGAACGTGATAAAGTTGCAGAAAAAATTGTAGCAACAATGGGGAAAAATGTTCGAGAAGTAAATATTCCTAAATATTTTTCACTAGGTGCTATTTTTTATGCAATTGCACCTAAGTTATTTGAAAAGGTAGGTAAAAAAGCATTAAATAGCAAATAAAAACTAGATACCACTTGTGTATCTAGTTTTTTTGGGGAATCATATAATTATGAAGCTAATTCTTCTTCCTCTACATCATCACGATATGGCCATGCTTCAATGTCATCTTCGATTCCTTCAATTGTATCGCGATAAAATTGAGGATCAAGCCCAGCTTTCTTTTGAACTGCATAATCTTTTAAGGCAGCGATGGCAATTGGGGAAAGACGATAAATAGCATAAATATTTACGATTGCCATGAAGCCCATAAATAAATCAGCTAAGTTCCATACAAAGATAAATGGTGAAATTGTACCGAATAACACCATTCCTAATACAGCAAATCGGTATACATTTAACCAAACTTTATTTCCTTTAATAAATTGAATGTTTGTTTCACCATAGTAGTAGTTACCAAGTAATGAACTAAATGCAAATAAGAATAAAGCAATTGCAACAAAGGCAGGAGCCCAACTTCCTAAAGAGCTTGCTAATGCATTTTGTGTCACAATGATACCACTAACTGTTGAAGTTGGATCATAAGCAGTACCTGCAATTAAAACAATAAATGCAGTTGCTGTACAAATAATTAATGTATCTGTGAATACACCTAATGTTTGAATTAAACCTTGTTTAACAGGATGACTAACTGTAGCTGTAGCAGCAGCATTTGGCGCCGATCCCATACCAGCTTCATTAGAGAACAATCCACGTTTAATTCCTTGCATGACAGCAGCACCTAGGGCACCACCTAGTACTTGTTGAACACCGAATGCGCCTTTTACGATAGAAGCAATAATGCCAGGAAGAGCAGTGATGTTTAATGCAATGACAACTACGGCTATAACTAAATAAATAACTGCCATAATTGGAACGATTACCTCAGTGATTTTCGCTAATCGTTTTACACCACCAAAAATACATAAAGCTAATAAAGCAACTAAAATAATACCCATTACACTTGTTGGAGTATTGAATGCATTGTTAAAAGCAGCACCAATTGTATTAGCTTGAACAGAGTTGAAAACAAGTCCGAATGCAACGGTAATTAAGATTGCAAAAACAACTCCTAACCAACGTTGTTTTAATCCTTTTTCAATATAATAAGCAGGTCCACCGCGGAATGTGTCCCCTTTTTTTATTTTATAAATTTGAGCAAGTGTACTTTCGATAAAACCAGATGCAGAACCTAGTAATGCAATTAACCACATCCAAAAGACTGCACCAGGTCCCCCCATTACAATCGCTGTTGCAACACCAGACAAGTTACCAGTACCAACGCGAGATGCTGTGCTCATTGTAAAGGCTTGGAAAGAACTTACCCCTTTTTTATCACCTTTTTTACTAGCACCTTCACCTAGTAGTTTAAACATTTCTTTTAAATAGCGAATTTGCACGAAGTCTGTTTTGATACTAAAGTATAATCCTGCCCCAATTAGTAAGACAATTAGTAAATAAGACCATAGAAATACGTTTGTTTTGTCGACAATGTTTGATAATAATTCTGTCATAGAGTCACTTCCTTTTTTTATTTTTTGTATATAAATTTAAGAATACACATAAGTATTAAAAAATAAAAAAATAGTGCACTAGCAATTAAACTCACTAGAACACTATTTAAGTATAATAAAAAAATGAAGTTTTAACAACACAAAAAATAAAAGTAACACTATTTTGCTATTCTGTCACTCGTATAACGTTATGAAAATGGTTTTTGTGAGATATGTTTTTCCCATAATAATCCACATTATCATAAAGAAAAGTTTCCCTTTTACAAATTTATTTCCTTGTGCATCAACAACTTTTGAGTTTCCCGTTACACGTAGTGAATCATTGTCGAGTGTTTTAATTTGTGCCTTATACATGTTTTTTCTTCTATACCTATATTGTGATAATTTTATCATACTAAAAAAAGTTTTTATTTTCGAAATATTACCTATGATGGGTAAATATTTCTTTTTTTGTATGTTTATTAATGTTTTTGATTATTTCATCATTTACATGGCGCTGATAACATTTTATTGTATTCTCTAGTTGAGTTACACTACTAGCTCCAACGATAGCAGAAGCTACTACGGGATGTTGTAAGTTAAATTGTAATGCTAAGCTAGTTAAAGATATATTTTTTTCTGATGCTAATAAATGAGGAAGTAGCTGATGTAATTCTTCAAGTGAATAGGAAAGGTAGTCTTTCGTTAGTTTTGAAGAATAGGCATCTGTTAATAGTCCCTTTGCTAACGTTCCGCGGGTTAATACAGATATATTTTTTTTATATAATAAATCGAAAAATTCTTCTGCTCGTCGATCAAGGATATTATATGGCATCATAATGCTAACAATGTTGGATTTTGCTATATATTGAGCAATTACATTTGGGCGAATGGAGGAGATACCATAATAGCGAATAACACCTTCGGATACTAATTCTTCAAATGCGTCGATTGTTTCGTCGATGTTATCTTCAATCGTTCCTCCATGTAATTGATATAAATCAATATACTCTATTTGTAATCGTCGTAAGCTATTTTTAACGGCTTCTTTAATGTATGTTTTAGAAGGGTTCCAACGCCAGCCATCTGTTTGATTAGACCAATCATTTCCTCCCTTTGTTCCAATAATTAAATCATTTCTTTTTGATTTGATGGCACTTCCAACAATTTCTTCGTTTAATCCGAAATCATATAAATCAGCTGTATCAACAAAATTAATACCATTATCTAGTGCTGCATGGATAATAGAAATTCCTTTATTATAATCTGTTCCAATTGTCATTGTCCCTAATCCAATTTCACTAACGTGTAAATCCGATTGACCAAGTTGTCGATAATTCATTTTAATGCCTCCTTTTTATACTAACTGCCTTCTTTTTAATAGCATATCATACAATGCCTAGCAATATAATCTAGTAAATGAGGTCGATTGTAGGAGGAAATAGAATGAAAAAAAGTAGAGTTAAAAATGTACAAGCGTTGATTAGTGAACATGTAAAACAACATATAAGTATGTATACCTTTGTTAGTGTATTGCTATTAATTGGTGTTATCTTTGGAGCAATTGTTGTAAATAGTTTACATGTTGAGCAGAAGCAAGACTTACTTTTTTATGTGGATCAATTTTTAAGTCAAATAAATGATAATCAATCTGGGGGAGAAGGGGTATTTTTTGACGCATATACTTCTCATCTTAAATATATGATTTTTATTTGGGTACTGGGTATTTCAATGGTTGGATTACCGCTTATTTTTATATTGGTATTTTTAAAGGGTGTTTTAATTGGATTTACAGTTGGTTTTTTTGTGAATCAGTTAGGGTTAAAAGGATTTTATTTAGCAATTGTAAGTATTTTGCCACAAAATTTAATAATTGTACCATTGCTGATTGTGATTAGTAGTATAGCGATTTCTTTTTCTATTAAATTAATTAAACAGTTATTTGGAAAGCATAAGTACAGCAAAATGAAAGTCGGATTATTACCATATACAGGGGTCTTTGTTATGATTGCTTGTGTCATACTTTTACCAACTGTTGTAGAAGTATACCTTTCACCGATATTAATGGAACGAATTCTTTCTTTCTATCAATGAGAATACCCTTTGACAGTTGCTATACTTTTGTTATAATTATTTAGGAATGGCGTGAGAGGAGTGAAGGGCAAATGGAACAAGCTGAAATAGAAGTTAGAATTGAGCGGATAAAAAGACAACTACATGCAGCAACGTATAAGCTAACACCACAGCGTGAGGCTACTGTTCGTGTTTTGTTAGAGAATGAACAAGACCATTTAAGTGCAGAAGATGTATACCTCCTCGTAAAAGATAAGTCGCCAGAAATTGGATTAGCAACAGTGTATCGAACGTTAGAATTGTTGTCGGAATTAAAAGTTGTAGATAAAATCAATTTTGGTGATGGCGTGTCTCGTTATGATTTACGGGGAGAAGGAGTAGAACGCTTTCATCATCATTTAATTTGTGTAGAATGTGGTTCAGTCGCAGAAATTCAGGAAAACTTATTAGAAGATGTAGAAAAAATAGTAGAATCGAGATTTCATTTTAAAGTAAAGGATCATCGTCTTACTTTTCATGGTGTATGTGAAAAGTGTCAATCGAAATAATACATACAAATCATGTAAGGAAACTCTTTTCATTGTATCGAAAAGAGTTTTTTCTTTCTATAACATGTATATGACTTGTCTTTTTCTGCATATCCTTGTAGTAGGTAGTATGTAAGGAGGGGCAAAAATGAATTATGCGAAATCAATAGTAGAAATGATAAAAGTATTTATTGTATTTATTACATGTACAATTCTTTTCTATGTGACACTGTTATGGATAAATGAAGAATATCAGTATTATCGTCGTTATCAACAACCAGATGATGCTGTGAAAGTTCAACATATTCCAAAAGACAGACCAATGTTAATAGATCGAATGATTTATTTTTATGAAAATGGGGAGTAGGTATGAGTATTGATACGGAAGCATTCCAAAAAGAATTAAAATTAGCATTACAAGATTTTAAGCATTACATTCTTGTGGAAAAAAAACTAGCAAAAAATACAATTGAATCCTATGAAAGGGACTTAAGAGCATATACAGATTATTTAATTGAGGTAGAAAAAGTAGCTAGTTTTGAAGAAATTACACGTTATACAGTAGTTCGCTTTATGGCTAAGCTAAATGAACAAAACAAGTCCACAAAAACAATTGCAAGGCACTTAGCGTCGATTAGGGCATTTCATGGCTTCCTGATTCGAGAAGTGCACAGTGTACAGCATGACCCATCTGTTGAAGTAGACACCCCTCAAGGAGAGCGAACGCTTCCAAAGGTGTTATCTCTTGGAGAAGTAGAGAAACTTTTACAAGCTCCTGATGTGTCTAAACCATTTGGTATGCGTGATAAAGCAATGTTAGAGCTATTATATGCAACAGGATTACGTGTATCTGAATTAATCAATCTGGATTTATCAGATGTGCATTTATCCATGGGATTTGTTCGTACTGTCGGAAAGGGAAGCAAAGAGAGAATTGTTCCTTTAGGTCATCATGCAGCTGAAGCAATTGAAGCTTATATAGCTAATGGTCGTCCTCGATTAGTAGGCAAACAGCATACAGAGGCATTATTTTTAAATCATCATGGCAATCGGTTAACAAGACAAGGCTTTTGGAAAATTTTAAAAAGGTTAACGAAAGAGGCAGGAATTGAGAAAGAATTAACACCTCATACATTGAGACATTCTTTCGCTACCCATTTATTAGAAAATGGTGCAGATTTACGTGCCGTTCAAGAAATGCTTGGGCATGCGGATATTTCTACCACACAAATATATACACATGTAACAAAAACAAGATTGAAAGATGTGTATAAACAATTTCATCCTAGAGCATAAAGAAAAACGATTGTTTCAAAAAGCAATCGTTTTTTTAGTGATTAGAAGCTCTTTCCTTTATACTAAAGATAGACATAAAAAGGGGGAAAGAAAGTGAAGAAAGTTATTAGTATTGTAGCTGTTCTTTTTGTTTTACTAGCAGGATGTAGCCAAGGAGAGAGTAAAAAATTAGAAGAACCTAAAATGTTAAATGTAGATGTCAAATTTAATCCTACTTCAGTAAAAGTCAATGAAGAGTTTACTGTACAAGCCATTGTAACAATGGGGGATGAAAAGGTAGACGATGCTTCAGAAGTAATGTTTGAGCTTTGGAAAAAAGGCCAAGAAGATCATGAAATGATTGAAGGTGTGAAGGTTGGAGATGGCGTATACGAATTAAAGAAAAAAGTAAATGAAACAGGTACATATATTGTTGTTTCGCATGTTACAGCAAGAAATTTGCATAATATGCCTAAAGTAGAATTTGAAGTTACAAAGTAAATTCATGAGAAAAGGTTATTGGTTAAACAAATAGCCCTTTTCTCATGAATTTTTTGTATAATAAAGGAAGAATCAGTAATTATTATATTGAAAGGCTTTTTTATTAATTATATACTTAGGACGTCGGACATCTGACTGTATGTAATGAGCATAGTAGAAAGCATACTAGGAAAAAATAGATATGAATATATACATAGATGTATTGGAGGATAAAAAAATGAGTAATTATCGTTTTAAACGTGTATTTGTAATTGTAATGGACTCTGTTGGAATAGGTGAAATGCCGGATGCGGCTAAATATGATGATATAGGTGCACATACACTTGGGCATATTGCAGAAAAAATGAATGGATTACATATGCCTAATATGGAAAAGCTAGGACTTGGGAATATTGGAGATATCCAAGGTGTAAACAAGGTAGAAAAACCACTTGCATATTATACAAAAATGCAAGAAGCATCGGCAGGGAAAGATACAATGACAGGTCATTGGGAAATGATGGGTCTTCGTATTGATGAACCATTTCAAGTATTTTTAGAAGGTTTTCCAGATGAATTAATTCAAGAATTAGAAGAAAAGTGGGGCAAAGAAGTTATTGGTAATAAGCCAGCTTCTGGAACAGCAATTTTAGATGAATTAGGGGAAGAACATGTAAAGACAGGGAAATTAATTGTTTATACATCAGCAGACTCTGTTCTACAAATTGCAGCTCATGAAGATATTGTTCCACTAGATGATTTATATCGTTATTGTAAGATTGCTCGTGAAATGACTCGTGAAGGAAAATATATGTTAGGTCGTATCATTGCTCGCCCGTTCGTTGGTAAAAAAGCAGGGGAGTTTAAGCGTACACCAAATCGCCATGACTATGCATTAAAACCATTTGGTCATACTGTTATGAATGAGTTAAAAGAAAAAGGTTTTGATGTGCTTGCGCTTGGTAAAATTTCAGATATTTTTGATGGGGAAGGCGTGACAGAAAGCATTCGCACTGTTTCAAATATGGATGGAATGGATCAACTAATTGCATCAATGGATAAAGACTTTACAGGATTAAATTTCTTAAACTTAGTTGATTTTGATGCTGTATTTGGTCATCGTCGTGATCCAATTGGATATGGAAAAGCGTTAGAAGAATTTGATGCACGTTTACCAGAAGTATTTGCAAAATTAAAAGAAGATGATTTATTAATTATTACAGCAGATCATGGGAATGATCCAATTCATCATGGAACAGATCATACTCGTGAATATGTACCTTTAACAGTTTATAGCCCAAGTTTAAAAGAAATGAAAGAATTACCTGTATGTGATACATTCGCAGATGTTGGTGCAACAGTTGCAGATAATTTTCATGTAGATCTTCCAAAACATGGAAAGAGTTTCTTAGATAAATTAAAGTAAGTTAGTTTTAGTAGGAGAGTGTGCGAAATGAAGATGAATCAAGTGCGAAATAGTGCAACATACATAAAAGAGAGAGTAAAGAACAAGCCTGCCGTTGGCTTAATTCTTGGGTCAGGATTAGGGATATTAGTGGATGAAATACAAGATGCAATTACAATTCCTTATCATGAGATTCCAGATTTCCCTGTATCGACAGTAGAAGGGCATGCAGGCTCATTAGTATTTGGAACTTTAAATGGTGTAGAAGTTGTGGCAATGGCTGGTCGTTTCCACTACTATGAAGGCTATGATATGAAAAAGGTAACATTTCCTGTTCGTGTAATGAAAGAACTAGGTGTTGAGACGTTAATTGTGACAAATGCCGCTGGTGGTGTAAATACAGCTTTTGAACCAGGAGATTTAATGATTATTTCAGATCATATTAATTTTATTGGAGATAATCCGTTAATTGGGAAAAATGATGCTTCCGTTGGTCCTCGTTTCTTAGATATGTCACAAGCGTATTGTCCGAAGTTACGTGCAATGGCGAAAGAAGTTGGAAAAGAATTATCAATTTCCCTTCAAGAAGGTGTATATGTGGCAATGAGTGGTCCAACATATGAAACACCTGCTGAAATTCGTATGGTTCGAATTATTGGTGGAGATGCAGTTGGAATGTCAACTGTACCAGAAGTAATGGTAGCACGTCATAGTGGAATGTCTGTTTTAGGTATTTCTTGTATTTCTAATATGGCAGCAGGTATTTTAGATCAACCCCTTGATCATGAGGAAGTAATTGAAACAACACAAAAAGTAAAAACTCAATTTTTATCACTAGTAAAAGAAATCGTAAAAAAATTAGCTTAAATAAGGAGGGGAATTTGCTATGAGAATGGTAGATTTGATTGAAAAAAAGCGTGATGGGTATGCATTAACAAAAGAAGAAATTGATTTTATTATTAATGGATATACAGAAGGCACAATTCCTGACTATCAAATGAGTGCGTTAGCAATGGCGATTTATTTTAAAGGAATGGATGATCAAGAATGCGCTAGTTTAACAATGGCAATGGTTCATTCAGGTGATACGATTGATTTAAGTAATATTGAGGGAATTAAAGTAGATAAACATTCTACAGGTGGTGTTGGCGATACGACGACCCTTGTATTAGGGCCTTTAGTAGCAGCGTTAGACATTCCCGTTGCAAAAATGTCTGGACGTGGTTTAGGGCATACAGGCGGGACGATTGATAAGTTAGAAGCGGTAGCAGGATTCCACGTGGAAATTGATAGCGACCAATTCATCGACTTAGTAAATAAAAATAAAATTGCCGTTATCGGTCAAACTGGTGATTTAACACCAGCTGATAAAAAATTATACGCACTACGTGATGTAACGGCAACTGTAAATTCAATTCCGTTAATCGCAAGCTCAATTATGAGTAAAAAAATTGCTGCCGGTGCCGATGCGATTGTTTTAGATGTAAAAACGGGCAATGGTGCATTTATGAAAGATATTGATGATGCAAAACGTTTAGCAGAAGAAATGGTTAAAATCGGTAATAATGTTGGCCGTAAAACGATGGCTGTTATTTCTGATATGAGTCAACCATTAGGAAAAGCAATTGGGAATGCATTGGAAGTCAAGGAAGCAATTGATACACTAAAAGGACATGGACCTAAGGACTTAGAAGAATTATGCTTAACATTAGGTAGTCAAATGGTTTATTTAGCGAATAAAGCCTCTTCTTTAGAAGAAGCACGTGAAAAATTAGTAGAAGTTATGCATAATGGCAAAGCATTAGAAAAATTTAAGGTATTTTTAGATTCACAAGGTGGAGATGGTTCTGTTGTATATGAACCAGAAAAATTACCTAAAGCTACTTATGTAATGGAGTTACCAGCTTTAGAAAGCGGTTATGTAACGGAAATTATTGCAGATCAAATTGGAACAGCAGCAATGCTTTTAGGTGCAGGACGTGCAACGAAAGAGTCAGAAATTGATTTGGCTGTTGGTTTAATATTAAATAAAAAAGTTGGCGATTATGTAGAAAAAGGGGAATCTCTTGTAACGATTCATGCCAACACAGAACAAATCGATGCAGTAAAAGAAAAGTTATATGCAAATATTAAGTTAAGTGCACAAGCAGGTAAAGAACCTGTTTTAGTATATGATATTGTTAAATAAATAAGTTTCGAAGGCGAGTATACCATTGAGTATATTCGCCTTTTTTATATTCTGATTATTGGTGCACTGATTGAAAAATTTTGCTCTAGTAAAAGTTCAAAGCTAGGCTTTTACATACTTAGGGAATTTTTACTTGGAGTGCTTTTTGATGTGTATAAACAATGGAATTATTAGAAATAATAGGAAGGAATAAAATAGGAGGGGTATGGAATGTTAAAACGACTAACATCGCTAATGGTACTAGGTACGTTTTTATTTAGTACAAATTTGGTTTATGCATCTGAAGTAAAAGTAGCTCCTAAATTGGCGCCAAGTGCAAACTCAGCTATTGTCATTGAACAAGATACAGGTAAAGTATTATACGAAAAAAATGCCAATCAAAAATTACCACCAGCCAGTATGACAAAGATTGTAACAATGCTTTTAATTATGGAGCAGATTAAGACGGGCAAATTAAAATATACAGATAAGATTCGAGCAAGTGAATATGCCGCATCTATGGGAGGTTCCCAAATTTTCTTAGAGCCTGGTGAAGAAATGACGGTTAATGAAATGCTCAAGGGCATTGCTATTGCCTCTGGGAATGACGCGTCTGTTGCCATGGCAGAGCGTATTGCTGGTTCAGAAGATGCTTTTGTTCAAATGATGAATAATAAAGTAAAAGAATTAGGGTTAAAAGATTCTCAATTTCAAAATCCAACTGGGTTACCAGAGAAAGAGCATTATTCAACATCTCATGACATGGCAATGTTAGGAAGAGAGTTGCTAAAGTATCCAGAGATTACGAAATACACTGGTACCTATGAAGATTACCTTCGAGAAAATACAGAAAAAAGATTTTGGCTCGTGAATACAAATAAACTTGTCCGCTTCTATCCTGGTGTAGATGGATTAAAAACAGGCTTTACAGCAGAGGCAAAATATTGTTTGACGGCAACAGCTAAAAAAGAGGGGATGAGGGTCATTGCTGTTGTGATGGGCGAACCAACATCTAAAGACCGGAATAAGGAGGTAGGGGAACTACTTGACTATGCATTTAGCCAATATATGGTTAAACGTATTTATGATCAAAATAAAGCGGTAGCTAATGTTGATGTAAGCAAAGGGAAAAAAGAAAAAGTAAAAGCAATGACGAAAGAACCCGTTTCTTTATTAATGGCAAAAGGAGAAGCGGCAAAAAAACTTAAAAAAGAAATAAATGTTGTAAAAGAAGTGAAAGCACCACTTAAAAAAGGTGCAAAGCTGGGAGAAATCGTTGTTAAAGATGGGAATAAGGTTGTTGCAAAAGTTGATTTGATTTCTAATGAAACGATAAAAGAAGCAAGTTTTTGGGAATTATTTAAACGAACATTTAATTTTTTCTCGAAAGGAAACGAATAACTACTTGTTTTGTCGAGAGGAAGGAATTCTATTTTGTTCTATAGAAAGACTTTACATAGACTAGTAAAGGGGGAAATGTGGTGAGTCTTTCTATCGATTATGAAATTCGAAAGCAAGTGCTTTGTATTCGGTTAGCAGGTGAATTAGATCATCATACAGCACAGAACTTGCGTATAACCATAACAGATTTATTAGAAAAACATAAAACAAAACACTTAATTTTTAATTTAGAAAAACTAACTTTTATGGATAGCTCTGGTTTAGGTGTCATATTAGGACGTTATAACCAAATAAAAGCTTTAGGTGGAGAAATGGTCATTTGTGAAACAGTCCCTTCTGTTAAACGTTTATTTGATATGTCAGGTATGTTTAAAATCGTAAAGCTAGAGTCAAATGAACGCGCTGCATTTGTAACATTGGGGGTGGCATAAATGAAAAATAAAATGCAACTAAAATTTTCTGCTCAAAGCCAAAATGAACTATTTGCTCGTGTAACGGTAGCTGCCTTTGTTACTCAATTAGATCCGACGATGGATGAGTTAACAGAGATTAAAACCGTTGTTTCAGAAGCAGTAACTAACGCAATTATTCATGGATACGAAAATAATCCAAATGGCATGATTTATATTGAAGCCCAATTAGAAAATCAAACTGTATCATTGCTCATTCGAGATGAAGGTGTCGGAATTGTTGATGTAGAAGAAGCTAGACAACCTTTGTTTACGACAAAACCAGAATTAGAACGTTCTGGTATGGGGTTCACCATTATGGAGAATTTTATGGACGAAATAGAGATAGAATCAATTCCTGCATTAGGGACAACAGTTCGGTTGAAAAAGCAATTAGCAAATAGTAATGCTCTGTGTAATTAAGGAGACATTGCCTATGGATGTGGAAGTCAAAAAGAATGGTAGTACGGTTATTAAAGACCAAGAGATTAAGGAATTAATAAAGAAGAGTCAAGAAGGCGACCAAACAGCAAGAGATACGATTGTTCAAAATAATATGCGTCTTGTATGGTCGGTTGTTCAACGTTTTATTAATCGAGGATATGACCCAGATGATTTATTTCAAATTGGATGTATCGGCCTTTTAAAATCGGTAGACAAGTTTGATTTATCGTATGATGTTCGCTTTTCCACGTATGCTGTACCGATGATTATTGGCGAAATCCAACGCTTTATCCGCGATGATGGAACGGTAAAAGTGAGCCGTTCATTAAAAGAGATGGCCAATAAAGTTCGAAATGCAAAAGATGAATTACTGAAAATGTATGGACGAAATCCGACAATTAATGAAGTTGCTACCTATATGGGAGTAACAGCAGAGGAAATTGTTTTAGCGCAAGAAGCGGGAAGAACGCCAACCTCTATTCATGAAACTGTATATGAAAATGATGGTGATCCAATTACCCTTCTTGATCAAATTGCAGACAATAGTGAAAGTGGTTGGTTTGATAAAATCGCTTTAAAAGAAGCATTGCGTAATTTAGATGAACGAGAACGTTTAATTGTTTATTTACGCTATTACAAAGATCAAACCCAATCAGAAGTAGCGGAGCGTCTAGGTATTTCTCAAGTACAAGTATCTAGATTAGAAAAAAGAATTTTACATCAAATGAAAGAACGAATTGATGAATAATCAATTCGTTCTTT
>JBJEFI010000059.1:25603-50230 GCA_051873875.1 Bacillaceae bacterium | reverse complement strand
AAAAAATAAATTTTTCATTAGTAACCATGCACAGTGTTTTTTTTAAAACATACATTTTAAAGAGTGCAAAAATCTTTTGGATAAAATGTATAAAAATTAGAAAAACGGTAACCATCTATAGATGAGGTGATAAATAAATGAGAATTGATCAGTGTGTAGTATGCGAGAAAGATAGCGATTTTGGTATTCATTTATTAGAGAAATTTATTTGTGATAAATGCCAAAAAGAAATTATTCATACAGATGTAGATGATCCAGCATATATTTTTTATATTGATAAACTTAAAAATGTAAAAATTCCAACAACTATTTAGATAATAGGACGCGAAGATAAATGTCCTATTATTTTTTATTTTAAAGAGGTAGTAGATTCTATTTTGTTGTTATAATTGAATGGATTAAATAGAAAGGGATGAAGATGATGGGAAAAGAAATACCGTTATTAGATGCATTGAAAAAGCATGAAGCAAAAAATCCTATCTCTTTTCATGTACCTGGTCATAAATACGGACAATTATGGAATGAGACATTAAAAGAATATACATCTCTATTAAAGCTAGATGTAACAGAGTTATCGGGATTAGATGATTTACATGACCCTAGTGAATGTATTGCGTTAGCACAAAATTTAGCTACTAATTTTTATAAAGTGAAACAAACATATTTCCTGGTAAATGGTTCAACGGTTGGGAATCTCGCTATGATTATGGCGACAATTGCCGAAGGAGATACGGTTATTGTACAACGAGACTGTCATAAATCAGTGATGAATGGTTTAAAATTAGTAGGGGCAAAGCCAATTTTTATTGAACCAGTTTATGATTGTACAACAGGGCTTCCGTTAGGATTAGTTGAAAGTGATGTAGAAGAAGTCATAAATGAAGTAAGTGATATAAAGGCAATTATTTTAACGACACCTAACTACTATGGGTATGTGACAAATATAGAGGAAATCGTTCAAAAAGCCCACAAAAAAGGAATACCTGTACTTGTAGATGAGGCACACGGTGCTCATTTAGCGCTAGGCCAACCATTTCCAAAATCAGCAATTGAGATGGGAGCAGATGTCATCGTCCAATCTGCTCATAAAACACTTCCAGCTTTAACAATGGCTTCTTATTTACATTTCAATAGCAACATTATAAGAAAAGAAACAATTGAAACCTATTTACATATGTTACAATCAAGTAGTCCTTCTTATTTATTAATGCTATCACTTGATGTGGCACGTGCATATATAGAAAGATTAAAGAAAGAAGATATAGAAGGAATCATTGCTAGTCATGATGAATTTATTAAAAAGATAAAGCAAATTGAACAAATTGAAGTAATTGAAAGTAAATATTCTTCTTTTTTCCAAGACAGATTGAAAATAATTATAAAATCTACATGTCCATACAATGGCTTTCAATTGCAAAAGGCATTTGAAGAGGTCGGGATTTATAGCGAATTAGCTGACCCACACCATGTGTTATTTATACTACCTTTAGCTGCTATAGAAAATATAGATGAAATTATTGATAAGATGAAACGAGCTGTTAGTGGATTAACTAAAATAGAGAAACCGATAAATAAAAAGTTAGGTCTTTCAAAAGTAATGAAAATTGCATGTTCTTATAAGCAATTGGCAAAGATGGATAGTAAATGTATTCCGTTAGAAGAGGCTGAAGGGCTTCTTTCAGCAGAAGATATTATTCCATATCCACCAGGTATTCCTGTGCTATTAAATGGGGAAAGAATCCAGCAAGATAAGTTGCAATATATTCAATTTTTAAAGGAGCAAGGAGCAAAATTTCAAGGCTCAAATTTAGATACAAAAGGCATAAAGGTATACATAGAAAGGGAGCAACAATGAATTCATATTTTATTTCATTTGAAGGAACGGAAGGTTCTGGAAAATCAACATTAATCGAAACATTAGCAGAAAAACTTCGAAATAAAGGATATAAAGTAGTACATACACGTGAGCCAGGTGGTATTGAAATAGCAGAACAAATTCGCGCTATTTTATTAGACCCAAAAAATACACACTTAGAGGCAAGAACAGAGGCATTGCTTTATGCAGCTGCAAGAAGACAACACTTAGTTGAAAAAGTCATTCCTGCTCTGAATGAGGGGGCAATTGTACTTTGTGACCGATTCGTTGATAGTTCGCTTGTTTATCAAGGGATTGGTAGAAACTTAGGCATTGAAGAAATTTGGAGTATTAATCAATTTGCAATTGATTGTCATATGCCGGATATGACAATTTATATTGATTTAGAGCCTGAAAAAGGATTAGCTCGTATTGCTAAAAATAGTGAAAGGGAAGTAAATCGATTAGATAAAGAAGATTTATCTTTTCATAAACGAGTACATGAAGGATATTTATCTTTAGTTAATAAATTTCCAGAACGAATTGAAAAGGTGTGCGGTGATTGTACAAGGGAAGAGCTTGTTGTCCGTGTTGAAGAAATATTAGCAAGAAGGTTACATATACAATAAAAAATAAATAGTTCCCTCTTTCTAAACAATCAGTAGTATAATAGAAAGTAGAGGAAAAAATAATTGTAATTAATTTATATAAATAAGTGAGGGTAACAAATGATTAAGTCGTGGGAACAACTGAGTGAGATTCAGCCAGTTGTATCAAAAATGTTATTAAATAGCGTGATGAAACAGCGTGTAGCCCACGCTTATTTATTTGAAGGTACAAAGGGAACAAGAAAATTGGCAACGGCTATGTTTTTTGCAAAAATGTTGTTATGTCAACATAAGCAAGGATATAATCCATGTCAGCGATGCAGTAACTGTAAAAGGGTTGATTCACATAATCATCCGGATTTATATATCGTGCAGCCAGATGGTTTGTCGATTAAGAAAGAACAAATTCAATTATTACAAAGTGAATTTTCAAAAACAGCAGTTGAATCAGATAAGAAAATTTACATTATTGAACATGCTGATAAAATGACAGCAAATGCAGCAAACAGCTTGTTGAAATTTTTAGAAGAGCCAGTTAGTGAAGCATACGCTATTTTAATAACAGAAAATAGTAATCGATTGTTGAATACAATTCTTTCAAGATGCCAAATCATTTCTTTTCGAACGGTTCCTAGCAATATTTTTTATGAAGATTTGCTAAAAGAAAATGTTCCAACACATCTGGCTAGTATTATTGCTCAACTAACATCTAATTTAGAAGAAGCATTGACAGATTACCATAATGAATGGTTTGCACAAGCAAGAGATTTAGTGATAAAATTATATGAAGCATATAATCAAGACAGTAGTCGCGAAGTGTATTTAACGACTGAAAAGTGGACAAAGCATTTTGATGAAAAAGAAAAAGTCCAATTAGGCTTTGATATGCTTTTATTATTTGTAAAAGATATTTTATACGCCCAAGTAGGCGAATCTAATAAATGTTGCTATAAAGATCAAGTTCCAATGATTGAAAGTTTATCACTAAAATATTCTCAGCAACGAGTATTAAAAATGTTAGCGAATATATTAGAGGCGAAAAAAAGAGTCGCTAGCAATGTGAATATAGCACTAATCATTGAACAATTAATGATACAGTTACAGGAGGGTTGAGAAATTTGTATGAGGTTATAGGCGTTCGCTTCAAGAAAGCGGGAAAGATTTACTATTTTGATCCCAATGGATTTAATATAGAAAAGAACGAATTTGTTATTGTTGAAACTGTTCGAGGAATCGAATATGGAAAAGTTGTTTTAAATAAAAAGCAAGTTTCCGAAAACGACGTTGTTCTTCCTTTAAAGAAAGTGTTACGAATTGCAACAGTTGAAGATAAACGAGTTGTTGATGAAAATAAAATAGCTGCCAAAGAAGCTTATGAAGTATGTTTAGAAAAAGTATTACATCACAACTTAGATATGAAACTTGTAGATGTAGAATATACATTTGATCGAAATAAAGTTATTTTTTATTTTACGGCAGAAGGAAGAATTGACTTCCGTGAATTAGTAAAGGATTTAGCGGCAATTTTCCGAACTCGTATTGAACTTCGTCAAATTGGGGTAAGGGATGAGGCGAAAATGCTTGGCGGAATTGGGCCTTGTGGTCGAATGTTATGTTGCTCTACTTTTTTAGGGGATTTCGAACCTGTATCGATTAAGATGGCGAAGGACCAAAATTTATCTTTGAATCCATCTAAAATTTCAGGATTATGTGGAAGATTAATGTGTTGTTTAAAATACGAAAATGATGAGTATGAAGCAGCAAAAGAACATTTACCTGATTTAGAAGAAATGATTTCAACGCCACTTGGTTTAGGAAAAGTAATTGGTTTAAATATTTTAGAACGATTAATCCAAGTGGAATTAGTGGATAAGGAACGTGTAGTTGAGTATACATTAGAAGAGTTGATGAAGAAAACGGAAACGGCTAGTAAAAGGATAGAATAATGAGGTGAGGAAGCGTGGATAAAAAGAATATCTTTGCTTCTGTTTCAAGTATGGAGGAGCAAATTGGTCATTTATATCGACAATTAGGCGAGCTGAAGCAACATCTTGCTGAATTGTTAGAAGAAAATCATCATATAAAAATAGAAAATGAACATTTGCGTCGTCGTTTTGAGGAAGAGCAAGTAAAAAAAGAAAGTAAAAAGAAGAAACAATCAGATGTAGGTGAAGGTTACGATAACTTAGCTCGCATCTATCAAGAAGGATTCCATATTTGTAATTTAAATTATGGAAGTGTTCGTAAAGATGGCGATTGTATTTTCTGTTTATCATTTTTAAATAAGAAATGAATGTAGCCTTTCCAAAGTGGAAAGGCTACATTCATTATATAAGTGTAAAGGTTAGTTTTATATGAGAAGGGAAGTTTTTATGGTACAGTTATTTGATGATGAACGATTAGATTATTTATTAGCAGAGGATTTACGGATTATTCAATCTCCATCTGTTTTTGCCTTTTCTCTTGATGCTGTTTTATTGGCTCGATTTGCCTATATGCCAATTAGCAAAGGAAATGTATTGGATTTATGTACGGGAAATAGTGTTATTCCATTATTATTAAGTACACGGACAAAGGCAAAAATTACAGGTGTGGAAATCCAAGAGCGATTATATAGTATGGGCGTTAGAAGTATTGAATATAATGCCCTTGGTGAACAAATTTCCGTAGTTCATGGTGATTTAAAAGAAATGCCAAAGGTATTAAAAACAGATTATTATGATGTAGTTACATGTAATCCACCATATTTTCAAACACCACAAACATCAGAAATAAATGAAAATGAACATTTAGCCATTGCTCGTCATGAAATTATGTGTACGTTAGAAGATGTTATTCGTGTTTCAGCTACGATGGCACGCTATGGTGGCAAGATAGCACTTGTTCATCGTCCCGGAAGAGTAACGGATATTATAACGTTGATGCGGAAATACAATATTGAACCAAAACGAATTCAATTTGTTCATCCAAAAGAAGGAAAAGAAGCAAATACAGTTTTAATAGAAGGAACAAAAGGTGGAAATGCTGATTTGAAAATTCTTCCTCCTGTCATTGTATATAATGAAAAAAATGAGTATACGAAAGAAATCCGGAGTATTTTATATGGAGAAGAGTAATGAACATTACTTTTATGTATTAGAGTGCAACGATGGTACATATTATGCAGGATATACAAATGACTTAAATAGACGTTTAATTGCTCACAATAGTGGAAAAGGTGCTAAGTATACAAGAGTACGGACACCTGTGAAGATGATTTATACAGAAACATTTGATGATAAACGAGAAGCAATGCAAAAGGAGTACCGATTTAAACAGTTAACGCGAAAGCAAAAAGAACAATATATGAAAAGGAATGGCGAAAATGAAACAGCAAAAAAGCTATCAGGGAACGACTAAAGGACTTTTATATTTAATTCCAACACCAATCGGTAACTTAGAGGATATTACATATCGTGCCTTGCGCTTGTTAAAGGAAGTTGATTTAATTGCTGCTGAAGATACAAGGCAAACGAAGAAATTATGTACTCATTTTGAAATAAAGACATTTGTTACAAGTTACCATGAACATAATAAAGAAAATAGCGGTAAAAAATTGTTAGCTGAGTTAGAGGCCGGAAAAAACATTGCATTAGTTAGTGATGCAGGAACACCATGTATTTCTGATCCGGGCTATGAATTAGTTCAAGATGCAATTAAACAAGGTATTCACGTAATTGCTTTGCCGGGTGCCAATGCAGCATTAACAGCATTAATTGCTTCTGGATTAGATCCACGTGATTTTCGTTTTTACGGTTTTTTAAATCGCAGTAAAAAGGAAAAGAAAAAAGAACTAGAAGAGCTAAAAGGGAGAACAAGTACGCTTATTTTTTATGAATCGCCTCACCGCTTAAAAGAGACATTGCATTGTATGCACGACATACTTGGGAATCGTCAAATTGTACTTGCTAGAGAGTTGACGAAGAAATTTGAAGAGTATATTCGTGGAACGATTGAAGAGGCGATAAAGTGGACAGAGGATGAAGAAGTTCGTGGTGAATTTTGCGTATTGGTAGAAGGTGCTAAGGAAGAAGAAAAAGAAGAGAACGCATGGGAGCGATGGACGATTCTTGAACATGTAAATCATTACATAGAAGCGGGCCAGTCTTCGAAGGATGCCATTAAAATAGTTGCGAAAGAAAGGGGTATCCAAAAAAGAGAGGTATATAATATTTATCATTGTGTAGAATAAGAAAAGACTGTCATTTGACAGTCTTTTTTATTCTACAGTTTGTAAATATTTTTGAAGTTCTTCTAATAATGTTTTTGCACCCTCTGGGCTTAATACAATTTTGCCATTACCAAGTTCTAAGTTTTTGTCAGAAACTTCCCCAGTTAATAGACAAGCCATATGAGGTTGGTATTTTTTTAAGATGATCTTTTCGTCATCTACATAAATCTCAAGAGCATCTTTCTCGGCAATACCTAATGTACGGCGTAATTCAATCGGAATAACAACACGTCCTAATTCGTCAACTTTACGGACAATACCTGTTGATTTCATAATAACCCTTCTCCTCTCTCTTCTCTTTTTTAAAACTGTCACTTAAAACATCGTCATAATTCGACAAAACCCATCATAATCAAATCGTACCATTCCTTACCAAAAACGTCAACTTACATTATTTCGTAAAAAATAGTATAAAATTATTGTATTTCCTATAATTAACTATAGCAAGAAAACATATTAGTAGGGAAATAAAACGATTGTAAAAGAAAGGGTTTTTATCGACAAAATTCGACAAAAACGGAGTTTATGATTGAAATATAGTAAAGCTCTCATGTATATTTTCAATAGAAGTGTGATAAAATAAAAGTTATGAGATTTTGAGAATAGCTACATAAAAAGAGGAGGCTTTTACATTGGGAAAAGATAAAAATACATTTTACATTACAACCCCAATCTATTATCCGAGTGGGAAGTTCCATATTGGTACGGCATATACAACGGTAGCAGCAGATGCGATGGCTCGTTATAAACGTTTAAGAGGATATGATGTTCGCTTTTTAACAGGAATGGACGAGCACGGACAAAAAATTCAAGAAAAAGCAGCAGAGGCTGGAAAACAACCGCAATTATATGTGGATGAAATTGCAGCGGCTGCAAAAAAACTATGGAAACTAATGGACATTTCTTATGATGATTTTATTCGTACAACAGAAAAACGTCATGAAGATGCAGTTGAAAAGATTTTCCAAAAGTTTTTAGATAATGGTGATATCTATAAAGGACATTATGAAGGGTTGTATTGCACACCATGTGAATCTTATTTTACAGAATCACAATTAGTAGATGGCAAATGTCCAGATTGTGGTCGTGATGTTCACCTTGTAAAAGAAGAATCTTATTTCTTTAATATGAAGAAATACGCAGATCGCCTATTGGCTTATTATGAAGAAAATGTAGAGTTCATTGAGCCAGAATCACGTAAAAATGAAATGATCAATAACTTTATTAAACCAGGATTAGAGGACTTATCTGTTTCTCGTACATCTTTTGAATGGGGAATAAAGGTTCCTAAAGATCCAAAGCATGTTATTTATGTATGGGTAGATGCATTAACAAACTATATTACTTCATTAGGGTACGGAAGTGACAATGAAGAGTTATTCAATAAATATTGGCCAGCAGATGTACATGTAGTAGGAAAAGACATCGTACGGTTCCATACAATTTATTGGCCAATCTTCTTAATGGCATTAGATTTACCATTACCGAAGAAAGTATTTGCTCATGGTTTCATTATGATGAAAGATGGCAAAATGTCAAAATCAAAAGGAAACGTTGTTTATCCAGAAATGTTAATTGAACGTTATGGATTAGATGCAACACGTTATTTCTTAGTACGTGAGCTTCCATTTGGACAAGATGGTGTATTTTCACCAGAATCATTCGTTGAGCGTACAAATTATGATTTAGCAAATGATTTAGGGAATTTATTAAATCGTACAGTATCAATGATTAATAAATATTTTGATGGAACTATTTCTGGCTATAAAGGGGCAGTAACAGAATTCGATCAAACATTAGAAGACTTTGCTCAAGATGTGCGTAATCGTTATGAAGTAGCGATGGAAAAAATGCAATTTAGCGTTGTATTAACAGAGTTATGGTCACTTGTTTCACGTTTAAATAAATATATTGATGAAACACAACCTTGGATATTGGCAAAAGATAAAAATCGTAAAGATGAACTTGCATCAGTTATGTATCACTTAGCAGAAGGATTACGCTATGTTGCAATTATGTTACAACCATTCATGACAAATGCACCAAAACAAATTGCTGAACAATTAGGATTTGCTACAGATTTATTAAATTGGGAAAGCATGAATACATTTGGAGCAATTAAAGAAGGTACAACTGTTATTAAAAAAGGAATTCCTATTTTCCCACGTTTAGAAGGTGAAGTAGAGATTGCTTATATTAAAGAGCAAATGAAAGGTTCTGTTAAAGTGGAAGAAAAACAAGAGCAAATAGTAGAAGAAGTACAAGAAGAAACAGTTCCAGAAATCTCAATTGATGACTTTTTCAAAGTTGACATGCGTGTTGCAGAAGTATTACAAGCGGAAAATGTCAAAAAGGCTGATAAATTATTAAAGTTACAATTAGATTTAGGAACAGAAAAAAGACAAGTCGTTTCAGGAATTGCACAATATTATAAACCAGAAGAATTAGTAGGGAAAAAAGTAATTTGTGTGACAAATCTTAAGCCAGTAAAGCTACGTGGTGAGCTTTCACAAGGTATGATTCTTGCAGGAAGCAAAGACGGAAAGCTAACATTAGCGACAGTTGAGCAAGACTTACCAAATGGGGCACAAGTGAAATAAATGTAAAAAAATGTCGAAAAGAGATGTTTCACGTGAAACAATGTCGTGTAACATCTCTTTTTTCTACAAAAAAAGACAATATATTCTATAAATTTTGTCTTTGATTTGTAATGTAATTGTTATCTTGTCGTTAGGAAAGTAAAAGAAATTTGTGATATTTTAAAATTATAGTAAAAGGAGCAATCTATATGTTATTTGACACTCATGTACATTTAAATGCTACACAATACAACGAAGATTTAGAAGAAGTAATCAATCGAGCAAGAGAAGCTGGCGTAGAGAAAATGGTTGTTGTTGGTTTCGATGAAGAAACAATTAATAAGGCAATCGAACTTGTTGAAAAATACGAATTTCTATACGCAGCGGTAGGCTGGCACCCCGTTGATGCCATTGATTTTACAGAAGATCATTTAAAATGGTTAGAGGAGTTAGCAGCTCACCCAAAAGTTGTAGCACTTGGTGAAATGGGGTTAGATTATCATTGGGATAAATCGCCGCATGATATTCAAAAAGAAGTTTTTCGTAAACAAATTGCATTAGCAAAGAAAGTAAAATTACCAATTATTATACATAATCGAGAAGCGACACAAGATATTGTAGATATTTTAAAAGAGGAAGATGCAAAGGAAGTAGGTGGCATTATGCATTGTTTTAGTGGTAGCTTAGAAGTTGCTGAACAATGTATAGATATGAACTTTTATATTTCATTTGGTGGACCAGTTACATTTAAAAATGCAAGGAAACCAAAAGAAGTAGCAAAAGCGCTTCCGATTGAGCACATCTTGATTGAAACAGACTGCCCATATTTAACGCCACATCCTCATCGTGGCAAACGAAATGAACCTTGTTATGTAAAACTAGTAGCGCAAGAAATTGCTGAATTAAAAGAAATGAGCTACGAGGAAGTTGCTAACATGACAACAAATAATGCTAAAAAACTATTCGACATTTTATAATATAGGAATGTTCAGGGAAGAACATTGTTTGAAGAACTATTCGACAATGTTCTTCTTATTCTAATAAACCAATGTCGAACGAATTTGTTTTCCAAGTATAAATACTTATGCATAATAAAGGAAAAGCTAGCATAATAGTTTAGTAGAGTACAGTAAGCATGAATGATAGGGCATATGTTATCTATAAACAAAAAGGAGGCGTTCTTACTCATGTTGATTGACAGAAAGAATGTAATTGTCAAATTAAAAGAAAGTAAGACACTGACAGTAAAACTAGCAGGTGCAATCGCATTAAGTAGTACGGTTGGAACAGGAGCGTACGTTGGTTTAAAAGAAACTGTAACATTAGATTTAGATGGAAAAAAAGAAGTAATCTCTACTCATGCAGATACAGTGGGAGAATTTTTAAAGGAACAAAACATCCAAATTGATGGCGATGATATTGTTTTACCAGGTACAAAAACGGAAATTAAAGATGATTTAAAGGTAAAGGTTGTCTTTGCAAAAAGCGTACAGTTCACGTTAGATGGCAAAAAGAAAGTAGTAGCTTCTCCTGCTAAAGATGTCGAAGCGTTTTTAAAACAACAAGGTGTTGTATTAACGAGTAATGATGATGTAACACCATCATTAGACACACCATTATCAAAAGGATTAGATATTGTTGTAAATAAGGCTTTTCAAGTTCCAACAAATATTGGTGGAAAAGAGCAGACAATATGGTCGACTTCGATTACTGTCGCTGATTTTTTAAAGAAGCAAGGGGTAACATTAAACGAACTAGATAAGGTAAGCCCTTCTTTAGATACGGTTATTCAGACAGGAGATAAAGTAAACGTCGTTCGAGTTGAAAAAATCAGCAACGTAATTGAAAAAGAAATCCCGTTCGGCATTATTAAAAGAGAAGATAAAAGCATGCTAAGAGGAGAAGAGGAAGTTGTCTCTGAAGGGCAAAAAGGAAAGAAAAAAGAAACATACGTTGTTATAAAAGAAAATGGCAAAGAGATATCGCGTAAATTAACGTCATCAGAGGTAATAAAAGAAGCCGTTTCTAAAGAAATTGTATTTGGAACGAAAAAGCCAGCTTCGACTACTACTGGTACGACTACCACTACTACAGCAAAGCCAGCCATGTCTGGAAGAGAATACATAGTTGAAGCGACAGCTTTTACACCTTGGTGTGATGGTTGTAACGGAACGACAGCTACAGGTATTAATATTGGCGCGAATCCATATATGAAATTAATTGCTGTTGACCCACGTGTTATTCCGTTAGGATCAAAAGTATGGGTAGAAGGATATGGAGTTGCCATTGCAGGGGATACTGGTGGTGCAATTAAAGGATATAAAATTGACATATTAGTTCCAAACGATAAGGCTGCATATAATTGGGGGCGTAAAAAAGTAAGAATTAAAGTATTAGATTAAAAAGAGCAATTTACAATTAAAAATAAGTAGATGAAAACAGTAGCGGAATTGCTACTGTTTTTTAATGGCTTTTTCTAATGGTTATACTTATGTTAAGATTGTAAAGTTAACATGAATGAAGAAATCAAGGAGTACCGTATGAATATAAAAGAAATTATTGTAGTGGAAGGAAAAGATGACACAACTGCAATTAAAAGGGCAGTCGGCGCCGATACAATTGAAACAAATGGTTCTGCTGTAAGTGAACAAACAATTGAAGTGATACGTCATGCCCAAGCTGTTCGTGGTGTTATTATTTTTACCGATCCAGATTATCCAGGCCAACGTATTCGAAATATCGTTTCAGAAAAGGTGCCTGGCTGCAAACATGCCTTTTTGCCAAAGGAAGCAGCAATTGCCAAAGGAAAGCGTGGTTTAGGAGTAGAGCATGCTTCTGATGAAGAAATAAGAAAAGCACTATGTAATGTATATGAAGTAGCGGAAGCTTTTGTGAGTGAAATTGATTATCAAGATTTAGTTGATGCAGGATTAATTGGTGGTTCAAAGGCAAAAGCACGTCGAATGGTATTAGGGAAATTATTAAAAATAGGTTATACAAACGGCAAACAATTATATAAACGATTACAAATGTTTAATATATCAAAAGAACAATTTAGTGAAGCTTTACAGCAAATGATGCAGGAGGAAATGAAATGAAAGATATCGCAACACCAATACGTACAAGAAGTATTTTAGAAAAACATGGTTTTTCATTTAAGAAAAGCTTAGGACAAAACTTTTTAATTGATACAAATGTATTACGAAATATTGTTAGCTATGCAGAATTAACAGAAGATAGCTGTGCAATTGAAATTGGTCCTGGTATTGGAGCATTAACAGAACAAATTGCCAAGAAGGCAAAGAAGGTTGTTGCTTTTGAAATTGACCAACGTTTATTACCAATTTTAGAAGAAACATTAGAGCCATATCCACATGTAAATGTCATTCATAGCGATGTGTTAAAAGCGGATGTGAAGTCGGTAATTGAAGAGCAGTTTGGTGATAATCAAGATATTATGGTTGTTGCTAACCTTCCTTATTATGTAACGACGCCAATTTTAATGAAATTATTAACAGATGGATTACCACTGCGCGGCATCGTTGTTATGCTACAAAAAGAAGTTGCTGATCGTATTTCTGCTAAACCAGGAACGAAAGATTATGGCTCTTTATCGATTGCCATTCAATATTATACAGAGGCAGAGACAGTAATGATTGTTCCAAAAACAGTATTTGTACCACAGCCAAATGTAGATTCAGCTGTTATTCGTTTAACAGTCCGTGAAAGGCCGGCTGTTGAAGTGAAAGATGAAGAGTTCTTCTTTTCTGTTGTACGAGCAAGCTTTGCACAACGTCGTAAAACATTAATGAACAACTTAGGTAACAATTTAAATGGCTTCCAAAAGAAAAAAGCATTATTAGAACAAGTATTAACGGAAGTAGGAATTGATGGGAAACGTCGAGGTGAAACACTTTCGATTGAAGAATTCGGCCGTTTAAGTGATGCCTTACTAGCTCATAAAGAGTAAGGAAATCTTTTTTCACCTTTTTTATCTTTATACATAGGCTAACAAAGAAGGTTTACTTTTGCTTACGTAAGAGAGTAAAACTAACGGAGGGACGCATATGGATATGAAGGTAGGTGACTTCGTTAGTCGAAAGTCTTATCAATTTGATTTGATTTTTCGGATTATGGAGTTTAGAACAAAGAATGGGATAAAAGAGGCAATTTTGCATGGAGAGAATTTGCGATTAATTGCTGATGCACCAGTGGATGATTTGGTTGTGATGAACGAAAGAGAATATGTAAAACGATTAAAGGTAGAGCGAGAAAAAATCGAAACTGCTTTAAAAGTTTTTCGCCAAAACTTTCAATTAGTAAGACAACAAAGTGAATATATAGCAACGGGAAATTACGCCTCAGATATTCGATATTTTCAAATGCCAGGGAAGGTGCTTCATCTAGATGGCGATCCATTATACTTAAAAAAGTGTCTTGATATGTATAATAAAATGGGAATTACAGTGCAAGGTTTGTATTATCGAGAAGAGGAAATGCCTGAGAAAATAGGTGGGCTTATTGATTATTATAATCCAGATATTTTGATTATTACTGGTCATGATGCTTATTCTAGTTCAAAAGGAAAAATGTCTGATTTAAGGGCATATCGTCATTCTAAATATTTTATTGAAGCGGTAAAAGAAGCGAGAAAGAAAGCACCATCTCTTGATCAACTTGTTATTTTTGCTGGTGCATGTCAGTCTCATTTTGAGGGTTTAATTCAAGCAGGAGCAAATTTTGCTAGTTCTCCAACGCGCGTGAATATTCATGCGTTAGATCCTGTCTATATCGTTGGAAAAGTATGTTACACCCCTTTTATGGATAAAATTAATATATGGGATGTTATTCGTGGAACAATTACAGGGGAAAAAGGATTAGGAGGAGTTGAAACGAGGGGAATTATGCGGACGGGTATTCCCTATTATTCCTTCGAAGAGTAAAGGTTGCAGTAGTGCAACCTTTTTTGCATAATTATAGCCAAATAGTAAAGACTATGTAGTAGGAGAGAAGGTCGGTTTGAAAGGTATATAATATGTAAAGAGGTGGAGCGAGTGTCAAAACAGTTAAATGAAATAAAAGACGCTTTACATAGTAACGTAGGAAGGCGATTGTTATTAAAGGCCAATAGCGGACGAAAAAAAACAATTGAAAAATTAGGCGTCTTATCTGAAACGTATCCAGCTGTTTTTATAGTTCAGCTTGAGCAAGTAGATAATTCCTTCGAACGTTTATCTTTTAGTTACGCAGATGTCCTCACAGAAACAGTTCAACTTCATTTTTTTGATGAAAATCAGTATCAAGATATTGCCTCTGGTGAAAATTAACACGTGTCAATAAATGCAATCCAATAAATAATAATGGTGTCATAGTGATAAAAAAGGAGGCGCTTCTTAGTGGGTAGAAGACGTGGTATTATGTCGACGGAATTCAAAGAGGAGTTAGCAAAAGAATTAGGATTTTACGATACAGTTCAAAAAGAAGGCTGGGGCGGCATTAAAGCGAAAGATGCCGGAAATATGGTGAAACGTGCAATTGAACTAGCACAACAACAGTTAACGAAATCGTAAAATACAAAAAAATGAAGGAACAGAGTTGATTTTTATGATGAAATTCAACTACAATAGATTTCATATTGTCACTATGGCAAACCGAAGTGTGAAGGCACTTCGGTTTTTTGTAATAGGGATATTTTAGTAATGTTTTGAAAAGCAGCACGTTAAGTACATAGAGTATGTTACAATTACAAGAAGATGAACTTGTTTTGATAGTAGGTGAAGAGCGTGAAATTAATGGTGAAGGCACCAGCAAAGATCAATTTATCATTAGATGTATTAGGAAAACGTGACGATGGTTATCATGAAGTAAAGATGATTATGACAACAATCGATTTAGCAGATCGACTGGAGTTAACATTGTTAGAAGAAGATGAGATTCGCATTACATCCCAAAACCGTTATGTACCAGATGATCAGCGTAATTTAGCATATAAAGCAGCTGAATTACTAAAAAAGCGATTTAACATTAAAAAAGGTGTTGAAATCGAGATTGAAAAAAATATTCCAGTTGCAGCAGGATTAGCCGGCGGGAGTAGTGATGCAGCAGCAGCTCTTCGTGGTTTGAATAAATTGTGGGAGTTAAATTTATCTCTAGATCAACTAGCCAAATTGGGAGCTGAAATTGGTTCGGATGTTTCTTTTTGCGTGTATGGGGGAACGGCAATCGCAACTGGACGCGGTGAAATTATTGAGCATATTAGTGCACCGCCGCCATGCTGGGTTATATTAGCCAAGCCAGTTATTGGTGTTTCTACTGCAGATGTATATGGAAACTTAAATGTAAAAGAAGTAACCCATCCAAATGTAGAAAAGATGGTTCAAGCAATTGAAGAAGGCGACTATGTGGAAATTTGTAATAGAGTCGGAAATGTATTAGAAAGCGTTACATTAAAAATGTATCCAGAAGTAGCAATGATTAAAGAACAAATTAAGCGTTTTGGTGCAGATGCAGCGTTAATGAGTGGTAGCGGTCCAACTGTGTTTGGGTTAGTACATCATGATTCAAGAATGCATCGTATTTATAACGGCTTAAAAGGCTTTTGTCAAAATGTGTATGCTGTCCGTTTATTGGGGGAATGTGAACCTCTTGAATAAAAACGTACAATCATATAAAATTATAACTAAATATTCGTAGTTAGAGGTGTCGTATGAAAGTTAGACGAAGTGCTAGACTTGTTGATTTAACGTATTATTTATTACAGCATCCTCGGAAATTAATTTCGTTAACTTTTTTTTCAGAGCGATACGAATCGGCTAAATCGTCCATTAGTGAGGATTTAGTGATCGTTAAACAAACTTTTGAACAACAAGGAATGGGAACGTTATTAACTGTACCAGGAGCAGCTGGTGGTGTGAAATACCTTCCGTATATTAGTGAGGAAGAAGTAAGTCATTTTATTGATGAATTATGTGAATTATTGTCAACATCTGATCGATTATTGCCAGGTGGTTATTTATACATGACGGATTTATTAAGCAATCCACAGCATGTAAATATTGCAGGGCGTTTAATTGCTTCATTATATTCACAAAAAGAAATTGACGTTGTTATGACAGTGGAAACAAAAGGGATTCCACTTGCATATGCAGTTGCCAATTATTTAGATGTACCTGTTGTTATTGCGAGAAGAGATAGCAAAGTGACAGAAGGATCCACAGTAAGTATTAATTATGTATCCGGTTCTTCAAAACGAATTCATTCAATGGTTGTAGCAAAACGTAGTTTATCAGAAGGAACGAAAGTATTAATTGTCGATGATTTCATGAAAGCCGGCGGTACCATTTTAGGAATGATTAGTTTATTAGAAGAATTTAAAGCAGAGTTAGTTGGAATTAGCGTATTAGTAGAGTCGGTTGATGCAGAAGAACGTTTAATTGAAAATTATACATCCTTAATTCAACTAACAGATGTGAACATTCGTGAAAAAACAATTAATGTAAAACGTGGTAACTTCAATTTATTACCATTAGAAAAAAGGGATATGGATTAGAATGAGGAGAGGGGAATAGAAATGATTAAAGTTGTTCAAACAAACGATGCGCCTTCAGCGATTGGACCATATGTCCAAGCTACTGTTGTAAATGGAATGGTCTATACATCTGGTCAAATTCCGTTAACTGCACAAGGGGAATTAGTAACAGGGGATATTGAAGTACAAACACATCAAGTCTTTAAAAATATTCAAGCAGTATTAGAAGCAGCTAATGCTTCTTTAGAGACGGTTGTAAAAACAATGGTTTTTATTAAAGACATGAATGACTTTAATAAAATGAACGACGTTTATGGAACATATTTTTCTACTCATAAGCCAGCTCGTTCTTGTGTAGAGGTAGCTCGTTTGCCAAAAGACGTATTAATTGAAATAGAGTGCATTGCAGTTGTAAAATAACTCCTGAGGGATCAGGGGTTTTTTCAATTGTTATTTCCATTTTTCTTAACTTAAAGCGATAAGGAGCAATCATATTATTTATGTAAAATAATGTCGAATAAAAAATAATTTTTATTTTGAAAAAATTGCAGGGTTTTTTAAGAAAAATGTTGAAATATATGAAATGTCGCTTATTACAAACAAAGGTGGTGAACAGGGGATGGAAGTAACAGATGTTAGATTACGCCGCGTAAATACAGATGGTAGAATGAAAGCGATTGCCTCTATCACATTAGATGATGAATTTGTGATTCACGATATAAGAGTGATTGACGGTAATAATGGTTTATTTGTAGCAATGCCAAGTAAGCGTACACCAGATGGAGAATTTAGGGATATTGCACATCCGATTAATTCTTCTACACGTGCAAAAATTCAAGATTCTGTGTTAGCAGAGTATCATCGAGTAGGAGACGTTGAATTACAGTTAGAAGAAGCTGGGGCTTAATTAAGTAAAAGATGGAGAACATACAAATTTTGTATGTTCTTTTTATTTGTTCTATATAAATGAATAATATGGATATAATAGTTGGTTTCTGGTTTTCTTAGTTGGTTTTCTTGAAAAATATTGATTTTTAAGATATAGTCTATTATGGATAAAAAGGTTTAGTGATGGAGGGTTAACATGGCAAATCGCTTTGCAGTTATTTTAGCAGCTGGAAAAGGAACAAGAATGAAGTCTAAGCTATATAAAGTGTTACACTCTGTTTGTGGCAAACCAATGTTACAGCATGTAATTGAGCAAGTATCTTGTTTAGGGACAAAACAATTAGTAACAATTGTTGGACATGGGGCAGAAGAAGTAAAGGCCCGCATTGGTACAAGTAGTGAATATGCACTTCAAGCAGAACAACTTGGAACGGCACATGCAGTGCAGCAAGCAGCTTCTATTTTAGAAGGAAAAGAAGGGGTAACAATTGTTGTTTGTGGAGATACGCCTCTTATTACATCTGAAACGATGGAGAAGCTTTTTACGCATCATGAGCAAACAGGAGCAAAAGCAACAATTTTAACTGCTATTGCCCAAGATCCAACTGGATATGGTCGTGTTGTTCGTAATGAAGTAGGGCATGTAGAAAGAATTGTAGAGCATAAGGATGCAACAGTAGAAGAATTACAGATTACTGAGATCAATACTGGTACATACTGCTTTGACAATAAACTTCTTTTTGAAGCATTACAAAATGTTTCAAATGATAATGCCCAAGGAGAGTATTATTTACCCGATGTGATTGAGATATTAAAAGGGCAAGGGCATGTTGTTTCTGCTTATACAACGGCTTCATTTGAAGAAACGTTAGGTATTAACGATCGTGTTGCTTTATCACAAGCTGAACAAATTATGAAGCGTCGTATCAATCGTAAACATATGGTAAACGGTGTAACAATCATTGATCCGGAAAACACATACATTTCAAATGATGCAATTATTGGTTCCGATACAATTATTTATCCTGGAACAGTTTTGTATGGAAATGTAGTAATTGGGGATGAATGTATTATTGGACCAAATAGCGAAATTATGGATAGCGAAATTGGAAATGCAACAACAATCAAGCAATCTGTTGTTCATCAGAGTAAAGTAGGAAACGGTGTAGCAATTGGTCCATTTTCTCATATTCGACCAGCTTCTAATATCGGAAATAACGTACGAGTTGGTAATTTCGTAGAGATTAAAAAAGCAACGTTTGCAGATAACAGCAAAGCATCTCACTTAAGTTATATTGGTGATGCAACAATTGGTGCAAATGTAAACTTAGGTTGTGGATCCATCACAGTAAACTACGATGGTAAGAATAAATTTCAAACAGTTATTGGGGATAATGTATTTGTCGGATGTAATTCAAACTTAATTGCACCTGTGACGATTGAAGAAGGTGCATATATTGCCGCTGGTTCTACAATTACAGAGAATGTACCGGAAAAAGCACTTTCAATTGCACGTGCAAGACAGGTAAACAAGGAAAATTACGTAGAAAAGCTAGAGAAGAAAAGAAATTCTTAATACAACAGTGGAGGTCATTTGTTATGTCAAAAGTATATCCTGATGGAAATTTAAAGGTATTTACATTAAATTCAAATCCAGCCCTTGCAGAAGAGATTGTAAAAAACATTGGTGTTGAATTAGGAAAATGTTCGGTAACACGTTTTAGTGACGGTGAAGTTCAAATTAATATTGAGGAAAGTATCCGCGGTTGTGACGTTTATGTTATTCAATCAACTAGTAATCCTGTAAATGAACACATTATGGAATTATTAATCATGATTGACGCATTAAAACGCGCATCTGCAAAAACAATTAACATTGTAATGCCTTACTATGGATATGCACGTCAAGACCGTAAAGCTCGTTCTCGTGAGCCAATTACAGCAAAATTAGTTGCAAACCTTTTAGAAAAAGCTGGCGCAACACGTGTTATTACGCTTGATTTACATGCACCACAAATTCAAGGTTTCTTCGATATTCCAATCGACCATTTATTAGGTGTACCTATCTTAGGTGATTACTTCGCCAAAAAAGAATTAAAAGATGTTGTAGTTGTATCTCCAGACCACGGTGGTGTAACAAGAGCTCGTAAATTAGCTGATCGTTTAAAAGCACCAATTGCGATTATCGATAAACGTCGTCCACGTCCAAACGTTGCTGAAGTAATGAACATCGTAGGGAACGTAGAAGGCAAAACAGCAATTCTTATCGACGACATGATTGATACAGCTGGTACAATCACATTAGCAGCAAATGCATTAGTAGACAGCGGTGCTACAGAAGTATATGCATGTTGTTCACACCCAGTTCTTTCTGGTCCAGCTATTGAACGTATTGAGAACTCAAAAATTAAAGAATTAGTTGTAACAAACTCAATTCGTCTTCCTGAAGAAAAACGTATTTCAAAAATTGTTGAATTATCAGTAGCTCCACTAATTGCTGAAACAATTATTCGTGTTCATGAGGAAGAATCTATTAGTTCATTATTTGATTAATATACAAACGACGATTCATTCTCCAAATCTGTTTAGGCGTAACCGTTATGGTTACGTCTTTTCGTAAAGTTGACAAAAATAAAAGAGGAAAAATGAAAACGAAAGTCAAATACAATACAATAAAAGGAGAAATAAAATGAAGTTAATTGTTGGACTTGGTAATCCAGGGCTCCAATATGCTCAAACGAGGCATAATATTGGTTTTTTAGTGATAGATTATTTAGCAGATAAGTGGAATATCCCATTAAATCAACAAAAATTTAAAGGGATTTTTGGCGTTGGATATGTGAATGGAGAAAAAGTTTTATTAGTAAAACCATTAACATATATGAATTTATCGGGAGACTGTGTAAGACCATTAATGGACTACTTTAAAGTAGACATAGAAGACATAGTTGTTATTTATGATGATTTAGATTTACCTGTTGGAAAATTACGCCTTCGTGGAAAAGGAAGCGCTGGTGGACATAATGGTATTAAATCGTTAATTGCTCACTTTGGGACGCAAGAATTTAATCGTATTCGTGTTGGAATTGACCGTCCTAGAAATGGTCAAAGCATTGCAAATTATGTACTATCAACGTTTGCAAAAGAAGAACAACCTGAGGTTATTGAAAGTATAAAAAGAGCTGCACAAGCATGTGAGATGTATACAGAAAAATCATTTTTACACGTGATGAATGAATTCAATTAATCAAGCTGAATAAAATAAAAAGAAAGCATCCATAATAGAGATAAATAACATGGAATTTGGAGGATATTATGTCAATTCGTTATTACTGTCGCTATTGTGGATCTTTATTAGGAACCATTCAGCATGAGCATATAAATGAGATTTCCATCGTTTTGGAGCAGTTGTCCGATGATGAAAAAAAGGAAATACTCTCATTTTCAAAAGATGGGAATATACTAATTAAAACAGTTTGTGAGAATTGTGAACAAACATTAGATGGTAATCCAAACTATTATGAATATGATACATTTTTACAATAGAGCTTTGGCGTTCCAAAGCATTTTTCTGTTTTCTCTTATTCTGAGAGGAGTTGCATTATGAAAGGGATTATTCACACAGTTATTGAAGATAAAGAATTTAAAAGCTTGATTGATGGGGTTGAAATTGGCTTAAAGGAACAGCTTGTTGCCGGGTTAACTGGTTCTTCACGAACAATGTTAATGGCAGCGTTATATAAGAAGTTGAACAGATCGCTATGTATCATTACTCATAATTTATTACAAGCTCAAAAAGTATATGAAGATTTAGTATCCTTAATAGGTGAGCAGGATGTTTGGTTATATCCAGTTAATGAATTAATCGCCACAGAGGTAGGTATATCAAGTCCAGAATTGCTTGCTCAACGAATGGAAGTAATGAACCGTCTTTCAAATAATGATAGTGGTATTTTTGTGGTCCCTGTTTCTGGATTACGTCGACTTTTACCATCAAAACAAGTGTGGAATAGTAGTATGGTGACCTGTTCATTAGGGGATGAAATTGACGTTCATTCTTTTATTGAAAAGTTAGTTAAGGTAGGGTATCGTCGCACATCGATGGTAGAGGCACCAGGTGAATTTGCAGTTCGTGGTGGTATTATTGATTTTTATCCATTAACAGAAAATCTACCAATTAGAATTGAATTATTTGATACAGAAGTAGATTCTATTCGTTATTTCTCTACTGATGATCAACGTTCTTTAAATAAGTTAACGTCAATTCGTTTTGGACCTGCCATTGAATATATCTTAACAGAAGATCAATTGACAGTAGGGATAGAAAAATTACAAAACCAATTAGCGTTGAGTCTTAAGGAAATAAAGGATGAAAAGAGAAAGCTACAACTATCAACCTATGTAAAAGAAGAAATAGAACAAATTCAGTTGGAACAAAAGCAGGATAAAGTGTTTAAATATTATTCTTTATTACAGCCTAATCCTGCTAGCTTGCTAGATTATTTACCATCTAAAAGCATTGTTATTTTAGATGAAATGGCAAGGATTAATGAAACACAAGAACAGTTGCAACATGAAGAAGCAGAGTGGTACATATCATTGTTAGAAGAAGGACAAATTGTACAGGGTCTTGTTTTTTCTCATGATTTCCCAAGTCTTATTCAAAAGAGCAATCATAGTATTGTTTATTTAAATTTATTTTTACGTCATGTGCCACATACGCATCCGCAAAATATTTTAAATATGAGTGGAAAATCGATGCAAGATTTTCATGGTCAAATGGAATTATTTAAAACAGAAATAGCTAGATGGCAAAAGGCAAAGTATCGAATTATTTTATTAGGTGCATCTACTGAACGAATCGAGAAGCTAGAGTCTGTATTAAATGATTATGGTGTGACAGATATTGTAACCCATCATGATGATGTGATTTCAACGACTAGTATTCAAATCATGCAGGGGGATTTGCATGCTGGATTTGAATTGCCGCTACAACGCTTAGCAGTTATTACGGAAAAAGAATTATTTAATAAAAAGAAAATTAAACGAACACAACGTAAACAAAAGTTAACGAATGCAGAACGGATCAAAAGTTATTCGGAATTAAAAGTTGGTGATTACGTTGTTCACGTTAACCATGGCATAGGTCGTTTTTATGGAATTGAAACCCTTGAAATTGGTGGCGTCCATAAAGATTATTTACACGTAAAATACCAAGGGGATGATAAATTATTTGTTCCAGTTGAACAAATTGATTTAATTCAGAAATATGTTGGTTCAGAAGGAAAAGAGCCAAAGATTTATAAGCTTGGCGGAACAGAATGGAAGCGTGTTAAATCAAAAGTAGCACGTTGTGTCGAAGATATTGCGGATGATTTAATTAAATTATATGCAGAACGAGAAGCGGCGAAAGGATATGCCTTTTCACCAGATGGTATTGAGCAACGTGAATTTGAATCTTCTTTCCCTTATCGCGAAACGGAAGATCAGCTTCGTTCCATTGCTGAAATTAAGCAAGATATGGAAGCAGAGCGCCCAATGGATCGACTATTATGTGGGGATGTTGGATATGGAAAAACAGAAGTAGCCATCCGTGCCGCCTTTAAAGCCATTATGGATCATAAGCAAGTTGCTTTCTTAGTGCCAACAACGATTCTTGCGCAACAGCACTATGAGACGATGCGAGAAAGGTTTCAAGACTTTCCAATTAATGTTGGTATTTTAAATCGTTTCCGTTCGAAAAAACAGCAAACTGAAACGATTAAAGGTCTAAAAGATGGAACAATTGATATTGTTGTTGGAACCCACCGGTTGCTATCAAAAGATATTAAGTATAGTGAATTAGGATTATTGATTATTGACGAAGAACAACGTTTCGGTGTGACTCATAAAGAGAAGATTAAACAGTTAAAAACAAATATTGATGTGTTAACGTTGACGGCAACACCAATTCCAAGAACACTTCATATGTCTATGCTTGGTGTACGTGATTTATCTGTTATTGAAACGCCACCGGAAAATCGCTTCCCTGTTCAAACATACGTTGTTGAAAATAACGGAATGTTAGTTCGAGAAGCAATTGAACGAGAATTAGCAAGGGATGGGCAAGTTTTCTATTTATATAATCGAGTAGAAGATATTGAACGAAAAGCGGAAGAAATCGCGATGCTTGTACCAGATGCTCGTGTCACGTTCGCGCATGGTCAAATGAGTGAAGGAGAGCTTGAATCAACCATGTTAGCCTTCTTAGATGGACAATATGATGTATTAGTAAGCACAACAATTATTGAAACAGGTGTAGATATTCCAAATGTAAATACATTAATTGTTCACGATGCCGATCGAATGGGACTGTCTCAGTTGTATCAGCTTCGTGGTCGTGTTGGTCGTTCTAATCGAGTTGCATATGCTTATTTTACATTTAAAAAAGATAAAGCATTAAATGAGGCAGCTGAGAAAAGGTTACAAGCAATTAAAGAATTCACAGAGCTTGGTTCAGGCTTTAAGATTGCTATGCGTGATTTATCAATACGTGGAGCAGGAAATCTACTTGGAGCTCAACAACATGGCTTTATTGATTCTGTCGGATTTGATTTGTACTCACAAATGTTAAAAGAAGCAATTGAAGCAAGAAAAGGAACATTTGAAGAGCGTACATTTGAAACAGAAATTGATATTGATATTGATGCTTATATTCCATCTCTTTATATTTCAGATAGCAAACAAAAAATTGCCATGTACAAGCAAATTCGTTCGATTAAAGGGATTGATGATTTACAGGAGTTACAAGAAGAATTAGTCGATCGTTTTGGTGATTATCCAATTGAAGTAAGTTATTTATTAAAGATTGCGGAATTAAAATGGTATGCACAAAAAGAGAAAATCCAATTAATTAAACG
>JBJEFI010000059.1:0-25503 GCA_051873875.1 Bacillaceae bacterium | reverse complement strand
ACTGTCATCATACGAAAGAGAGGCATCATAAGAATGAAGGCAACAGGTATTGTGCGTCGCATTGATGATTTAGGTCGAGTAGTAATTCCAAAAGAAATTAGAAGGACGCTTCGTATTCGCGAAGGAGATCCATTAGAGATTTTTGTCGATCGAGACGGAGAAGTTATCCTAAAAAAATATTCACCAATTAGTGAACTTGGCGATTTTGCAAAAGAATATGCAGATGCATTGTATGACAGCTTAGGAAGCATGATTTTAATTTGTGACCGAGATGCAGTCATTGCAGTATCTGGAACATCTAAAAAAGAATATTTAAACCGAAATATCGGTGATTCAATTGAAAAAGCAATGGAAGAAAGACATTCGGTTCTCGTAACAGAAGAAGCAGATATGTCCGTTATTGATAATATTACAGAGCGAGTATCTGGGTATACGCTAGCACCAATTATTGCTAGTGGTGACCCAATTGGGGTAGTCGTCGTTTTATCAAAAGAAAAAGCGCTTGGAGAAATTGAGCGAAAAGTTGCGGAAACAGCGGCAAACTTTTTAGCAAGACAAATGGAACATTAAATGAATGAAGTTACTGAAAAAAGGTAGCAGTTCTTGCTACCTTTTTTGTACGTAGAAAAACAGTCCTTGCGGTTTATAATTATTGTTTTGTAAGATAAGAAAGGAAAGTGTGGTGAGGACGTTGTATCGAGAAAGTTATGGGCAATTTGTAAAAGGTGCATTTATTTTAACGATTGCCACATTTATTGTGAAAATATTAAGTGCCATTTATCGAATACCATATCAAAATATTGCTGGTGATGTGGCCTTTTATATTTATCAGCAAGTGTATCCTTTATATGGTATTTTATTGGTTTTTTCTACATATGGTTTTCCTGTTATTATTTCAAAATTAGTAGCAGAACGGATTGAACAAGAGAGAAAAGAAGAAATTGGAAATGTATTGTTGGTATCTTTTTTGACATTATCCATATTATGTATCAGTTTATTTTATATGTTAATAAAACATACGAGTGAGTTAGCTGTTTTCTTAGGAGATACAGAATTAGAGCCACTTATTTATGTTGTATCCTTTTTTTGTTTAGCTATTCCGTTTAATTCTGTTTTACGTGGCTATTTTCAAGGGTACAATGAAATGGTACCAACAGCAATTTCACAAGTATCTGATCAAATTGTTCGTGTATCCATTATTATTTTGGCCACTGTTATCCTTGTACCAATGAAAGTAGATTTATATTTTATTGGGATGGTGGCATTACTAGGCGGTGTTATTGGTAGTCTTGTGGGCAGTATTTCCCTGCTTATCTTTTTTATTCGGAAA
This sequence comes from Bacillaceae bacterium, assembly GCA_051873875.1. Taxonomy (GTDB): domain Bacteria; phylum Bacillota; class Bacilli; order Bacillales; family Bacillaceae_G; genus JBJEFI01. The sequence goes on along the minus strand of JBJEFI010000059.1, from coordinate 24,173 downwards.
AAGAAAAAAGTACAGTGGCACTGGCAGCGTTTATGGAAGTTTTCTTCCTTTTCGATTGTGAAGGCTGTTATTTTTCAAGGATTGACCATTTGTGTTGCTAATTTAGTATTTATTTTAATGCAGTTTATTGATTCGATTACGTTATATACTTTGTTAGTTGAAAATGGCGCTGGCACGCATATGGCGAAGGTAATAAAGGGAGTTTATGATCGTGGATTACCATTAATTCAAGTGGGGACGATTGTAGCTACGGCCTTATCTTTATCCCTTGTTCCTGTCATTTCAATGGCTTATGCGAAAAAAGATATACATACAATTAAAGAAAAAGTAACTTTATCATTAAAAGTCAATTTATTTGTTGGTATTGCCGCCTCTGTTGGTTTAATGTGTGTAATGAAGCCGACAAATATTATGTTATTTGAAAATGCTCGAGGAACGACAGCCTTGGCTATTTTAGCCTATGCTATTTTATTTGGTTCAATGGCAATGGCAACAGCAACGATTTTACAAGGAATTGGTGGTGCGTGGATTCCTGCTTTTCATGTGTTAATAGGAATGATTGTGAAATATATCGGAAATAGTATCCTTGTTCCTTTATTTGCAGAAAATGGGGCAGCTATTGCAACGATTGTGGCTTTATTTTTTATTGCATTGCTTAATTATTTTGCAATTGTCCATTATACGAAAATGCGATTGTTTAAAACGATTGGTGCAAGAAAGGCACTTGTGACAAGTGTGATAATGGGAGCTATTTTAATTTTATTATTAGGAGTAGAACAATTTTTGTTTGGAAGCATCGAAGAAAGTCGTACCCTTGCAACAGGGATTGTTTTTGTAAATGTGTTAGTAGGAGCGTTGATTTATTTTGCTTTACTAGTAAAATATCGAATTTTTTCGTATGAGGAAGTTTGTTTATTAACGAGCAATACATTTATTCGTTCCATGTTTAAAAAATAGGAGGATTATACGTGAAGAAGATTATTGTAATTGGGTTAGGCGCTTCAGACTTCGAACAAATGCCAATCGGTATATATAAACGTTTAAAGGCAACAGACCATGTATATGTAAGAACGATTAATCATCCCGTTCTGTCGCTTTTACAAGAAGAAGGTGTAACGTTTACAGCGTTTGATGAAATTTATGAAAAGCACGATCAATTTGAGCAAGTATATGAAGAAATTGTATCTGTCTTAATGAATGGGCAAGAAGAAGAAATTGTTTATGCTGTACCAGGGCATCCGCTTGTTGCGGAGCGTACAGTTCAATTATTAATTGAAAAAGAGAAGAATGGTGAGATTGAACTAGAAATTGCTGGTGGGCAAAGCTTTTTAGATGCTATGTTTACAAGTTTAAAAATTGATCCGATTGAAGGATTTCAATTTTTGGATGGGACATCTTTTGAAAAGGATGCTATCATTTTAAGTAATCATTTAATTTTTTGCCAAGTGTACGATCACTTTATTGCATCAAATGTAAAACTATCCTTAATGGATTTACTACTTCCTGATGAATATGAAGTATATATCGTAACAGCGGCTGGTTCGAAGGATGAAGTCATTAAGAAGGTTCCATTATATGAATTAGACCGTGAAGCAACATTAAATAACTTAACGAGTGTGTATGTTCCACCAGTAAAGGAAGAATCACTACTATACGGACAATTTAATACGTTACGAGGAATTATTCGTACATTACGTGGTCCAAATGGCTGTCCATGGGATAAAGAGCAAACAAATCAATCATTAAAGCCTTATTTAATTGAAGAGGCTTATGAATTAATTGATGCCATTAACGAGGAAGACGATGAAGCGATAATTGAAGAGCTAGGAGATGTATTATTACAAGTGATGCTTCATGCTCAAATTGGGGAAGATGAAGGTTGGTTTACAATTGATGAAGTTATCGCAACGTTATCAGAAAAGATGGTACGACGACATCCACATGTATTCGGGGATGTGCAAGTAAAAGATAGTGATGATGTATTAAAAAATTGGAATGCCATTAAAAAGGAAGAAAAACAAGTTCAATCTGTTTTAGCTGGTATTCCAAAAGAAATGCCAAGTTTATTAAAGGCATATCATTTGCAACGAAAAGCTGGAAAGGTCGGTTTTGATTGGGATGCAGTAGAACCGATGATTGCTAAAGTAGAAGAAGAAATAGGGGAATGGAAAGAAGAGCTAACGTTACAATCAACGAAAGTAACACAAGAGTTTGGTGACATTTTATTTGCCCTTGTGAATATTGCTCGTTATTACAATATTGATCCTGAAGAAGCATTGCATCAAACAAATAAAAAATTTAAACGTCGTTTTCAATATATCGAGAAAAAGGTAGAGCAATCTGGACAACCTTTTGATACATATACATTAGAGCAATTAGATGCATTTTGGGAAGAGGCGAAAAAGGAGGAACAAAAATGAGGTTAGATAAATTTTTAAAAGTATCACGTTTAATTAAACGTAGAACGTTAGCGAAAGAAGTTGCCGATCAAGGTCGTATTATGATTAACAACATCGAGGCAAAAGCAAGTTCAACAGTTAAAGTAGGTGATGAATTGCGCATTCGTTTCGGACAAAAGGTTGTAACAGTTCGAGTAAATGAATTGAAAGAAACAACAAAAAAAGAAGATGCAGCAACGATGTATACATTGCTTAAAGAAGAAAAAATCGAACAAGGTCTATAAAAAGATACAGTCCCTTTTCTTAGTAGGTCTAAACCGAACAACCCCTTCATACATTTTTAGTAAAGTGAAATAGATGAAGGAGGAAGTTCCAGTGAATACGAATAACTATGCGTATGGCTCACAAAATAATCAAACGGCTGTTGTTCAACATGATATTACGTTAAATGGTCGTAAAATATTAGAAATAAATGGTGTAAAACAAGTGGAGAGCTTTGATAGTGAAGAATTTCTTTTACAAACAGTAATGGGAATGCTTCATATTAGGGGAAGCAATTTACAGATGAAGAACTTAGACGTAGAAAAAGGGATTGTATCTATTAAGGGAAAAATAAATGGGTTCGAATATTTAGATGAAAATACAACGGGGAAATCTAAAGGAATCTTTAGTAAGTTGTTCAAATGAGTTTAACGACCCAGTTTTATGCGATGCTTGCACTAGTCGGAATGGGAACGGTCATTGGGATTAGCTTCGACACGTATAATCGCTTTTTGCGCCGACCAAAACGATGGAATTTCATCGTTTTTGGGTTGGATATTCTTTTTTGGATTGTACAAGCTTTAGCTAGTTTTTTTGTAATGATGAAGGTAAATAGTGGGGAATTACGTTTTTACCTTTATTTAGCGTTATTATTAGGGTATGCTACATATCAAGCGCTGTTTAAGCAGTTATATATAAAGGTATTAGAATGGATCATCCTTTCTATTGTGAGGGTGTATCGTTTTAGTATTCGGATTGGTCATTTTATTTTTATAAAGCCAATCATTTTATTAGTAACGGTAGTCATTGCCATTCTAACGTATATAATAAAGGTGTGTATTCGCATCCTTCAATTTATTTTTACACTGATTATGAAAATTTTATTTGTATTTGGGAAGCTTATTTGGTTTTTTGTTCCCAAAAAATTAAAAAACTATTTACAAAAATACAAAGGTATTTTTTCGAAAGTGAAGAATAATTTGAATATAATTGGAAAAATTAAAACTTTTTTGTTAAAATTAAAAAAGTAAAGGGAGGTTTGAGTATGGGAGCAATTAATAAAACATGGAATACTAGTAATCCTGAAACAGAACATGAACATCACTTAAGTAATCCGAAAAAGAAAAAGTTTCTAGTTAGAGCGTGTATATTATTAGTAATTGGTCTCATTGTTTCTGGTTTTATGTACTCAAACGTTCAGAATCAAAAAGCAGAAATCAAGAAAATTAAAGAAAAACGAATGAAGTTAGAAAATGACTATAAACAGCTTACAAAAGAAAAAAAATTTCTTGAAAATGAGATCAAAAAACTAAACGATGACGAATACATTTTAAAGATTGCAAGAAGGGACTTTTTCTTTTCGAAAGAAGGAGAACTGATTTTTCCAGTTGAAAGTCGTTAATAGGATAGTTGACACTCTATTTTTTTGTTCGTTATAATAATGAAGAATTTATTTTCTCATATATTTAAGGAGGAGCATTTTTTTTATGTCAATTGAGGTAGGCAGCAAGTTACAAGGGAAAGTAACTGGTATTACAAATTTTGGAGCGTTTGTAGAGTTACCAGAAGGATTAACAGGTCTTGTTCATATTAGTGAGGTAGCAGATAATTACGTAAAAGATATTAATGAACATTTAAAAGTTGGTGACGAAGTAGAAGTAAAAGTCATCAATGTAGAAAACGATGGAAAGATTGGTCTTTCAATTAAGAAAGCAAAAGATCGTCCACAACGTCCAGAGCGCGCAGAACGTTCAGATCGTTCACAACGCCCTCGTCAAAATCGTTCTAATCAACAAAATCGTGAGAATCGTGCACCAAAGGAAACATTTGAACAAAAAATGAGTAGGTTCCTAAAAGAGAGTGAAGAGAGTTTATCTTCTTTAAAACGTCATACAGAGTCAAAACGTGGTGGTCGTGGCGCTCGCCGTGGGTAACTTGTTGTGACAACACCTTAGGACATGAAGTTTCTATAAGCGTGATAAAAAGTAGTTAAAAAGAACATATTTTTAACTACTTTTTTATTTTTAAAAAAGTGTTGACTTTTATTCTAGTAAAATGTATTATAATAAATGTCTTTTCAAGAGATTATGGCGGTGTAGCTCAGCTGGCTAGAGCGTACGGTTCATACCCGTGAGGTCGTGGGTTCGACTCCCTCCGCCGCTATCTTATTTATGGCCCGTTGGTCAAGTGGTTAAGACACCGCCCTTTCACGGCGGTAACACGGGTTCGAATCCCGTACGGGTCATTAGATGACAGAGAAAAGCTGTATTGATAATAATCAATGCAGCTTTTTTTATTTTAAAATAGATAAAGTTTATATGAACAAATAGGAGAGTCTTGCACAAGCTGTGAAGGCTCTTTTTTATTTTAAGCCCTAGGTTTTATAAACGGATAATGATGATGTGTTAGGATTGCATCTCTTCATTACTCTTCTTAGAGTGGATTTATTTTGAAGATAAAATAGTTAGTTTAGCTAGAAAGCAATAAAAAATGAGAGAAAGTTTTCGAGTTCTTTTTTAGATTTGACAAAAAAGGAGATGAAATAGTGTTGAATCTTTATTGATATGCAATGAATGGTCCTAATTTTGTAATGAATCGTCGAGCGATAATTTTGTTCTGTCTATAAATTATGACAAAGTTTTTGATGGATTAACGATATACTAACACCATTATAACGAGTGGGTGGTGTAAAAAATGCCAAGAGGGCAAATGATAGCGACGAATTTAAATTATTCATCATCACGTGAATCAGTAGGAAGTGGATTGGCACGATTAAATAGTAAAATAGGACAAGCTCTTTTTAGTTGGGAAACATTATTATTCGTATCAGCTTTTTTATTAGGGAGAGCAGAGATCCTTTCAAACATTATACCTTTTGTTATACCTTTTTTCGGTGTTATTTTTCTCGTTCATAAACAAAAGGCACTACCTGTCCTAGTAGCGCTATTGGCGGGAAGTTTAACCTTATCGATAGAAAGCTTCTTTCTATCAATTGGTGGTGTGTTTCTCTTTTTACTTTCTCAAGCTATTTTGAAGAAGAAAGTAAAACGAATGAGCGGTATTTTACCATTCCAAGTGTTTTTCATTGTCGTCACCGTTCATCCATTAGTGTTGTTTCTATTAACAAAAACAATAACTGTTTATGACATGTTAATGGTTACCATTGAAGCATCATTAAGTTTGATTCTAGTAATGATTTTTCATCATAGTATTCCATTATTTATGCGGAAGGAAAAAGTAAATCCATTAGAAATAGAAGAAATCCTTTGTTTAATTATTTTAATCGCATCGGTTATTACAGGATTAAATGATTGGAAAATTGGCGGTTTAGAAATGCAACATATCTTTACTCGATATTTTGTTTTGATATTTGGTGCAGTCGGCGGTGCCATGCTTGGTGCAACAGTCGGTGTTGTAACGGGGTTAATATTAAGTTTAGGTAGTGTTGCTACGTTGCATCAAATGAGTTTGCTTTCGTTTTCTGGTTTACTTGGTGGTTTATTAAAGGATGCCAAAAAAATTGGGGTCAGCTTTGGTTTATTAGTAGGAACGTGTTTAATTGGTTTATATACAAGTAAGGAGATAAGCATTGTCGTTAATTTATTGGAATCAATGATGGCGATTTTCTTATTTTGGTTAACGCCTCGTGATTTTTTAAATAACTTAGCGAAATACTTACCAGGAACACAAGAGCGAGAAGAAGAGCAACAACAATATATGCGGAAGCTACGAGATTTAACAGCACAACGAGTAAAACAATTTTCCGGTGTATTCTCTGCGTTGGCATCTAGCTTCGATTATGCAGATAAACTAGATGAAGAAGTAAAGGTAGGGGATGATCAAGCAGTTGACTTATTTTTAAGTAAAGTGACGGAAAAAACATGTCACAATTGTGTACGGCAAGAACATTGTTGGGTAACGAATTTTGATTATACGTACGATCAATTAAAGAAAGTAACAAATGCCATTGAAAATCAAACATTTAAACAAAATCCATATTTAAAAAGGGATTTTGAAAAAGCTTGCATCAAATCAAAAAAACTCATGCAATTAATGGAGAGGGAATGGCCTTATTTTAATGCCAATTTAAGTCTACGCATGAAAGTGCATGAAAGTAGAAAATTAGTAGCGCAGCAGCTTTCTGGTGTTGCTCAAGTTATGGATAATTTTTCAGAGGAAATTAAAAGGGAGCGAGATAGCCATCAAAGACAGGAGGAGGAAATCTTACAATCACTACGTGCAAGTGGAATTGAATTAAAAAGTACGGATATTTATTGTTTAGAAAAGGGGAATGTGGATATTGAGGTAGTGATGGCAAGCTGTCAAGGTCTTGGTATTAGTGAAAAAGTCATCGCACCAATGTTAAGTAATGTTATTGGTGAAACAGTCATCGTTTTGCAAGAAGAGTGTGGGGCAAATTATTGTCGTGTGTTATTTGGTTCGGCCAAAAAATATGTTGTAGAAACAGCTGTGTGCACCGTTGCTAAAAATGGTGATTTAACATCAGGTGATGCTTATTCTTTAATGGAATTAGGAGCTGGAAAATATGCATTGGCAATTAGCGATGGAATGGGAAATGGTGATCGTGCCCATCTAGAAAGTACAGAAACGTTAAAGCTACTTAAAAAAATTTTAAAATCAGGCATTGATGAGGAGGTTGCAATTAAATCAATTAATTCCATTTTAGCATTGCGAACGACAGATGAAATATATGCCACATTAGATTTAGCAATGATTGATTTGCAGGATGCTTCTGCTAAGTTTTTAAAAATTGGAGCCACACCAAGTTTTATTAAAAGAGGGCAAAACATCATGAAAATAGAAAGTAGTAACTTGCCGATTGGAATTATTGAAGATTTAGATTTAGATACGGTAACGGAGCAATTAAAGGCTGGAGATATATTAGTCATGATAAGCGATGGTATTTATGAAGGGCCAAAATTTGTGGAGAATCATGAAGCGTGGATGAAACGGAAATTAAAAGAATTAAAGACAGATGACCCTCAAGAAGTTGCAGATTATATATTAGATAGTGTTATTCACTCTAATGATAAAATTATTAATGATGATATGACGATTATTGTTGCAAAGATAAAGCATAATACACCGAAGTGGGCAAGCATTCCATTGTACAGTGTGGGCAATTAGACGTATAAAATCCCCTTTACATGTCGAAGATGGTAATACATATTTTCCATAATGGAGGGGATTTACATGAAAGGAACGTTAAGACAAATTTTATTAGTGACAGATGGATGCTCTAATCAAGGAGAAAATCCAGTGGCGATGGCAGCATTAGCACGTGAACAAGGAATTACAGTAAATGTTATTGGTATTTTAGAAGAATATGATGAAAGTGGGAACGGATTACGAGAAATAGATGATATTGCAAAGGCAGGTGGAGGAATTAGTCAACTCGTTTATGCAAAGCAACTTTCTCAAACGGTTCAAATGGTAACGAGAAAGGCGATGAATCAAACGATACAGGGTATTGTAAATAAAGAATTAAAACAAATTCTAGGTTCAGGCAAAATGATTACAGATTTAGAGCCACAAAAGAGGGGGGAAGTATTAGAAGTTGTTGATGAAATGGGTGAAACGATGAGTTTGGAGGTGCTAGTCCTTATTGATACGAGTGGTAGTATGGAAAATAAGCTAGCGGCAGTGAAGGAAGCATTGATTGATTTATCGATTAGCTTAAATTCGCGAATAGGTGACAATCTTTTTGCTTTGTCGATATTTCCTGGGAAAAATGTCGAAGTAGAAGAACTGTTAAGTTGGACACCGAAGCTTGAACGTATTTCGTCTGTTTTTCCAAAATTAACATCAGGTGGTATTACACCAACAGGACCAGCCATTCGTGAGGCTATTAATCAATTTCAACAAAGACGGTCACACAAAAAAGGAATGCTAGGAAATGATGACTCCTATGAAATTAGTGGATAATCTTTCACCAGGTACAGTTGTTAGTGGGAAATGGAGTAAACAACATTATAAAGTAATTCGTAAACTTGGGGGTGGGGCAATCGGAACAGTCTATTTAGTAGAAGGACAGCGACAGTTACAAGCACTAAAGATCAGCGAGGATACGATGTCGATTACATCAGAGGTAACAGTACTCAAGTGTTTTTCAAAGGTCCAAGGTTCTTTCCTCGGACCTTTTTTATTTGATGTGGATGATTGGGAGTATAATGGGGAGACGTATTATTTTTATATAATGGAATATATTGAAGGTGATAGTTTACTATCTAGTGTATTAAAAAAAGGCTACGACTGGGGAGTGGTCTACGTTATTCAAATGTTAAAGGATTTAGAAGAATTACATAATCAAGGCTGGATTTTTGGAGATATAAAACCAGATAATATTTTGATCTCCAAACAGGATAATCGCATTCGCTTTTTAGATGTAGGGGGGGCAACGTTACAAGGAAGAGCTGTAAAAGAATACACAGAGTTTTTTGATCGGGGATATTGGGAATTGGGCGGACGGAAGGCAGAACCATCTTATGATACATTTGCAATTGGGATGGTCCTTGTTAATATGGCGTATCCATCTACCTTCTTAAAAGGAAGTAATCCAAAACGGACACTATTAGATGCCGTTGAAAAAAGCCCTTTTCTAAAAAAGTATGAAAAAGTAATAAAGAAAACATTATTTGAGGGGTACACAAGCTGTAAAGAGATGAGAGAAGCGTTGGTGTTTATTATGACGGAAACACCAACAATGACTTCTTCAGTTAGCAAGCAACCAATTAAAAAGAAAAAAAGAAAGAGCAGTTATAAGCGAGATTTCATTGAGATTACATTGTTATTAATCGGAGTGATAAGTGGATATATTTGGTATATTTATTATTTTTTATAAAAAGTGAATTTTTTTTGAAAAGAAAACGGTTCTTTTGCAGTTTTCTCCAAAAAAGTGTAGTATGTTTTATAAACATAATTTCAATAAAGGATAAACTGATGAAATTTAGTGAAAAAGTAACGAAGTATATAAAAGAAAGAGAATTAATTCGTCCTTCCTCAAAAGTAGTGATTGGGGTATCTGGTGGAATCGATTCGATGGCCCTTTTGTATTATTTTGCTTCTTTAAAGCAACGATGGAATTTAACGATAATCGTTGCTCATGTTGATCATATGTTTCGAAAAGAAGCATCTTATGAAGATCTGTTATTTGTGCAAAAACAGTGTGAAAAACTCCAACTTTCATTTGAAGGTAAACAAATACATGTAACGGATTATCAACAGCAGCATAAATTAAATACGCAAGTAGCAGCAAGGGAATGTCGATATGCTTTTTACGAAGAAGTGATGATGAAACATCAAGCTGATTATCTTGCTTTGGCACATCATGGTGATGATCAAATCGAAACAGTGTTAATGCGCTTCATTCGTGGTAGTTCCCAAGGTGGATATGCAGGTATTTCTTCTAAAAGACCATTTGGTAATGGAGAGCTTATTCGTCCGTTTTTATGTGTAACAAAGGAAGAGATTTTTCAATATGGAGAGCAGTTAAACATCCCTTATCGACATGATGCTTCTAATGATAAGGAATACTATACACGCAATCGGATTCGTAAGCATATTTTACCTTTCTTAAAAAGAGAAAATCCCCAGATTCATGAACGCTTTTTGGCTTTTGGTGAACAATTGAAAGAAGATGACTTATATTTGCAGGAATTATCAATTGAAAAAATGAATAAAGTAATTAAAAAAAAGAATGATAAACATATTATTATTTCTATTTCTGCATTTCTTTCGGTCCCCAAGTCTTTACAATGGAGAGGGATTCAACTAATATTAAATTATCTTTATAAAAAGAATACTCATGTTTTATCATCTATACATATTCGTGATATTTTGACTATCTTTCGACAAAAAGAAGCTTTTTTAGAGCTATCGTTGCCGAATGGATTAAAGGTTATCCGCTCTTATGATGACGGTATATTTACTTTTGAAGTAGAAGAGGTAACACCCTTTTTTTATCAGCTTTCAGAAGAGGGGACAATTGAAGGAGAAGGTTGGACTTTAAAATTGTCCTTTTCAAGTACATTTCCTACTCATATTCACTCATCTTTATTTGTTTGCCGCAAAAAAGACGTTTCATTTCCTATTATTATTAGAAGTCGGCGTGAGGGTGATCAAATAGCAGTAAAGGGAATGAATGGAACAAAAAAGGTGAAGCGAATTTTTATTGATAAGAAAGTACCGAGAATGCTACGAGAAAAATGGCCGATTGTGACAGATAGCAAAGCGCGGTTATTATGGATTCCAATGCTACAAAAATCAGCATACGAAAATCAAGACGATAAAGTAGATGATTTTGTAGTTATTGAGTATATTAGATATTAGTATGGGTTCTTGTAGGAGGATTAACTTATGATGAGACAAGATATGGAGCAAGTATTATTATCCGAAGAAGAAATTCAACAAAAGATTAAGGAATTAGGCGCACAATTAACAAAGGACTATAGTGATACAACCCCTCTTGCCGTTGGTGTACTTAAAGGTGGAATGCCTTTTATGGCTGACCTACTAAAAAGAATCGATACATATATTGAAATGGATTTTATGGCTGTATCAAGTTATGGTAAAGCGCTTGTTTCATCTGGGGAAGTGAAGATCTTAAAGGATTTAGATTGCTCTGTTGAAGGTAGAGATATCTTAATTATTGAAGATATTATCGATAGCGGGTTAACATTAAGTTACTTAGTAAATTTATTTAAAACACGTAAGGCAAAATCGGTAAAAATTGTTACATTACTTGATAAGCCAACAGGACGTAAAATTGATATTCAAGCAGATTATATCGGTTTTACAGTACCAGATGCATTTGTAGTTGGGTATGGACTGGATTACAACGAGTTATATCGTAATTTACCTTACATTGGGGTATTAAAACCAAAAGTTTATCAAAAATAGTAGATACAAGTTGAGTGTATTGAGAGGAGGTCAGAAATGAGTCGAATATTTAGAAATACAATATTTTACTTACTAATTTTTCTGATGGTAATAGGAGTCGTGAGTTTCTTTACAGGTTCAAATTCACCTGAACAGAAATTGACATATACAAAATTTATACAGTCTATTGAAAATGGAGAGGTAAAGGAAATTACAGTCCAACCTTCTCAAGGGGTTTATCGTATTAAAGGGAAGTTAAACTCTTATGGAGAGAAGGAATACTTTACAACAAATGTATTAAATAGTCCTGAGTCATTAAAGAAAATTGAAGATTTAGCAGCCAAGAATAAAGTAAACATATTAGAAGCAGAAAAGCCAAGTCCATGGATTAGCTTTTTAACATCGTTACTTCCATTTATCATTATTATTATTTTCTTCTTCTTTATCATGAACCAAGCACAAGGTGGCGGTAGCCGAGTAATGAACTTCGGTAAGAGCAAAGCGCGTTTGTATAGTGAAGAGAAGAAAAAAGTAAAATTCAAAGATGTAGCTGGTGCAGATGAAGAAAAGCAAGAGCTAGTTGAGATTGTTGAATTCTTGAAAGATCCACGTAAGTTTACTGAACTTGGTGCACGTATTCCTAAAGGGGTACTATTAGTAGGACCTCCTGGTACAGGTAAAACATTATTAGCGCGTGCAGTAGCTGGAGAAGCTGGTGTACCATTCTTCTCAATCAGTGGTTCTGACTTCGTTGAAATGTTTGTTGGTGTTGGGGCATCTCGTGTTCGTGATTTATTTGAGAATGCGAAGAAAAATGCACCATGTATCATTTTTATTGATGAAATTGATGCAGTAGGTCGTCAACGTGGCGCTGGTTTAGGTGGTGGTCATGATGAACGTGAACAAACATTAAACCAATTACTTGTTGAGATGGATGGATTCGGTGGTAATGAAGGAATTATCATTATTGCTGCAACAAACCGTCCTGATATTTTAGACCCAGCATTATTACGTCCAGGTCGTTTTGACCGTCAAATTACAGTTGATCGTCCAGATGTAAAAGGTCGTGAAGCTGTATTACGCGTACATGCTCGTAACAAACCATTAGATAGTAATGTAGACTTAAAAGCAATCGCAACACGTACACCAGGATTCTCTGGTGCAGATTTAGAAAACTTATTAAATGAAGCAGCCTTAGTTGCAGCTCGTTTAAATAAAAAGAAAATCGATATGGAAGATATCGATGAAGCGACAGACCGCGTTATTGCAGGTCCTGCGAAAAAATCCCGTGTTATTTCTCAAAAAGAACGTAACATCGTTGCTTACCATGAAGCAGGGCATACAGTTATCGGTGTTGTTTTAGATGAAGCAGATATGGTTCACAAAGTAACAATTGTGCCTCGTGGTCAAGCGGGTGGATATGCGGTTATGTTACCAAAAGAAGATCGTTACTTTATGACAAAACCAGAATTACTAGACAAAATTACAGGACTACTTGGTGGTCGTGTAGCAGAGGATATTGTGTTTGGTGAAGTGAGTACAGGTGCTCATAATGACTTCCAACGTGCGACAGGCATTGCTCGTCGTATGGTAACAGAGTTTGGTATGAGTGACAAACTTGGACCAATGCAATTTGGTCAACACCAAGGTCAAGTATTCTTAGGTCGTGATTTTAATTCTGAGCAAAATTATAGTGATAAAATTGCATATGACATTGATACAGAAATGCAACATATCGTGAAAACATGTTATGAGCGTGCTCGCACAATCCTAACAGAAAATCGCGATAAGCTTGAAATTATTGCACAAACGTTATTAGAAGTGGAAACATTAGATGCAGGGCAAATTAAGCATTTAATTGACCATGGTACGCTTCCAGTGAGAAAGAAAGACTCTGATTCAATTGTTGAAGGTGAAGCGACAACAACTTCAATGAAAGCGGAAGACGTTAAAGTAAATATTTCTCCAATGAGCAAAAATAACGAAGAGACAAAAGAAGAACCGAAAGAATAAACATTAGCCCCCGTAAATGAAGCGGGGGCTTTTTATACGAAATATAAACTGTTTGTGGACAAAATCTAAGGTGAAGTGGTGAGACATTGTGATTTTCGTATTTGATGTAGGGAATACAAACACAGTAGTAGGGGTTTTTCATGAAGGAGATTTAAAATACCAATGGCGCATTGCAACAGATCGTCATAAAACAGATGACGAATATGGCATGTTAATGAAATCACTTCTTGATTATGAGGGATTAACTTTTTCTGATTTTGAAGGAATTATTATTTCTTCTGTTGTACCACCAATTATGTTTGCGTTAGAGCGAATGTGTTTAAAATATTTTAAAAAGAAGCCGATGGTTGTTGGACCTGGAATTAAAACAGGATTAAATATTAAATATGATAATCCAAAAGAAGTTGGTGCAGATCGCATTGTGAATGCTGTAGCTGGTATTCATCTATACGGTGCACCTTTAGTGATTGTTGATTTTGGGACAGCAACAACATATTGCTATATTGATGAAAACAAAAATTATATGGGTGGGGCGATTGCACCTGGTATTGGCATTTCTACGGAGGCATTATATTCGAGAGCTGCTAAATTGCCGCGAATTGAATTGGCAAGACCTCATGAAATAATTGGTAAAAATACAGTTTCAGCTATGCAAGCCGGGATTGTATATGGCTATGTTGGGCAAGTAGAAGGTATTGTAAAGCGAATGAAGGAGCAGGCTAAAAAAGTACCAACTGTTATTGCCACAGGTGGTTTAGCAAGTTTAATTGCCAAAGAATCCGATGTAATTGATGTGATTGATGCACATTTAACATTAAAAGGATTATATATGATTTATGAGCGTAATAAGTAAGAAAAGGTGAATAAAATGAAAGATTATTTAGTAAAAGCATTAGGATTTAATGGACAAGTTCGTGCATATGGTGTATGTACAACAAATTTAGTTAGCGAAGCACAACGTCGCCATGACACATGGGCAACTGCATCGGCAGCTTTAGGTCGTTCTTTAACGGCTGGGGTTATGATGGGTGCCATGTTAAAAGGAGATCAAAAGTTAACGATTCGCATTAATGGTGGCGGTCCAATTGGTCATATTGTCGTTGATGCCAATGCAAATGGTGAAGTACGTGGTTATGTATCAAATCCGCATGTGCATTTTGATTTAAATGAAAATGGAAAATTAGATGTAGCTCGTGCTGTTGGGCGAGAAGGCTTTTTATCTGTTGTAAAAGATATCGGTATGCGTGAGAACTTTACTGGTCAGGTGCCGTTAATTTCTGGTGAATTAGGAGAAGATTTTGCATATTATTATACGGTTTCTGAGCAAACACCTGCTTCTGTTGGAGTAGGAGTATTAGTAAATCCTGATCATACGATTTTAGCAGCTGGTGGTTTTGTTTTACAAATTATGCCTGGAGCAGAAGAAGAAACGATTGTTGCCCTTGAACAAAGTTTAAGTAAAATTCCACCCGTTTCAAAAATGGTTAAAGAAGGATATACACCAGAGAAAATGTTAGAAGCTTTATTGGGTGAAGGAAATGTTCAAGTTCTTGAGAAGATGGATGTTTCATTTAGTTGCCATTGTTCAAAAGAACGCATTAAAGATGCATTAGTGACAATTGGTAAAGATCAACTTCAAACAATTTTAGATGAAGATGGGGAAGCTGAAACACATTGTCATTTCTGTAATGAAAAATATGTCTTTTCAGGTGAAGAGTTACAAGAATTAATTGATCAAGCATAAGAGAAAAGCTAATTAGTAGGAGTGTGCTAATTAGCTTTTTTTCATATAAATTAAGACAGTATAATATAGTTATTCCTTATTTTTTTGCGAAATTTGCGGTGCGTTTTTGTAGACATTTTTTATTATTTTTGGGAAAATAAAATTAAACCAATAAAAATACTAGGAATTAGGGAGTGGAAGAAATGACAGTGTTCAATTCGGTATATGAGTTAATTGGGAAAACACCGATTGTAAAATTAAACAATCTAGTTGATGAAAATAGCGCAGATGTATATGTAAAGTTAGAATTTATGAATCCAGGAAGTAGCGTAAAAGACCGTATTGCGTTAGCAATGATTGAAGATGCAGAGAAGAAGGGGATTTTAAAAGCAGGAGCTACAATCATCGAACCAACGAGTGGGAATACGGGAATTGGTCTTGCAATGGTAGCAGCAGCAAAAGGCTATAAAGCAATTTTGGTAATGCCTGAAACAATGAGTATCGAACGTCGTAATTTACTTCGTGCTTACGGTGCAGAATTAGTATTAACACCAGGACCTGAGGGGATGAAAGGTGCCATTGCTAAAGCAACTCAATTAGCAGAAGAAAAAGGCTATTATATGCCACAACAATTTAATAATGAAGCCAATCCAGAAGTTCATCGATTAACAACAGGTCCAGAAATTGTTGAGCAAATGGGGGATCAATTAGATGCTTTTGTAGCTGGAATTGGAACGGGTGGAACAATTACTGGTGTAGGTTCTGTTTTAAAAGAACATTATCCAAATGTTAAAATCGTTGCTGTTGAACCAGCTGATTCTCCTGTTTTATCTGGTGGAAAACCGGGACCACATAAAATTCAAGGAATTGGTGCTGGATTCGTTCCAACAATTTTAGATACACATATTTATGATGAAATTGCACAAGTAACAACAGAACAAGCTTTTGAATTTGCACGTAAAGTTGGAAAAGAAGAAGGGATTTTAGTGGGTATCTCATCAGGAGCAGCTATCTATACAGCGTTAGAAGTTGCAAAAAAATTAGGTAAAGGTAAAAAAGTATTAGCGATTATCCCGAGTAACGGAGAACGTTATTTAAGTACACCACTATATAACTTTGAATAAAAATACGGCGATACTTCTAAAAGAAGTATCGCTTTTTTTGTTTTTGTTTTTATAACATCTGTCGTGTAAAATATACGTAGCTAAGAGTAGAGTAGGAGTGTACAATTTCATGCAAGAAAAGAAAGTGTTTGCAGTATCAATACGATATGAAAAAGATTTTTTTGCTCAATATAAATATTTAAGTCATGATAAGAAGCATCATGGTTTATTAGAAAGTGGCCGAGGTGGAAAGTATCATATCGTTGGATTAGAGGCAACAACGATTATAAAAGGTAAAGAACATACGCTATCAATTGAAACAAAGAGGCAACAACAACGTTTAACAGGGAATATTATTGATTTGTTTCAAACGTATATGCAAGAAAGAAAAGTTATCCTTCATCCGGACTTTCCGCCATTTCAAGGTGGGGCAATCGGTTATTTTAGCTATGATTGCATGCGTTATATTGAACGAATTCCTGAAATTGCTTCTGATGACTTAGAAATACCAGAGTTATATTTTATGCTTTTTGATGAGGTATTTATTTATGAAAAAGAAAAGAAGCTACTTTGGATTATCGTGCTTCATAACAATGAGCAACAAGCGGCAGAACGAATTGCTTATTGGCAAGCTCAATGGCAACAAGAGGTAGAAGAAATAAAGATGAATTTTCAACCAGTTATGACGAATCAAGAAAAGTATGTTTCTTTTACGGAAGCAGAATTTGTATCAGCAGTTGAAAAAATTAAAGAATATATTGCTAGTGGGGATGTTTTTCAGGTGAATTTATCCGTTCGTCAAGGACAACCTTTACAGACACATCCGTTAGATATTTACGCTGCATTACGAGAAATTAATCCATCCCCATATATGTCTTATTTGCAATTGGGTGAGTATCAAGTTGTTAGCGGCTCACCAGAGTTGTTAGTCAAAAAAGATGGTTCAATAGTTAGTACACGTCCTATTGCTGGTACTCGTTCTCGTGGAAAAGATGAGCAAGAGGATGAGTGTTTAGCAAATGAATTAATAACGAATGAAAAAGAACGAGCTGAACATGTTATGCTTGTAGATTTAGAGCGTAATGATTTAGGAAGAGTATGTCAGTATGGCACAGTTGAAGTTGACGAACTAATGGTGATTGAAAAATACTCCCATGTGATGCACATCGTTTCAAATGTAAAGGGACAATTAGCAGAAGGAAAAGATGGTTTCGATGTTGTCAAAGCAACTTTTCCTGGTGGAACGATTACGGGAGCGCCGAAAGTTCGCACGATGGAAATTATTGAAGAATTAGAGCCAGTTCGGCGTGGTATTTATACGGGTTCGATTGGATGGATTGGCTATAATGGAGAAATGGAATTGAATATTGTTATTCGTACGATGATTGCCAAAGATGGAATAGGTTATGTACAAGCTGGTGCAGGGATTGTTATTGATTCTAATCCGAAGCATGAATATAAAGAATCACTCAAAAAAGCAGCTGCTTTATGGAAGGCAAAAGAAAAAAGTGAACAGGAGGTATGCGAATGATTTTAATGATTGATAATTACGATTCATTTACGTTTAATCTTGTTCAATATTTAGGTGAGTTAGGCGAAACGTTAATCGTAAAGAGAAATGATGAAATAACAATTGAAGAAATTGAAACGTTAAATCCAGATTATTTAATGATTTCTCCTGGTCCTTGTAGTCCAAATGAGGCAGGAATTAGTTTGGAGGCCATTCGTTATTTTGCAGGCAAAATTCCAATTTTCGGCGTATGCTTAGGACATCAAGCGATAGCACAAGCTTTTGGTGGCGATGTTATAAGAGCAGAAAATTTAATGCACGGCAAGACGTCCCTCGTTTTTCATGATGAAAAAGGTATTTACAACGACATTCCTTCACCTTTTACGGCAACTCGCTATCATTCCTTAATTGTCAAAAAAGAAACACTACCAGATTGCCTTGAGGTAACTTCTTGGACAGATCAAAAGGAAATTATGGGTTTAAGGCATAAACAGTTACCAATTGAGGGTGTTCAATATCATCCAGAGTCTATTACGACAGAGTATGGAAGAGAACATTTAGCGAATTTCATTAAAACATATAGGAAAGAAGATAAATCATGTTCATCTATTTAAATGGCGAGTATGTAGAAGGAGATAAGGCGGTTATTTCTCCGTATGATCATGGTTACTTATATGGACTAGGTATTTTTGAAACCTTTCGTATTTATGATGGTCATCCTTTTTTATTGGATGATCATCTTGAGCGTTTGCATGAAGGTTTACAGCAATTAAATATTGACGTTACAATTTCAAAAGAAAAAGTGACTGAAATAATAAATACATTACTTTATAAAAATGATTTAAAAGATGCTTATATTCGATTAAATGTTTCAGCGGGGATTGGGGAAATTGGATTACAAACAATGCCGTATTGTGAACCGAATGTTATTTGTTTTATCAAACCTTTACCACCTAAACTAGAACGTGTATATAAACAGGCAATGATTTTAAAAATTCCTCGCAACACACCGGAAGGGAATATCCGATTGAAATCACATCATTATTTAAATAATGTGCTGGCAAAACGAGAAATTGATAATAATGGCAACGTAGAAGGAATTTTTTTAACAGCCGATGGATTTGTTGCAGAAGGAATTGTATCCAACGTCTTTTTTGTGAAGGAGAGTATTGTATATACTCCTTGCTTAGAAACGGGGATTTTAAATGGCATTACAAGAAAATATGTGTTGGACCTTTGTAAAGAAAATGATATTCAAATAAAAGAAGGTTATTATACAAAAGAAATGTTATTGGATAGTGATGAGGTTTTTGTTACCAATTCTATTCAAGAAATTGTTTCGATTGATGAGATAGATGGAAGAAAGAAACAAGATTTTTCAATGGCAACTTTTTTAATGTCACATTATGAAAAAGAACGGATGAGCAGAGAGAAGATAAAGGAGTGAGGGAATGATTATTCAATGTGGAAAATATGAATTGGATTTAGCAACGAGTACGAAGGTGATGGGAATTTTAAATGTAACACCTGATTCTTTTTCAGATGGGGGAAAATACAATGAAGCAACGATTGTTGTGGAGCGAAGTAAACAGTTAATTGCTGACGGTGCCCATATTCTTGATATTGGTGGGGAATCAACACGCCCTGGTGCTCGTAAAGTAGATGAAGTAGAAGAGATAAACAGAGTTGTTCCAACGATACAGTCTATTGCAAGTGTTGTAAATGTACCAATCTCCATTGATACATATAAAGCGATGGTAGCAAAGGAAGCAATTGAGGCTGGGGCAACGATGATAAATGATGTGTGGGGAGCAAAAGCTGAACCGAAAATAGCGGAAGTGGCAGCTCATTATGATGTACCAATTATACTTATGCATAATCGCACCAATCGAAACTATCGTAATTTGATGGGTGATATGATTGAAGATTTATGCGAAAGTATTAAAATTGCCAAGGTGGCTGGTGTAAAGGATGACAAAATTATCTTAGACCCAGGTATCGGTTTTGCAAAAACGCCTGAAATGAACTTACAAGTAATGAATGAATTAGATAAGTTAATGGCAATTGGGTATCCAGTCTTATTAGGAACGTCCCGTAAATCCTTTATCGGAGAAGTGTTGCAATTACCAGTAAATGAACGAATGGAAGGGACAGGAGCAACGGTTTGCCTTGGTATTCAAAAAGGATGTTCAATTGTTCGTGTTCATGATGTAAAAGAGATGAGTCGAATGGCAAAAATGATGGACGCTATGTTGTTGAAAGGAAAATAAAAATGGATAGAATATATGTAAATGAAATGTTGTTTTATGGATACCATGGTGTATTTCCAGAAGAAAATAAATTAGGACAACGATTTATTGTGGATATTGTTGCTTCTTTGTCCTTAAGAAAAGCAGGAGAAAGTGATGATTTAAATCATTCTGTTAATTATGGGGAATTATATCAATTAAGTCAGAAAATTGTAGAAGGAAAACCGGTTCAACTAATCGAAACATTAGGAGAGAGAATTGCAGCGCAAATTCTTGAAGATTATCCAGCAATCGAAGAAGTAACTGTAAAAATAACAAAACCAGATCCGCCAATCCCTGGTTATTATCGTTCTGTTGCCATTGAAGTGACACGAGGTCGTAAATGAATAAAGCATTAATTGGGTTAGGCTCAAATATTGGAAATCGACTTACCTATTTAAAAAGAGCTGTTGAATTATTACATGAACATGCGGATATTCATGTAAAAAACGTTTCGTCTTTATATGAAACAGAACCGGTAGGATATACAGATCAAGAAGCTTTTTTAAATATGGTAGTACAAATTTATACCAATTTAAATCCGAATGAACTATTGGCAGTAACGCAAAGTATTGAGTTGGAACTAGGAAGAGAAAGGAAAATTCGTTGGGGTCCGCGAACGATAGACCTTGACATTTTGGCATTTAATCACGAAAATATTAACTCAGAGAAATTAATTATTCCTCATCCTCGAATTGGAGAACGAGCATTTGTTTTGGTTCCATTAAAAGAGTTAAGCAAAGATGATGAGGATGTAAGGCAGTTTGTGCAAAAATATGATGGGGTTAATGTGAATGAAGAAGGGGTAGATGTATGGAAGCGGAAAAATGGGGGAGACGTATTCGCGCTTTTCGAAAATTAAAAGGATATACACAAGAAAGTTTTGCAAGGGATTTAGGCGTGTCTGTTTCAATTTTGGGAGATGTTGAGAGAGGCAATCGTGTACCATCCCAAGAATTTATTTTAGATATATCTAGGAAGTTAAATATAAAGGTAGAAGATTTGATGCCAATCGAAAAATAAAACAACTTAGAGGAGGCGGAGCCAATTGTTTAAAATTGGTGATATTGAATTAAAGAACCAAGTCGTTTTAGCGCCAATGGCTGGTGTTTGTAATGCAGCTTTTCGCACGATCATTAAAGAATTTGGCGCAGGTCTAGTATGTGCTGAAATGGTTAGTGATAAAGCGATTTTATTTAATAATCAAAAGACGATGGATATGTTATATATCGATGAACGTGAAAAACCATTAAGCTTACAAATTTTTGGTGGCGAACGTGAATCATTAGTAGAAGCAGCAAAATTTGTTGATAAAAATACAACAGCGGATATTATTGATATTAATATGGGCTGTCCAGTTCCAAAGATTACAAAATGTGATGCAGGGGCAAAGTGGTTATTAGATCCAAATAAAATTTATGAAATGGTATCGGCAGTAGTTGATGCAGTTGAAAAACCAGTTACAGTAAAAATGCGTATTGGTTGGGATAAGGAACACGTTTATGTTCTTGAAAACGCCAAGGCAGTTGAACGTGCTGGTGGGCAAGCGGTAGCTGTTCATGGTCGTACGCGTTCTCAAATGTATGAAGGAAAAGCAGATTGGAGTTACATCAAAGCAGTAAAAGAAACAGTAAACATTCCTGTTATCGGGAATGGCGATGTTCAAACACCAGAAGATGCAAAACGTTTATTAGATGAAACAGGTGCGGATGGTGTTATGATTGGTCGCGCTGCTTTAGGAGACCCTTGGATGATTTACCGAACTGTTCAATATTTAGAAAAAGGTGTATTAATTCCTGAACCAACATTGGAAGAAAAGATAAAAGTATGTTTAATGCACTTAGATCGTTTAATTGACTTAAAAGGTGAAGTTGTAGCAGTACGCGAAATGAGAAAACATGCGGCTTGGTATTTAAAAGGTATTCGTGGCAATGCCAAGGTTCGTAATATGATTAACGAATGTAATACACGCTTTGAAATGGCGACGTTATTATTGAACTATGTAGACGAAGTAAAACGAATTGAAGAGAGTTTGACTTCAACTGCAATCTAACCTATAATGGCGATATATATTGGAACTTTTACTGTCAGTGTCTTGCTGGCAGTTTTTCTTTTAATAAAGAAGTGATATACTAGCAATTAGTTAATTTATGAGAATGGAGTTGAGAGCAGTGCATCAAGAAGAATTAAATGATCAGTTGCAGGTGCGTCGTGAAAAATTACATAATTTACATGCGAAAGGATTAGATCCTTTCGGAAAGCGTTATGAACGTACACACTCAACAAAGCAATTATTTGAAGCATATGAATCATTATCAAAAGAAGAATTAGAAGCAAACCCTGTTACGGTTTCATTAGCAGGTCGTATAATGACAAAACGTGGTAAAGGGAAAGCTGGATTTGCTCATATTCAAGATTTAGAAGGACAAGTTCAAATTTATGTTCGTCAAGATGCGGTTGGTGAAGAAGCATACGAGTTATTTACAGCTGCAGACTTAGGAGATATCGTTGGGGTTGTTGGTACAGTTTTTAAAACAAAAGTAGGTGAATTATCTGTTAAAGCAACGCAATTTGTGTTCTTAACAAAATCATTACGCCCACTTCCTGATAAGTATCATGGTTTAAAAGATGTAGAACAGCGTTACCGTCAACGTTATTTAGATTTAACAACGAATCTTGATAGCCGTCGTACATTTGTATTACGTAGCCGAATCATTCAAGAAATGCGTCGTTATTTAGATGATGCAGGTTATTTAGAGGTTGAAACACCTTTATTACATTCAATTGCAGGTGGGGCAGCTGCACGCCCATTCGTTACGCACCACAACGCGTTAGATATGGAATTATTTATGCGTATTGCACCAGAATTATACTTAAAACGTCTTGTTGTTGGTGGATTAGAGAAAGTATATGAAATTGGTCGCGTATTCCGTAACGAGGGAGTTTCTACACGTCATAACCCTGAGTTTACTTTATTTGAATTATACGAAGCTTACGCTGATTATCAAGATATGATGACATTAACAGAGAATATCATTGCTCATGTTGCCAATAAAGTATTAGGTACAACAAAGATTCAATATGGTGAATATGAAGTTGATTTAACGCCACAGTGGAAAAGAATTCATATGGTGGATGCTGTAAAAGAATATACAGGTGTTGATTTCTGGAAAGAAATGAGCGTTGAAGATGCAGTAGCATTAGCGAAAGAAAATGGAATCGAAATTGGAAAACATATGACAGTAGGACATATTTTGAATGAATTCTTCGAACAACGTGTAGAAGAACACTTAATTCAACCTACATTCATTTATGGGCATCCAGTAGAAATTTCTCCTTTAGCGAAGAAAAATGATAAAGATCCTCGTTTTACTGATCGCTTTGAATTATTTATCGTTGGACGTGAACACGCAAATGCATTTACAGAGTTAAATGATCCAATTGATCAAAAAGGAAGATTTGAAGCACAGCTACAAGAAAAAGAAGCTGGTAATGATGAGGCACATGAAATGGATGAAGACTACATTGAAGCATTAGAATACGGTATGCCGCCAACTGGTGGACTAGGAATCGGTATGGACCGTTTAATTATGCTTTTAACAAACTCTCCATCTATTCGTGATGTATTACTATTCCCAGCAATGAGACATAAATAATAGACAAAAAAAGGGATTGGCTTGACCAATCCCTTTTTTTGAGCTTCAAGATATAAATGATAGTATCTAAAGGATATTTTTACCATAGGAGAGTGAGGTTTTTTTAAAAAAAGGTATTGCAATTGTAATAACATATTGGTATATTTATAAGCGTCGCTTCGATGGAAACAAAAAACGAAGCGTTAAAAAACTCTTTTAAAATAAAGAGGTTGACATGATAATAACGAAATGTTATTATAACGAAGTCGCCTTTGGAGTGACTTACAAAATGATCTTTGAAAACTAAACAAAACAACAACGTCAATTAGTAATATGAGTACAG
>JBJEFI010000058.1:0-12193 GCA_051873875.1 Bacillaceae bacterium | reverse complement strand
GTTTTCTCATTTAATTCAATCGGTACAATTTCGTACTTCGTCTTATCTAAATGGGCAATCATTTCTTTCCCCGTCATAAGTGACACTTGTTTTTCGGAGGACACTCCCCCCATAATGACGCCAACTCTCATGTTTTCAACTCCCAATTTTCATTTTTTATCCCGTTCTGACTGCCACTAAGACTCGCCCTTCAAAACTTAGCGAAAACAAAAAAGTTTAAGGGCGAGATAAGTGGCAGTATGAACCCGATTGGTTCAACTAAGCCTCAGTGGGAGATAAAAGATTCCCCACTGATGGAAGTTTCACTTTATCGTATCGCCAATTATCTTAATTCCACGGACAATATCCGATTCTTTTAGCCGAGAAAATCCTAAGCGAAACGTATTACTTCCCCGTCCATCTGTATAAAAAACATCCCCAGGAGAAAAAACAACTCCCTTTTGATAGCATTTTTCCAAAAGCATCCGTGCATTTATTTTCTCATCTAACTCGATAAAAAGATGAAGTCCGCCACTCCCAGTCATTCTTTTATAAGGAATAAATTGATTGCAGGCTTCAAAGGCCACTTCGTATTTTTTCTTATAAACGGACTTGGCTTTCTTTACATACTTTTCAAAATAACCATCATGTAAATATTGATAAAGCAACGCCTGATCCAATGTAGATGTATGAATACTCCGTGCCCTTTTCACACTTTCCAAGCAATAAATTAATTCCTTATCAGCTAAAATCCAACCAACACGAATACCGGGAAACAAAATTTTTGAAAAGCTACTACTATAGATAACGTTGTTGCCTGATCCAGCAAACGTTAATAAAGGTGCTAAATGGGAACCTGAATAACGTAATTCCTCATTAAATCCATCCTCTATAATAGGAATTTGATAGTTTGAAAAAAGTCGCATGATTTCCGTTCTTTTTTCTGATGATGTGACAATCCCAGTCGGATTATGATAGGACGGAATTAGATAGGCAAAGTCAAACTCCTTTTCGGCCAAACTTTTCTCAAGTTGAACAGTATCAATCCCATCATCCTTCATGTCGATTCCATGCACCTCAAGTCCATGTAGTCGAAAAAGCTTTAAGGCAGCATGATGAGTGGGATTTTCACAAATAATCCGTCCAGATTTCTTCGCTAAGGAAGACAATAAAATATCCAGCCCTTCCGTAAAGCCATTGGTGATCAGAATATCCTTATTAGAAATGTCTACACCTTTCATTTCCATGTAGTGAAGAAGGTAATCAATTAACGGTTTATAGCCTTTCGCATATCCGTAATTCAAAACGACATCTCCTTCAATAGCCATTCGATTGAGAAAAGCTCTTTTGACATTTTCCACATCAAAAAGCTTTTCGTCTGGCGCAATGCTATTGAACGAAATCATGTTTTTTTCCCAGCGAACACCATGCTTCATCAAGTCTAGTTCATTCGCTAACAAGGTCATTTCATTAACCTTTTCTTTCCAATCTATTTCAATGGATGGTGCTTTGGTCGTTTCGACTTTCCCGACAAAATTTCCTTTTCCTTTTATGGCATAAATGAGCCCTTCTTGTTCTAAATCTGCGTAAGCAGTAAGAACCGTATTTCTGCTAACCGATAATAATTTACTAAGTTCTCGGGTAGATGGAAGCTTCTGATGCTCCAGCAAATGTCCTTTTATAATCATTTTTTTCAAATATTCCTTTAATTGAATATAAAAGGGACGATCATCTACAAGCTTAAAATCATTAAACACTTCCTTAACCCCCTTACAATTATTTTTACATATCTGTATTTATCTCAAAAGGTCCACAACCTATGTATTTTTGTTTACTAGCGGTACGCTTATAAGTACCACTTATCTAACATTAACATTCTTATATTCTCTTCTTCCATCATAATAACAAATTTATTCTTGTGAATAGCATAACGTACTTTTGGTGTGAAATTAATTTATCATGATTATATACTGGTTGATTCCCTCTATATTTGCATACAAAAAAAGAAGCTGTGATTAGCTTCTTTTTAACTAGGTGATTTTCAATAATAATCTTTAACCTACAATTGTAGTTGGTTCAACATAAAAATAAAAAGCTGTAAAACCTATTAGAACAAGGACTTGTATTAGAATTCCAACTATACTACAAATCAATCCAGCAACAGCAAGTCCCCTGCCGTTCTCATTTGTTCGCTTTATCTCTTTTGTTGCAATGATTGAAACAACAATTCCAATGATGCTAAGTACTCCCCCTATACCAGGTATTAGAATCGAAAGAATTCCGAGGACTAGCCCAATTACTGCTTTATTATTCGTTCGAGTTGCCCCATCCAACTCCATTCCCCCCTTGAACAATCTTCTATACTTCATTCTATTCGTTCTTTCTATGTTTTTTCCTTATTTATTCGATAAGCTGAACAATGTGTATCAGAAATACGATAATGTTCTTTCCCTGTTAAAGCTGCTACCTCCACTAGCTTCTTACCACAGCCACTGTATTCAACGAAACCCATTCAATATTTCCTCGAGCAAGTCGAAAGGAATAATAATGATTTTCTGTTGTAACTACAACTTCTTTATACATTATTTTTTTATTCTTACGATTTTGGATTACTAAAACAATATCTAATTCTTCTTCCATAGGTATTTGAATTAATCTTGCTACAAACATACCATTTGGATTCTTCTTTGTTTTATATATTTTTTCAGTTTGAATTTTTAGTTCAGGTTTCCCTCTCATAGCCGTTCCTTAATCTCCATCATTTTCATATAAAGTTGATTCCCACCATACCTCTTGATTCCCTTTTAAATATTTTTGAATGACATTTCTTAAAGGATAAGGTTGAAGATTCTTTTCCTCCAATTTATCTCTGTCACACCAAAAGAATGTAAGATGTGCTTCTTTTGAGTTTAAGTATTGTACCTCATGTATTTCACTACTTATCACTTCAAATAGTTGATTTATTTCACAATGGATGACACCTTTGCTCTCCCACTTATGCTCAATTAATCCAAGAAATCTCCCTACTTCACATGCTACATCTAATTCCTCACTTATTTCCCTTTTTAAAGCATCCTTTGCACTTTCTCCAAATTCGATATGCCCTCCTGGTAAAAACGTGTTGTGTTGACCTATTGCTTGTGCTAGTAAAACTTGATCATCCTTAACAAAAATTCCTCTTACTAAATGATGAAATGGCTTTTGCATGAGAAATTCCCCTTTCTGTTTTTGATATCTTTCTACTTTTTATTGAAATAACCTGCTTCTTTCATCAAATAAAAAAGGCAGCCTAAGCTACCGTTACAATAAAAACTCATCAAATTCACAACAAAATGCTTCAATCGTTCCATTTGTTAATTTATAAAATGTATGTTGAGATACATCTAGCTTTAATGCGTGCTCTTTTTCTAAATTATTGTATACACCTCTTATGATTCTACCTGTTAAACCGTGTGAGACTACAATCATTTTCTCCCGATTTTTTACGCTTTCTAGCCAATCTGATACCCGCTTTACAACTGCATCATAGCTTTCCCCATCTGGAGAATTGAAATACCAGTTGTATCCATCTGTATGTTTAAGCTGTTCTGGCCATGAAGTTTCAATTTCCTTTGTTGTTAAGCCAGCCCATGAACCCACAGTCACTTCTTTTAAACGTTCATCTGTCGTTACTTTATCTACATCAAACCCTATTGTTTCACAAATAATTCCAGTACTTTGCATCGCTCTTCCCAATGGACTTGAAATGATTTCCCACTCATTTGGATCATCAATTAACACCTTTAACAATCGAGCTATATTTTTCACTTGCTCCATTCCTTCTAGCGTTAATGGTGAATCTAACTCTCCTTGATATTTCCCCTGTTTATTAAAAACTGTCTCTCCATGCCTAATTAAGTATATGATTTGACTCAACTGCTAATCCCCCATCCATCTTCATCATTAAAATGAATAATTTTAATTGTACCTATTCTCAGCAATTCCCTCATTATCATACTATTTTCGTAGTTGGATTAGCCATTAATTGCTTTTACGAATGAGACTGAAGTCTTTACTAGTTACTTTAGATAAAGTTTGTTGAATACTCTACCCATTGCTTATATACGAAAAAGAAGCTATAAATAGCTTCTTATCCCAAGTCCATTTCACTATTATCTTTCGTTAAAATCTCTAACCGAACTGTTCCACCTAAACATTTTTGTATCCATTCAGCAAGCATGTCCAATGCTGCTTTTAAATCTTCGGAACGACTTGGATCAACAGACTCAATAATTAAGAAGGCATTTTTCGTATTCTCTGTCAACATTGTTCGTTGTCCATCACGCCAATTCCAACAACGGCAAACAGCGCCTTCATCATCTAAGTAACATATTTCCCCTGGTAACGTATTATCATATTCTTCATCCCCAAGAGCCAAAAAGGAATCATTTCCTTCTGTCATCGTAAGTCGCAGGTTTCCTACAAATGTATCAATATCTTCTCCCCCACAAGGCAATCCGTATTGAAGGGAAACGGAATTATAAATATCAACAAGTGAATTAATGCAGCCTACCTCTTTCCCCTTATCTACTCGTTTCAACAACGCTTCAATGGAACAGCGCACACCCTTTTTCGTCTTAAACTTTCGATACGCTTCCCGCCATACCGAAATAACGTTGTTGTCACTTAACACTTTTTCAGTCAAAAACTTCTTAGCGTCATGATTGCTTTGCTCCAAAAGCTCGATAATATCAGGACGAACATTTTCTGTTCCTACTTCGGTATTATCAATGCCTCTTGCAACGATTACACCAATTTCTGCATTGGGAAATAAATTCCAAAATGAATCTTCAATTATAAATTTACTCATGTTGCCCCTCCTTCGACTCTAATCTTTATTTGTTTAATTTATAGACTCTCTATCTATTAGTATAAATTATTTTTCCTAAAATATTAAATATTTAACTTTTTCTCCCAATAAAAGTTCATCTAACCATTCTCATACTTTCCCAACTTGATTTCAAAAATCGATATTATTCTTATAATTCACTTACAAGTTTCCCATCTTTTTAAGACAGGAAACGACACAATTAAACAGAATATGATAGATAAGGTAATCTATGCAATTCCTAATTTCATCTTACAAGCAACAATTTCTTCAATACTATGTCACGCTTGCATATAGAAAGGATATACGATGAGTAAAAATGTAAGTATTGTTACCTTATTTCTTATTGTAATTATGATGAGCCTATCAAGCTATGCACTTACGAAAGACGTTGGAATAGTCATTGCCATTTTATTATTATGGATTGTTTATCCTACCTGTTTTTTCACCCAAGGAATCATTTGTGCAATGACCAATGACAGTATCATGATTGCATTTGGATTACCATTAACCTCTTTTGCCCTCGTTGCCTATTACACAATGAATAATGCAGCATACACCTATACTGGAATATATGTGGTGCTCGGCATTCTTGGATATCTATTGGGAAAAGGAATGCGTAAACGAAAATTAAAACAATCAGATGAAAATCTTCCTTCATAAATTCAATAAAACATCCCCACCTATACCATTAGATGGGGATGTTTTTATTATATATTGATTTATCTTCACGCCTCTTTCTTCATTTGCTTCCCATAATAAGCTTTCATTTTAAATTGAGAAAATGAAAATAAAATTAACGCACTCCAGATGAATAAAAAGGTTACCAAATGAACTTTCGTAAATGCTTCATGATATACAAGAACCCCAACGGTCAATGAAATAGTTGGTGCAATATATTGGAGAAAGCCCATCATAGATAGTGGGATATTCTTCGCTCCCATTGCAAACAGTAAAAGTGGCAAGGCTGTCGCAATACCGCCCCCCATCATTAACCATGGATTCGCTCCCTCAAAAAATAAGGAATCTCCTTTTAACATGACATAAATGGCATAGCCAAGGGCAAAAGGAATAATCATCATCGTTTCTAGCGTCAACCCAATTGCTGCCTCTGCATCAATTAATTTTTTCGCCAGCCCATATATCCCAAAGGTCAATGCTAAAGAAATAGAGATCCATGGAAACGAACCAAGATAAACAGTCATAATAAGGACACCAATGGCAGCTAATAAGACGGAAACAACTTGAGCCTTGCTTAATTTTTCTTTTAAAATGGTGACAGCTAATAAAATACTCACTAGTGGATTAATGTAGTAACCCAAACTTGTATCAAGAATTCGCCCAGCATTGACGGCCCAAATAAAAATACCCCAGTTGGCACTTACAAATACAGATGCGGCAAACAACGACCAAAATTTCTTTTTATTATGAAGAATTTCTTTTACATATCGGGTGAAATTCTTCCATTGCCGCGAGATTAACAATAAAATGACCATAAATACAAATGACCATATAATACGGTGTGCCAGTATTTCTCCTGCTTGGACGCTATCTAACAGTTTCCAATAGATTGGGATAAACCCCCAAATCGCATAGGAAAGTGCTCCATAGATAATCCCCTCTTTTTCTCTTCCACCATTCATCTTTTCGCCTTCTAACTTTTCTGAATTTTTACACTATGATACCACAAAAAAAGCAACTATAGATGACTAAGTAAAAATTTTTATCACCAGTCATTTGTACAGCTACTTCTTTTCTTAATTATATACTACACACTTCTATATTTATTATTAGATCGCCAATATTATTTACAAATCTTGTATAAATTTACGCTTATTCTTTTCCTCATCAAATTAAATGCGATTGTATATCTCCAAATCATAGGTCCTAAGGTACATAGTTTTATCACCTAAAAAATGTTAAAATATTGTTAATATTCATCAAATGAGGGATGCATATGATTCAAGTTACAAATGTAGGAAAACATTATCGATTATATAAACGAGAACCTGGATTACTCCAAGCGTTTAAATCACTATTCCATCGTGAATACGAAATAAAGGATGCCGTAAAAGACATCTCTTTCTCTATTCCAAAGGGGGAAATAGTTGGCTACATTGGCTCTAATGGGGCTGGAAAATCAACGACAATTAAGATGATGAGTGGTATTTTAACACCAGATGAAGGCGAAATTAAGGTAAATGGCATTGTTCCTTACGAGGAACGTACAAAGAATGGGGCGCAAATTGGTGCGGTTTTTGGACAACGTACCCAACTTTTTTGGGATATACCTGTTCAAGAGTCCTACCAACTATTAAAGCATATTTATGAAGTGCCTGAGCACATATTTAAAGAAAATATAGCTACGTTCATTGAGGTACTAGATCTCCAACCACTTCTTTCTATTCCTGTCCGAAATCTATCATTAGGGCAAAAAATGCGTTGCGAACTAGCTGCTGCTTTTCTTCACAATCCTCCTGTTGTCTATTTAGATGAGCCTACAATCGGATTAGATGCTTCAGTTAAAGTAAAGATTCGAGCATTTATTAAGGAAATGAACAAAAAAAGAGACACAACTATTATTCTAACAACACATGATATGGATGATATTGAAGAACTTTGTAATCGTATTATCTTAATTGATAAAGGGAAAATCATTTTTGACGGCTCATTAATAGAGTTTAAATCTCATACACGATTCAATCGAATTATTGAATTTACAACGCTAGAATCCAATGTTGTACTCCCATCAACGATTAAAAGTATCGTCAAGTTAGAAATGCATGAAGATGCATATCGCCTTTCTTATAACACAAAGGAATTATCTAGCGGTGATATTTTAAAAGAATTAATGGCCTTATACGACATTGAAGATTTTACCGTAACAGAGCCCTCTGTTGAAAGTATTGTAGAGGAAATCTACAATCGAGGTGGAATGGAATGAAAAAGTACATTGAAATAATGAAAATGCAAATGAAAATGGAAACAGCTTATCTTGCTTGGTATTGGGCAGATATGGCTTCAAGCATTCTTCGTTTAGTTATTCTTTATTATTTTTGGATGGCAATTTACCAAAATCAAAGTGATATACAAGGAATGTCCTTTCAATCAATGATGACCTATATTGTCCTTGCTACCATTTTAGAAGGCTATTCTCAAGGCATTGGAAATGAACTAGCACAAGATATTAAACAAGGAAATTTAGCAATTGAATTCATTCGTCCTTATCATTACATTGCTAAGCTCTTATCTATGGATATTGGTTTTAAAATTAGTCGACTAATCAGAAACGTACTCCCAATCATTATCATTAGTGCTCTGTTTCTTGATTTTCAAGCACCCAAAAGTATCGGTGTATTTCTTTTCTTTCTACTAAGTTCTATTTTCGGAATGATAATTGGAAGTCTACTTGATTTAATTATTGGTGTTTTATCCTTTTGGACAATTAATATATGGGGATTAAGAGTGTTACGAGAAGCGATTATTCGCTTTTTTTCTGGTGCATTAATACCACTTACACTCTTTCCTTTATGGTTTCAGAATATGAGCATGTTTTTACCTTTTCAATCTCTTGTATATGTACCAGTCGCTATTTATACGGGAACACTTCCTGCATCTTCTTCAACTTTGGTATTAGTTGGGATGCAAGTTGGCTGGATTATTTTATTAAGTATAATTGTCAGTCTCATGTGGAAAATGGCAGTACGTAAAGTAACCATTTTCGGAGGTTAAAATGAAAAAATTAAAACGTTATTTCAAATTATATCTAATCTATTTTTCAAGTCATTTAAAAGTTATGATGGAGTATAAAGCTGATTTTTTAATTGGGATGGGGTCTGTTTTAGTAGAGAATTTTGTTAATATTTTTTTCTTAGGTATTGTATTCAGTAATGTTCAACTAATAAATGGATGGAACTTTTATGAAATATTATTTATTTATGCTATCGCTTTTTTAGGTCGTTCTATCCATCATATTTTCTTTGATAATTTATGGACATTAGGATGGCAATATATTCGGAATGGTAATTTTGATCGTATCCTATTACGACCAGCAAACCCCTTGTTTCAAGTGTTAGCTGAGCGCGTTCAACAAGATGGTTTTGGACAACTTGTCATCGGAATTTTAGTACTCTTTTATTCAACAAGTCATTTATCTATTACTTGGAACGCTTTAACCATTTTCATGCTTATTCTATTTATCCTATCAAGCGGTCTTATTTTCGTTGCATTAAACTTATTTTTTATCACCTTTTCCTTTTGGATGGTTGATAGCTTACCGCTTGTATCTACCGTTTTCCAGTTAAGTGAGTATGCTCGCTATCCTATTAGCATTTATCCAAAAGTATTAGCCTTTTTAATTACTTGGATCATTCCATATGGATTCACTGCATTTTATCCTGCAACTTATTTCCTTGATAAAGATGCAATGACTTCCTTAGCACTATTAACGCCACTCGTTGCCATTGTTAGCTTTTTCATTGCATATCGCTTTTGGAACTTTGGGATTCGAAAATTCACGAGTACTGGATCATAAATTTGATGTTGTACAAGGGCTCATTCCGATTACTTAAATATATGAATGGAACGATATCTACTGATCTTGTTACGTACTACTTTACTGATGGTTTTTAGCAATATTTATAGACTAAACAAAAAAAGCAGTAGAACTCTATTTTTACGATTCTACTGCTTTTTATTTTATAGGCAATCAAGTTTCTTTAAATGTTGAAGATGATTTAAACTTACCACATACGTTAGTTCAATATCAAAGGACATAGCATATTAGTCAGGTATAATATGTGATGTCCTCTAATTATTAAATCTTTTTTAAGTTTAGGTCTTGATAACTTTATTTGTAATCTACTTGACCTTAATTTTTTTGTCCAGTTCATTGTAACCTATCCAGGTCCAATAAGAATTAAACGACTTTATTATAAAATAAATAATTTTATTGTCCCTTAACATTGCCTATCCTTTTTTGTATATCCCTTATAATATGTGACATTAAATAAAAGTATAATGGCATTAAGGGTTTTTAAGAAATCTATTGACTTTTATTGAACTTTCCCCACTTACCTTCGCTTGAGGTGGGGGAGTTCAACGTGTAATTGCTTGTTCTTATATCACAAAATCAATTAACGTTCATTCCTTAAAATGGTAAAATTATATTTGGAGGTGAATGTGTGAAAAGATTTAGTTTATTGTCAATCGGAATGATGATTATAGGAATATTATTGTTCGGATTAAATTGGATAACAGAGGGTTATTCTGAACCAATTGCCCTTTTAGCTTTTATTTCTGTTTTTGTTGGAATCGTATTAAGTTTTATAGCAATTGCTAAACAGGAAGAAGGAACTTTAAAATTCATATCACTTATTTCTTTCTTCGTTGTGATGTTCTTGGTTAATTGGTTTGAACCATTTGAGTCCTATCGAATTATTACTTGGCTAAAAAATATCCTTAGCAGTTAAACTATCAGATAAATAAAAATAGGAAACCCTTGTATACTGGGTTTCCCTCTAATTTATGCAATTATCAACACTAAAAAATTAACAGAGACAAAGTTTTAATATGCTTTATAACAGTATATTAAAAAGATCCCTACCATAGCCACCAAAAGAGCGGCCAACAATACACCAATCACACCTGCAATTCCTAAGTTATATCCACAATTGAGGATTGCCTATTATCTGTTAACTAGAAAAGAAATGTATGAAGATCTCGGTGAGGACTATTATGATAAAAAGAAACAACAATCTATCGTCCAAAACTCTGTACGTAGATGTGAAAGTTTAAGTTACCATTCCAGAAATATCCTAATATATTCCAATATAACCTAAAAGGCGCAGTTTTTCATGTTCCCTATGCGTCTAATTTTGTATGCTCTTCTTTAGATAAATTCCGATTTGAATTTTCATGGTAGTTCTATAACAAGTACTTATTTAGCTATACTTTCTATCAAAATATCCTTTAATTAAAACGTTGATAGTTTACTACTAAAAAAAGAATGAAATAATCGATCCTATGATTGCACCTAGGATAGCCGTTAAGGCCATGGAAATAGAGCCCATTGAGAAACTGAGTTCTCCATATTCAGAAGCTTTCGAAGTTCCAATTGCGTGAGAAGCACTTCCAAGAGCAATTCCCTTACTTATTTCACTTTGGATACGGCTCCATTTTAAAAAAAGAGGACCTAAAACAGCACCCACAAAACCTGCGATAACCACTAATACAACTGTGATGGCTGGAATACCTCCTAATTGAGCCGAAACCTCTAGCGCAACAGGTGTTGTGATTGATTTTGGTAAAAGAGTAAGAATCATACCTTTGCTTACTCCAAATAACAATGCTAATATAGCTCCACTAACTATACCTACAAGCAAGCCAATAGACACGCCAGAAACAATAGGAAGTAAATATTTCTTCAATATTTTTCTTTGATTATAAAGTGGATAAGCAAGAGCGACTACGGCTGGTCCTAATAAATTATTAATCCATTGCCCACCGACGAAGTAAGTCTCATAAGATATCTGGAAACATACAAGACATGTGATAATCAATAGAACCGTCGTGACAATAGGTGATAGAAAGGGAGAGGAGAAGCGTACATAAATCCGATTCATCCCTAAATAGAGAATGACAGTAGCAGTAATTATAAAGATTGCGATGAGTGTTTGTTGCATTTCTTCTCTTCCCCTCTATCTTTTGTGTTGTTTTCGATGAACTGACTTGCTCTTCCTGCAGCTATGATCGTCATAATTGTGCTAATGACAACGACGACTAAAACCAATATGCCTTTTCCATGAAAAAGTTCTGGATATTTCATAATGCCTACTAACGTCGGAACAAATAATAAGGGAAGAAAAGCGAGTAGAAATTTAGCTCCTTTTTCAATCCTTTTCACAGAGACCACATTAAGTGACAACGCAAAAAACAGTAACAACAAGCCAATAATACTCCCAGGAAGTGGAACGTGTAAGTATGTATGTATGACATTACCAATTAATAAAAACACATATAAGAACGCAATTTGTACCATAATACGGATGATTTTCATTGCTATTTGAAATCCTATTTAATAGGAATTCTATCCCCCTATTCTATTTTGAAACGAAAGCGACTTTGTTTCCATTTGTGAATATGCTTATGTAAAACACGATATTATAAAAGCCTATTAATAGATAGAATATTCCCTCTTTTTGAAAGTCAGCTACCTAGCTTGATAATGTTATAAGCTTACTGCTGCATATGTGTGGAATCAAATAATTTGCCTAAAAAAATCTATATAATATGGTAATATCCAGACGATGCATTTTGGAGCGATGACAAAATAAACCTCAATTTAAG
>JBJEFI010000057.1:0-12320 GCA_051873875.1 Bacillaceae bacterium | reverse complement strand
AACCTTGCGAAAAGTGTAACTGTTGAATAAGGGTTGATATAATAAAACAGAAAAATGTAGGTTTAAAATAAAGTCGCGATGTTTGTAAAAAAGTTGCGATGTTTAAAATAAAGATGCGACGTTTGTAAAAAAGTTGCGATGAAACACCCTTTTGAATTATATTAATTCAAAGGGGTGTTTTTATGTCTAAAAGAACTAGAACATCTAAAATTGAAAAATGGATTAAAGAAGGTCGAGGTTTAGGTAGTGGTTCGGATTATAAACCATGGTTAAACATTCAAGATGTTTCTTCGCTTGGAAGGTCTACTCGCTTAAAAGGGATTAAAACGAACCGACAACATGAATTTTTATCTGATTTAGAACGAAATTACTTTTATTTAACTGAATATTCAAATTATATTATTGATATTCGAGAACAATTTCCTTTATTGCCGTTGGAAGAAACAATTGTCATTGCAGATGAGTTAGGTATTAAACATCCAGTTGATCCTATAACAAATGAGCCAATTGTGATGACAACGGATTTTTTGTTAACTGTGGATAAAGGAGAAGGAATAGTAGAAGTAGCTCGAACAGTCAAAATGAAAGATGAAGTACGTAAAAAAAGAGTATTAGAAAAGTTTGATATAGAAAGAGTTTACTGGCAAAGAAGAAATATTGATTGGGGGATTGTTACGGAGTTTCAAATCCCTAAAATATTTGCTAGAAACATTAGCTATATTCATGACTATCACGATCTTTATTTACATGATGCTTTTCAAAATATAAATCATCAACAAATTGAAGAACTAGTATTTTTATTGCTACAAAGGCTACTAGAGAAGGATGAATCAATTCGAGAAATAGCTAATAGTTTTGATAAAGAAACCCATATGCCTCTAGGAAGTGGAATTACACTTTTTTATCATTTACTAGCTCGTAAAATCATTCGAATCGATATGTCTATACCATTAGATATTGAGCAACGTGTTCAAATTCAGTCAATTAATGAGGATAAGTTAAAGCAGGTGAAGTACGGATGATTTATATTAATCAGGTTATGCAATCTACGAAAGATTCTACACGTTTACGAGTAATTGAAGTGGAGGAAGATTACGTATATATCGTTAATATCGATACAACAAGCGCGATGCCTAAAAGAGAGTTATATGCCAACATGGAATTGGATATTGAACAAAATGAATTGTTGGCTATAGGAGACCCCTATGCTAGAGTAGTGCCTGATAGTGATTTAACGAAAGTACAAAAAGATAAACGTGATTATAATTGGAAAATCATAGAAAATTTTATCATTCCGAATATGCCTACACTTCTACGAAAAAAAGGACGTGAAGCTAAAATTGTACAAATTGCGGCTGATAGTGGGTTAGGTAAAACAAAAGTAAAAAAGCTTTTAAGTAGATACTGGCAACGAGGAATGAACAAAAATTCGATGTTACCTGATTATGCGAATTCAGGTGGTCGAGGAAAAAGTAAGACACTCAATGTGGATAAAATCGGGAGACCTCGAAAGCTTACAGTAGATGGTGAATACAGAAGTGGTATTAATATTACAGAAGAAATAAAGCTGCAATTTGAACATGCGATAAATAAGTATTACCGTAAGGCAAATGGCTATTCATTAAAAGATGTTTATCACTTTATTTTAAGAGATTTTTATTCGGATCGTTATAAAGAGAATGGTGATATTCAATATCGGATTTGGGAAACAGAACGTGTTCCTTCTTATCACCAGTTTTATTATTGGTTTAAGAAGTTGGAAGACCCTAAAAAAGATATTACTTTTCGTAAAAGTACTAAAGAATATGAATTAAAACATCGACCAATTTTAAGTAATTCAAAAGTAGAGACAAATGGCCCTGGGACACGTTTTCAAATTGATGCGACGATTGCAGACATTTATTTAGTTAGTGGTATTGATGCTAACCGTATTATCGGTCGTCCAGTAATTTATGCGATTGTTGATGTATATTCTCGAATCGTCACAGGTATTTACGTTGGCTTAGAAGGGCCGTCATGGATGGGGGCTATGATGGCTTTAGATAACATGGTGGCTGACAAAGTAGAATTTTGTAAGCAGTACAATATTGATATCACAGAAGAGCAATGGCCAACTCATCATCTACCAGAGATTATTATTGCTGATAGAGGTGAGTTTGAAGGATACGCAGTTGCAGGTTTGATTAATAACTTAAATATTAAAATTGAAAATACAACAGCTTATCGAGGCGATTTAAAAGGTATTGTTGAGCGTAAATTCCGTACAATCAATGGTAAAGTTAAACAGAAGGCTCCAGGAGCAATTCAAAAAGAATATCGAGAACGTGGAGATAAAGATTACCGATTAGATGCCACGCTTAATTTAAAAGAATTCACAGCGTTAGTCATTACACTGATTCTTCAACATAATCATAAAATTATCGATAAGTATCCAATGGAAAAAGAAATGATTACCGATAGAATTGTGCCTACTCCTATTAGTTTATGGAACTGGGGTATCCAAAATCGAAAAGGTCGATTACGTACGATAGATCGAAATATTTTGCGTTTGAATGTGTTACCTAGAGGCAAGGCAACTGTTTCAAGAGCAGGGATTAAATTTAAAAATCTATTATATGGTTCAAAACGAGCTATCGAAGAACAATGGTATACAAAACTGAAAAATAAAAGTATCAATATTGTATATGATCCACGTCATTTAGATATAATTTATATTCCGAACGATGATGGTTTAGATTACGAGACATGTATATTGTTAGAACCTAGTGAGCAATATAAAACAGATTTCTTAGAGGACATTGTATTCCATCAACAATTAAGAAATGAACTTGAAGAAGAGGAACGCTCAAAACAAGTACAACTAACAATTAATGCAGATACGATGATGGAACAAATCATTAAATCGGCAAAAGAGAAAAAGAAAAATACACTATATAAACCTACGAGTAAAAAAGAAAAATTGGATGCTATACGTGACAATAAAGAAAATGAAAAACAAATAAATCGTGAAGAAGAAAAGTTTGATCTGTCACCACCTGTAAAAAGTGAAGAGGTAGAGATAATCGATTTTACAACGAAAAAGAAAATAGAAGAGCAACCTGCAAAAAAAGGTACATCCCGTTTGATGGAAAAGTTGAAAAGAAAGCGAGATGAGGAGCTTGGAAAAGATAAATAATATTGTTCTAAAAGGTGATACAGAACACGCTGACTACAAGTCACAATTGCTTCCTGAATACACTCAAAATCCTTATATAGAAGCATTGCCTCCTATTTTCAATGAAGATGATGTATTAGAGCGATTTATGGTGACACCACGTATTACGGAACGCGACAAGCAGAGTGAAACAAATATTAGATACCATGTATTAAAGCGCATAAAAAATTTTATTCAGCCATTACCAATTCATTTTGAAGTAGAGCGACGTTTATCTACGTTAGTTCGTCGAGGTTATCTGGCTAGAAATCCTTTAGATAAAACGTTTTTAGAAAGAATACGCACACTTCATGAATTGCGAGAAAGTGAAGAACAAGCTCATAGATATATAGACGAACGCTTAAATCATATACGTTCAACAGCAGATAGTTTATCAATTATAGGTATTTCCGGTATTGGGAAAACAACAGCAATAGAGCGCCTTTTGTTAATGTATCCTCAAGTGATTAATCACGATAGCTATCAAGAGCAGCTTTTCAACAGGATTCAAATTGTGTGGTTGAAGATCGATTGTCCTTATGATGGGAGCTTATCAACATTGTGTAAAAGCTTTTTCAAAGCAATTGATGATTTGTTAGGTACACGTTACCTTGAGAAGTATGGGTATTTAAATCGCGTGACATCAACGATGCTTTTGCATATGACATCTTTAGCTAGTATGTATGGAATTGGAGTCCTGGTTATCGATGAAATTCAACATTTATTGCATGCGAAAAACGATCAAGAAGAAATGCTTAATTTCTTTGTGACATTATCAAACACAGTAGGTATTCCAACTGTTTTAATTGGTACCTCAAAAGCACAGCAGTTATTCAAAGGAAATTTTCGACAAGCTCGACGTGCAGCAAGTGATGGCTCCATTATATGGGATCGAATGGCTAAAGATAGTGAAGAATGGGAATTCTTTTTAGAAACGTTGTGGGAATTACAATGTTTAAAGAGCTATTCAGAACTTACAGATGCAGTGAAAGAAGCCTTTTACGAGGAGTGCCAAGGAATTACTTCTGTAGCGGTAAATCTTTTTATCTTAGCTCAGGAAAGAGTCCCTTTTGATGATAATAACGATAATGAATTAATCACCGCTAAAGTATTGAAACAGACAGCTAAGAAAGATATGCAAACTATCCAGCCGATGCTAGATGCCATTCGTAAAAATGACTTCGCGGCAATGTACAAATATGAAGATATTATTATTAATTTAGATGAACTGATGATGATTCATAAGCGTAATACAGAGTATGAAGGCAAAGTAAAAGAAGCAATGAAAGAACGTCAAAATACATTGGAATACAAGCGACAAGAGATGATACAAGCGTTAAGTGAAGAAGTAGCATCAATTGGTATCTTTGATGCTTTAACTTCAAATGACATCATTAAAACAGCCAAGAAGTTAGTAGAGCATTCTTCAATGGACGTAGAATATAGCACCATTAAAGCACAACTTATTTCAGATTTGATTGAATTGAACAAGACGGTGAGTGAGAAAAAAGAGAAAGTTAGCTATTCAAGTAAAACAGCTACTCTAGTAGAGTTTAGAGAACAAGCTTTAAAGCAAAAAAAACATCCTTATGAAGTTTTGGAAAAAAATAATTTTATTAAAAATCCAATCGTTGAATTTTATTAATAATTATTTGAGGAGGAATGAAATGCTACCTTTTTTCACAAATCCATATCCAGATGAGTTATTGTATTCAGCCGTGGCGCGTTATCACTTTTACAGTGGAAATATTGATTGTAAAGATACGTTGGAAGAGTTGTTTGGCAGTCGTTCGGTGATATCGAGTGTGGGGATTGGTAGCCATTTTTCTTTTTTAGCTGCTCAATTAGGTGAGCATTATTCTGTAGAATCTTTATTAGTTAATCATACAATCTATCCTTATTATGCTCCTTTCTTATCGAAAGAACGACAGCAAAAAATCATTGAAGATGTAAAAGGTGATGGAAAAGGATTGTACACTCGGTTAGGTTTTGTTGCAGGAGGTATTTGCAGAAAAGATGGATTATATTATTGCTCAAAGTGTGCAAAAGATGACGTTGAAAAATATGGTGAACCTTATATTCATCGAGAGCATCAACTAGAAGGAATCAACTATTGTTCACATCATGAGATACGATTACGAAAATATCCAATTCAAAGTGATAGTCGAATCGAGTATATTCGCTTTGAGACGAAGTATATGAACCTCTCTGAATTAGAAGAAGTCGAACCGTATAAATCTATTAGTGTAAGTTTAGCAAAGCTAGCTTATCAGTTATTGCAACTTCCACTACATCAGTTAAATCGGTCGCAAATTAGAGCAAAATATATCTCATTGCTACAAGAGGAAAATTTGATGACAGCAAGTAAACGCATTCGCCAAAAAGAGTTATATGAAGCATTTTCAGCATTCTACCCTCAAAATTTTTTAAAACAGCATGAGAGCAATATAGACGAGGATTACGAATGCAATTGGCTAAAGGTTTTACTGCGTAATTCTAAGCGCCATGTGCATCCATTTAGACATTTATTATTCATGAACTTCATGAAACAAAGTATTGAAACATTACAAGATATATCTGATTATACGAGTGTATTTGGAGAAGAGCCATTTCCTTGTTTAAATAAGGCTGCATCTCATTACAAGGAATGTGTTATTCCAGTAGTAAAAGTGACAAAAGATTTTAAGTCAAAAAATCTCATTGGTACATTTATATGTTCATGTGGATTTATTTATGCAAGGAAACAGACAACTGATCGATTTGAAATTGGCAGAGTAAAGCAATTTGGTGATGTATGGCAACAGAAGTTATACCAATTAAAGAATGAAAATTTGAGTATTAGAGCTATTGCACGGATGTTAGGTGTGGATTCAAAAACGGTGAAAAAATATTTGGGAGAGAATACTGAATTAAATAAAGTAGGAGACAAGCAGTTATCCACAAGTCGACTACAAGAATGTAAACAACAGTGGCAGCAGTTGCAAGTGACTTATCCACAGATGTCGCGTACCGCATTACGTGAGAAAAATGAAGCTGTGTATATGTATTTATATCGTCATGATAAAGAGTGGTTGATGTCTAACTGTCCTAAACTACAACACAAAGTTACTCCGAATATAAAAGTAGATTGGTCGAAGCGAGATCAACATTACGTACAACAAATCAAGCTATTGCATAAAAAGATGCTGAAAGAAGAAAAAACAATAAGAATTACGGTTTCTTCTGTAGGTAGACGTTTAAGTATTCTAGCAAATCTACAATATCATCTCGATAAATTACCGCTAACAGAATTATTACTTACTCAAATTACGGAAACAGTACGAGCGTTTCAAATCAGACGCACATACAAAATAATAGATGAATTAATGATTGATGATGAACCAATTAAATTATGGGAGATACAAAGAAAAGCCGCTATCAAGTCTCATCAATTTAAAGAAATTAAAGCAATCTTAGAAGCATATATTCAGCATAAAAGGGATGTGTTAGAAGATGAGAGAACGCTCGGTTAAATTAAATAATTGGCCATTTAAAAAGGGAGAGCAAGCAAAGTTGATTTGGATTAGCTCTCCTTTTTGGCATGAAAGAAAATTAATGATGTATTGTTACTTTTTAGCTAATGGTAAAACAGAAAA
This sequence comes from Bacillaceae bacterium, assembly GCA_051873875.1. Taxonomy (GTDB): domain Bacteria; phylum Bacillota; class Bacilli; order Bacillales; family Bacillaceae_G; genus JBJEFI01. Next base: position 5,492 of record JBJEFI010000057.1, on the reverse strand, counting down.
GCTTTTATTAGATTGGGGAATGCTACCGTTTTTAGCTATCCAACATTATTATGTGGATGGGATAGTTAGTCAAAGTATTGCCCCTGCAAAGACAGAAGAGGTAGAAATAACGATTTATCCAAATCAAGTTAACTACTTTGAAAGTGAATGGACAATTTTTAAAACAGAAGAGACTACTTCATCAAACGGCTTTAAATTTAAATATAGAAATCAGTATTATACATTACCTCTAATTGAAAGTATTCGAAGTATTTTAGCGCCAAATCGTTTTTTGCTTTATCGTTTGCTAGAGATGAATAATTCTTTTCTAAATTATTTTACAGAGAGTTATCGAAGCAATCATCTTCACATTGATTTTAATTCTACGTATGAAAAGAAGTACACTAAAAAAAGTTTTTTATGGCAGTTGTTATGGATAATTACTAACCCTGATGTATGTAATTTGTACATGAATATTGGCTATACCTTTGTAGATACTGGAAAGTTAAAATTTGAATGGACTATAAATCAACCGATTGTTATTAAAGCTGTTATTAAAAGAAGAACAAGTAGCCATTTGATTTTAAGAATTCTTTCCGTTCGGAATAAAAAAATTCCATATGACAAAGTCTCTTTTACACATCCAGAATTTGCAGCGAAACAGAAAAGTAGTGAATCAAAGAAACACACATATAAAAAAGCTACTTCAGTAGACGAACCGTATGAACTTGATAATAAAGATGCAGGTGCTAGTGATGATTTTGATTTGATTCCAATAGATAATCAACATCATGGTTATGCGAATTTACCTCGACTAGAAAAAATGACGAATAATACAAGTAAACTTAGAGAATCGACGAATGAAGATACAAAGGAATTTATGATTGACGATAGTAATAAGCGTACCGTAGCAGATACGGGAGGGAATCATTTAGTCAGAGGAATAGAATTGGTTGATGTACATGAAGCTTCGGCAACAGGTGAGTTAAGGGAATTTATAAAAATATTAAATGAGCTAAATGATTTTTCAAGTGTTCAAACAATCAATCTAAAAATTGAAGAGCTACCTATTCTAGAAGAGAATAGAAAGTTTAGCTTTTTAGACGATGGAATAACTAGAAGAAAATATGCTTTAGGAAGTGTCCGACTTTTAAATGGACATCATTATTTTATTGTGAAAATTGAGCGTGAGTACAAATCACTTGCCATGCTTATTTTACAAGCACAACAGGAAATTCAATGGGATACGGTTATCGAACATCTACTAGAGAATTTGGTCAAAGATAGTGGCGCATGGTTGAAAGAATCATTGAAAGAGATTGAAGATAAGGGAGTTACAGTGCAGAAGGCAAAGCATAGTAAGAAAAGTTATAGACATCGAGCCTCATTAATTGCTAAGAAATTCACTTAATTTGTAAATAAAATGTACTATAATGTAAATAAGAAAAGTGAAGATATGGGAGATATAATAAAGTGGGTTATCAGTCAGAAGCACAACTAGAAAAACATTTAGTAGAGCAATTGCAAACACAGAGATATGAAGCCGTACAGCTATCAGATTACGCAGCTGTATTAGCTAACTTTCGTACACAATTAAATAATACAAACTAATAAAACAGATGATTCAATACCTTGTAAAATACAATTCATTAAAAGAACTGAGAGTTATACTGACTAGCTACTGCAAATTATAAAATGGTGTGTAGAAAAATACAGTGAAGAGTTTTCTTGCGTAAATATAAACTTAATTTAAAGAAAGCGGAAAATAAGTTAAAAGAGTTAGTTCGACTCCAAAAATACGCTCTAGGATAGTAAAAGCTCGAAAGATAGAGAAATATATTATAACGTCATAAAGTTATATAAGAAGGACGCTCATGTCACAAAAGTCAGTAGGATGATAGAGCTAATTCGAAATACAAATTATCTAAGTAAAGATTAAAAAAGCTACAATAAAAAGATAGTGTACTATGCAGTGGCTTTTTATAGACTAATAATTCTAAAAGTTTTGAATTAAGAATAATATTGACTACTGTATCTAAACAAAATTTGTTTTTTAAAGAAAATTATGGTAAAGTGTTTTAGTGTTAAACATTAGTTTTAATTGTTAAATATTAATTTTAATGTTTCGAAATACTAAATGAAAGAAGGAATGTAATTATGAAGAAAATGAAAAAAATTATTTGCTCGGGATTGATAGTCGGTACAATTGGATTAGGTACAAATGCAGCTTTTGCGGCAAGTTTTGGAAATTCATCTAGTGGGGCGTCTTCTGTAGAATCTTTCCAAATTAAATATGATGGCGCCGCTTGGAATTATAGTAGTTCAGCATATAAATCTACTTCGTTTAAATATGCACGAGACGGTAGAACTTTACTAAGTAAAACCGCCTATAGCAGCAAAGTGACAGGTTCTGTTTGGGACGATTTAAGATGGGGAGACCAGTACACTACAAAATTCACTTGGAACCGCGGATCACTTAAATAATTTTATCAATCTTAATTTTTTGAATATTTGATTGGAAATTTAATGTAATATCTATCTGAGATTTAATTATTGTTGAATTAAAATGCATTAATGTAAAATTTTTCGGGCCGATAGGTATGTTCCTATAGGCCCGATTTTAAATAGATATAATGTTTCGACTTTTAAAACGTATAGGTACTATGTTACTTTAATTACAAATAATAATTTGTTGATTTTACAGTTGCGTAGTGAGCATTTATTAAAATGTAATAATACAAATTAATTTATAGATGCCATCTTTAAGGAGTAATTTATGAAATATTCTTTGTTTAGATTTATCGACGTTTTTGAAGCGATTACTATTTATCTAGTCTGTTTTACTTCAAGTTTAATATTTATTTATGTAGATACTTTGAATTTAGAAAGTTCTTCTATTTTAGAATCTTTTTTAGAAAGCATTACAGAATATCAACTTATAATAAATATTCTTCTTACATTTATTATAATAGTATTTCACTACCAATTTTTAGATCGTAGAAAAAAAGAGGTATATTGCCGAATACTTGTAGGAGATACAATGGTAAATGTTATAGTCCGATATATTTTGAATAGTCTAGCTATTTTAATGCTTAGTTTTTTACTATCACTTTCCTTAAATTTCTATTTAGGACTGAATGTAACTAGCAATCTCTACTTAGTTTTTATTTTTATTGTATATATACTATTTAGCACAGGTCGGGTGAAAAAAGAATGAGAATTTTACATTTTTTTATAACTAGAATATTTTTAAAAAGATGGATATTAGTTTTAGGAATGATAATATTACTTTTTTTAGCCAACTATCTTTCTTTTACGGCTACTCGTTCAATTATTTCAACTTTTCAAGGTTATCAAGAAATAAAAACTATGAATCAAGAAGGAACCTTTATCGCTAATCTAGATCCAAATAGTGAAGCTGATTTTGATAAAATTGAAATAGATGATACACAAAAAGTATATGAATATTTAAATAACAATTATACTTATGCTCTTCAAGCTGAGGGTTTTATCACTTCATTACATAATAAACATAATATGGATGTGTCTTTCAATTATCTTAATGAAGAGTCTTATAAGATAAATCAATTTAGATTATCTCAAGGCAACCACTTAAACTTTGACTATAAATTTAATAAAGAAGAAATACCTGTTTTAGTAGGTGCAGGTCTGGCTACAACATATCCTGTTGGCTCAAATATTGAGGTTACAGATCCTGTTACCCAACAATTAGTCAATTTAAAAGTTCAAGGGGTTTTAGAGAAAAACACTCATCGTTCTAATTTTTATGCTCCGAATTCAAAAAACTATTTCAATTTTTCGATTTTTCTACCCATTAACGAAGAATTTATTCAAAGTTCAGGTTTAGACCTCCAAGTTAATGGTTTGATGGACATTGCGCTTCTTGATTCGACAAAAGAGAAAGCAATGAATTTAAGTGAATTTATCCAGAAAAATATAGGTTTAGAATTTAACTTTTTTAGTCAACAAGAAAACTTTAATTACTTTGAAGATTATTATGTCAATTCATTAAAAATCATCTGTATTATTACTTTTATTTTACTGGTAGTCATTGTTTGTCTAACTATATGGAATACTTTGATAAGCATTCGTTTAATGATAAAGGATTTTACAATCAATTTATTAGTTGGGTTAAGTTATTCGAAACTAAGAGTAATATTGTACAATTATTTCGGAATATTATTTTCTGTTAATCTAGTAATATTATTTGGAATAACTGCTTTCAATAGATATGGCTTTTGGTTAAGCAAAGACGCTATATTTGCTACTTACGGAATATTCGGTTTAATAAGCATGGATTGGATTGCTTTACTTATTGTTCTTTTTATAGATCTGATTATTGGATTTGTGACTGTTGAAATCACGATAAAGAAAATCAGAAATATTCCAATTTCTGTGGGGGTGTTAAAGTGAATAGTATAATTAAACTAGAAATCCAAAAAAAAACATTCAAAAAAAAAGGTTTTTCTATCTTGAATGATTTTCAATTGGAAGTTGAAGCTGGAGAAAGACTTTCTATTGTAGGGGAGTCTGGGGTCGGAAAAACTTCTCTACTAAATATTATTGGTTTACTCGATACACAATATCAAGGGAGTTATAAGCTTTTTGATTCATCTGTTAAGGGTTTATCACGAAATAAATTAGCTGAGTGGCGTAATCAAAAAATTGGTTTTGTTCTTCAAGAGTCCGCACTAATTAACTCTTTGACTATAGAGGATAATATTAAATTGCCACTTATGTATGCTAATGTTGAAAAAGACCCGAATGTCCAAGAGCGTTTTAAACAAATTATTAATAAAATTGGAATCGAATCCATTTTGAAAAAAAAACCACTTGAATGTTCGGGTGGCCAGCGATCTAGAGCTGTTTTTGCTAGAGCTATAATCATGAATCCTCAAGTGATTTTATCAGATGAACCAACAGCGTCTTTGGACTCGGAAAATAAAGAAAAAATTGTTAATCTACTTTTTGACATGAATAAAGAATTTAATACTACTATTATCACAGTGACTCATGATTTAGATGTAGCTAATCGTCATGAACGAATAATTACTCTTGAAAGGAGTGAATAAAATCGGATTCTATACAATGATCATATCATTTATACTCAGCATATTTTTTATAGTTCTAGGTGTTTCTCGTAGAAAACGTAATTTCTTATACAAATCTTTCATAGTGCTAGGAATCATTCTCCTTCTTGTTACTGCTTATTTAGCAAGGCCTCATTAAGAAATAATAGTTATCTATCGATAATGAGTCCATATAATTTTGATAAAGTTAGACGAACGTTTTAATCAATCTTTTTTATAAAACTAAATCCACTTAAAAATAAAACCCACGTATTTTGATTAATCTTTTTTCAAAATGCGTGGGTGTCTTCTATTATAAAATCAACGTTTGTAGCCAATTTTTAATCAATCTTTATTTCAAACCAACAAAAAAAGGCTGCAGATCATAAAGTGTCTGCAGCCTTTTTTTGTCGAAATGTATCA
>JBJEFI010000056.1:0-12444 GCA_051873875.1 Bacillaceae bacterium | reverse complement strand
TGCTGTACGAGATGGCATTGCACGTCCTTCTTCAACTGTAAGTTTTTGTGATTCTTCACTTGTTAAGAACTCAATTAATTTAGCAGCTTCTTCTGGATGTTTTGTGTTTTTAGAAGCTGAATATGCTACTGTGAACATCATTGATGCTGGGTCTTTCTTAACTGGTAATTGTACCATTCCGTAATCTAAATCTGGAGCTTGTTCTTTTAATGAATGGATCATCCATCCACCTTCAACTGTCATTGCTACCATTTCTTGTGCGAAAGCATCTCCATCCCAGCCTACACCTAAGTCTTTTGGAGTAGCTGCAACGCCTTCTTCAAATAAAGATGACCAGAATTCTAATGCTTCTTGTGCTTCTGGTGTATTTACAACTGGTTTGTTATCTTTCATCATTTGACCACCAGCTGAGAAAATAAATGGTTGGAAACGTGGAAGTTCATTTTGTAATGATAATCCTTTTACCTTACCTTTTGTTAATGTTTTAGCTGCTGATTTTAACTCATCCCATGTTGTTGGTGGTTGTAAGCCAGCATCTTTAAACATCTTTTTATTATAATAAAGTACTAATGTATTGTAATCTTTTGGTACGCCGTATAATTTTTGATCTTCATCACCAGTGAATGCGCTTACTAAGTTAGGCTGAAATTGATCAATTTCTTCTTTTGCAATGTACTCATCTAAAGGTAATAAACGATCTGCATCTACAAATGAATCTGTTTGGAAGATATCCATATAGAATACATCTGGTTCATTATTTGATGCCATGCGTGTTTTTAATACTTCAAAGAAATCTCCTGTAATAGGCTCTGTTACAACATCGATATTTGGATTTGCTTCCTCGAATTTTTTAACTTGCTCATTAACGATTTTTACTTCGGCTGGGTCAGCAAAGTGAGCTAACTTCAATGTAACTTTTTCACCTTTTGCCTTGTCTGTCCCTTTGTCGTTTGATGAACAACCAACTAGGCCACCTAGTGCCATCGTTCCTACTAATACTGATGCTAACACCTTTTTCTTCATTTTGTTTCACCTCTAAAATTTGTTTACGAAACTCTTTTCAAAAACGCCTTAACTTAAACGTTTTGGGTATTTTCCGAAAAAAGTATCCATCTCTCAATGTCTCAATGGACTTCTTAAATCATTTATTTTGTAATACTACATCCGCCAAGAAACTGCTTACAAAATATCGTTTTCGAAAACGTTTCGGTTTCTACAATATTATTAAACCATAATATTAAAGCCTTTTCAATATTATTTTTATTATTTTTTTCATTAATATTTTATGAAAAAATTTACCAGTAAATATTAAACTCCCTGCTCTCGTTACTTTTGATGACTATAACCTCAACAAAAAACTCCCCTAGCAACTTGATATCACTTATACAAATAAAATAACCCAAAGACGGATTTCTGATTCATCCATTTTTGGGTTATTTATTACTATTTCTTTAGCTATTTAACTAACGATTAGTGATCGTTTCACTTTATTCTTTTCCACCTGTATTTGCCGCACCTTCAATGAAGAAACGTTGGAATACTAAGAAGAATAAGATCATTGGAATAGACAAGAACATTGCCCCTGCCATTGTTTGGTTCGGGAATGAGTAGTATTGGTTATTTAACGATGCCATACCTACTGTTAATGTATACATGTCTTGTTCTGTTGTTAATAAGTTCGGGAATAAGAAGTTATTCCAGCTTCCCATAAATGTCATAATTGTAATTGTCGTTAACGCTGGACGCGCTAATGGTAATGCAATTTTAAAGAAGATTTGTAAACGTGTCATTCCATCTAATTCTGCAGCTTCCTCTAATGAAACTGGTAAACTTAAGAAGAATTGACGCATCATATATACGTTAAATGCACTAAATATAAACGGAATAATTAAACCAGTGTACGTATTAACTAATTCCATTTTACTTAAAATCATATATGTTGGAATCATTGTGATTTGAGCTGGAATCATCATAACCCCTACAATCACAAAGAACATTACGTTTCTTCCTGGGAATTTAATACGCGCTAATGCGTATCCTGCCATTGAGTTAACCATTACACTAAGTAACGTAACGGCAACTGCAACGACCGTACTGTTAAAGTACCAACGTAAAATCGGTAAATTCGTTAACATTTCTTTATAGCTATCTAACGATAGATTTGAAAAATCTAGGTTCATTTTGAATGCTTCCGTCGTTGGACGAAGGGATGTATAAATCGACCAAGCAAACGGGAATAACGCAATAATCGCATATCCGATTGTCACAATATAGAAAAATGTTTTTCCAGATACTTTTGAAAATATTGATTGCTTTTTCATCTCTCTTCCTCCTTATACTTCATCTTTAAAGAATTTCTTTTGAAGAACCGTTAATGTGAAAATAATGAAGAACAGAACGAACGCTGCTGCAGCTCCATATCCCATTAGGTTTTCTTTAAAGGCTTTGTTATATAAGAAAAGAACGACTGTCATTGTTGAACCAAGAGGACCACCTTGTCCACCAGAGATAATATACGCTTGGTCAAACATTTGTAATGTACTAATAAGACCTGTGATAACAACAAATATCGTTTTTCCACGTAACATTGGAACTGTAATATGCCATAATTGTTGTAGCTTTGTTGCACCATCTACATCCGCTGCTTCATATAATGAATGCGGAATATCTTGTAAACCTGCTAAGAAGATAAGCATTTGTGTTCCGACTGTTGACCAGATCGCCATAATCATTGCTAATGGTAATGCGAATTTTGGATCAGCAAACCAACTTACTGGCTCGAATCCAATTTTCTCTAAAAGTACGTTTGCTACACCATTTTTATTAAATAACACCATGAAAATTGCCGCTGATGCTACTGCTGATGTAACTGCCGGAATGTAATAGGCCACTCGGAAAAATGTTTTTCCACGTAACTTTTGGTTTGCAGCAACCGCTAATAATAAAGCGATAACTGTTTGTACTGGTACTACGATAATTGAATACTTAAATGTATTCCATAATGACTGTAGGAATAATGGATCTTTAAATAAATTTGTATAGTTAGCTATACCAACAAACTCTGATGCTTGTGGTTTTAGCATATTAAAGTCTCTAAAACTTAAAAAGAATGCATAAATAATTGGTCCAATTACAAACGTTAAAATTAAAAGAATTGCTGGTGATAATAACACCCCTGCCGCCACTAATTCGTTTCGTTTACGAGGATTTTTCCAAATACTTTGCTTCTTTTTATTGTTGTTTGTATTTTTTGGCTCTAATTCAGTATTATCCACTGTTTGTCTAACCACTGATGCTTGTACTACATTCATTTTTAAAACCCTCCTTCTCAACTCTAAAACTGCCTTTACATACAACTAATCACATTGACACATTCTGCTTATAAAACTGTAATATGCGCAACTTTATTCGTTTGCATATTATCAAAGGAACATTTTGTCACTGTTACTAATAACATCATCAAATAAGATAACAACGCTTCCTTTTTTCTCTTATTTTTCATCCCACTTGAAATTATGCCACTTTCTATTTAAGATATTATTTTTCTAATAAATAAATATTATTTTTACTATTTATTAGAAAAATAATTTCTATATTTAATCTACTTAAACGTTTTGGTTTTTGTTTAAAAAAATTTTTTTATTTTTCAGGGCAATTTCCAACTGAATCTCTTATTACTAATTCATTTTGTATATATCTCGTAGTAGTTGAAACTTTGTCCTGAAGTAACTCTACAACAAGCTTTGCTGCTTCATAACCTTTTTCGTAGTGCTTTTGTTGAATGGTCGTTAATGGTGGTGTGACATAAGAAGCTAATGGAATATCATCAAATCCAATTATCGATATGTCTTCAGGAATTTTTTTATTTAATTCCTTACACGCCTTAATTGCTCCAATTGCCATTAAGTCTGAACCTGCAAAACAAGCAGTCACTTCTGGGTGTTGTAATAAAAAGGCAACCATTTGCTTATAAGCAACTTCTTCTAAGAACTGACCATTTAACACATATTCTTCTCTAAAAGGTATGCCAAATTCTTCTAATGCTTGCTTATATCCTTCTAAACGTTGTTTACTTACTTCTGCTGCTTCATGCCCACTAATATAAACAATATTACGATGACCTTTATGCAACAGTAACCTTACTGCTTGTTTGGCACTGTCTACATCTAAGGATGATACGCTAGATACATTTTTATTTTCACGAAGCATATCGATGAATACACTTGGTGTATCACTTTGAATAAAGTCATTAATTGCTGGATCATTTACACGAAAACCTTGTACAATTAATCCATCTACTCTTCGTTCTGCAACTAATTGAGCCAATGATTTTCTATTTTTACTCATTGTGTTCATTGTTAAAATAACGAAATCGTACCCTAGTTCCGTTAAACTATCGTTAATCCCGCACATCAACTCGTAGATAATTCCATCCTTTGCCGATGAACGTTCAAAACTAGATAACACACATCCAATTACCTTCGTTTCTTTTGTTACTAAGCTTCTTGCTAATGCATTGGGTGTATAGTTCATTTCTTCTGCTAACTGTAAAATTCGCTTTCTCGTTTTTTCACTAACATCAGAGTAGCCATTTAATGCTCTAGAAACGGTTGTAACAGAAACGTTGGCTCTTTTGGCTAAATCTTTTATTGTAACCATACGCCATAACACCTTTCAAAACGTTTTAATTCTCACATACATTAAAACATAAATGAAAAGCGCTTTCAACAAAAATCTTTTCATAAACGAAAAGATTTTTGTTGAAATAAATACCATTTCTACCTTTTTATTTCTGGTAAGCGTCTAAAATGGATTGTAACGTTAATTCAGAAGTAGCAGATACGATATAGTCTGCTCTTGATAAGATTGCTGCATCTCCGATTGCTACTGCATACATACCAGCTGATTTGATTGCTTCTACACCAGCCTCTGCATCTTCTACACCGATACACTCAGATGGGTCCACACCAACAGCTGCAGCTCCTTTTAAGAATACTTCTGGATCTGGCTTACTTTTTGCTACTTCTGCCGCATTTACAACATGGTCAAAGTAAGAAAGTAAGCCTAAGCGTTCTAATACAGGGATTGCATTTTTACTTGCAGATGCTAATGCAATTTTGTAATTATTTTCTTTTAAATCTTTTAATAATTGTTCAATGTTAGGTAAGATATCTTTTTCTGTAATACGCTCAATAAATGTAACGTAGTGATTGTTTTTCTTCGTTGCTAATGCTTCTTTTTCTTCTTGCGTAAAGTCATTTTCACGATTCCCACTACGTAAAATACGGTTTAACGATTCCATACGGTCTACACCTTTTAATGTTTCGTTAAATTCACGATCGAAATCAATACCTAAATCTTTACCAAGTTGTTGCCATGCTAAGAAATGATACTCAGCTGTATCTGTAATAACGCCATCTAAATCAAAAATAAATGCTTTTACTTCTTTTGTCATCGGTATTCTCCTCTGTTTTAAAATTCGTGAACAGTAGATACCATGCTACCTACTGTTCACATCTATTTAACACTTTTCCCTACCACAGTAAAAAGGATGTTAACTATATTGTCTTAAATCTTATAATTGGATTGTATCTACTAATTGGTGTTGTTCACCGTTAATTTCGATTTCTAAAGTAGCGTTTTTACGAGTAACGTTTTCTACTTTTACACCTTCACGAGTTACATCTACTTCTAAACGATCGCCTTGCCATTCAAATGCAAAGTGTAAGTGATTCCATGCTTTTGGTAAAGAAGGGTTGATACGTAATTTACCATTTAACATACGTACACCACCGAAACCAAATACAACAGACTGCCATACGCCACCTTGTGATGCAGCGTGAATACCATGGTCAGATGTTTTCATATTCTCGCCTAAGTCGATACGAGCTGCTTTTTGGAACAAGTCATAAGCCATCTCTTCGTCGTTCATATCATTTGCTAATACACAGTGTGTAGATAAGCTTAATGAAGAATCATGTAATGTTTTTGGCTCATAGTAGTTCCAGTTCGCACGTTTTACTTCTTGAGAGAACTTATCTTCTAATAAGTAGAACAGTACCATGATATCCGCTTGTTTTGATACTTGGATATTGTTTACTTGCTCTAAGTTATAATCATGGAACATAGAACCAATGTGTGTTTGGTTTTTATATTTTGTTAAGTCGATAATTTCTTTTGTTAAATATGTGTCATCTTGTGCGATAACATTGTCTTCTTCACGTGGTTGTGGTAAGTAGATTTTGTCTACTACTTCTTTCCACTCTACTAAACGACCATCTAAGTCCATTTGTTCATTTAAACGAGCAAATAATTCTGGACGATTTTCTTTTAAGTCATTGTAGTATTTAATTGCAATCGCAATGTTCCATTGTGCCATGTAGTTTGTGAATGCATTGTTATCTACATGCTCTTTGTACTCATCTGGCCCAATTACTTCTAAGATTTCATATTGTTCTTTTTCTTCGTTCCAAACAACACGGCTTGCCCAGAATGTTGCTGTATCTAATAACATTTCGTAACCGTATTTATCCATGAAGTCTTGGTCTCCAGTTACCATGTAATATTGCCATGCAGCAAATGCGATGTCACATGTAATATGTTGCTCAATAAAACCAGACCAAATTTTTGTTGCTTCACCAGTCACGATATCAACCGCACCCCATACAGGCGTTACTTCGTCACCTGTGAATGCAGATTCCCAAGGGTACATTGCCCCTTTGTAACCATTGTCAATTGCTTTTTTACGAGCTCCACCAATTGTGTTATAACGATACTCTAATAAAGAGCGAGCAATTTTTGGCTCTGTAAATGTGTAGAATGGTAAGATAAAGATTTCTGTATCCCAGAAAGAGTGACCTTTGTATCCTTCACCAGTAAGGCCTTTCGCACCGATACCAAAACGGTTGTCATGTGCTGGTGTCATGATGAATAAGTGATATTGTGCAAAACGAATTGCTAATTGCTCATAGTTTGTTTCAGATTCAATTGTAATATCGATTTCTTCCCAACGTTTTGCCCATACTGCAGCACTTTCTGCTAATAATGCATCAAAACGTTTTTCGTTGATTGCTTTTAAATCTTCTAATGCAAAATCACGCATTGTTTGAAGGTCATATTCATTTTCCCATTTTTTATCACGGCTCGTATGAATGTTTGTGAACTTCTCCATTGTTACTTCTTCGTTTACAGCTAATTCAACTGTGCCACGAATAGATACACGACGACGATCGATTTCCATGAATGGTTCAACTTCTGTTGCTTCCCCATTTAAATACCAGTTATGAGTTGTGTTGAATACGAAGTCGATTTTTGATTCTGTTGTCGTTTGAATTAATTGCACATATTTTTTATCAAAAATACGTTTTTCACCTTCGTGGAAATGTTGTGAACCACTGTTTGTCATTTGGGCATTAATTCCTGACTTAATGCTGATTGTCGCAGGCGCTGTTAACGCTTTAATGCTAACTTGCATACCTACTAAATGTAAGTTTGCCGATGAGATAAAACGACGGAATGTCATTTCGAATTGCTCACCTTTGTCGTTTTCCCATACTAATTCACGAATTAATTCACCATTTTTTAAGTTTAAGCGACGGTTGTAAGAAATTGTTTTCCCTTGTTCTAAATTAAAACGCTCACCGTTAATTAAAATATTTAATTCTACGATATCTGCAGCGTTTGGTAATTCTGTTACTTCATACTCATCGAATTGGTTGAATGTACCAGAAACGAACAAGTTACGAATTTGGCCTACATAAATTTCTTCTGTTGAAGAACGCATTCCCATATATCCATTCCCTAAAGCCATTACTACTTCGCCTTTTCCTTGAAGGGTAGGATCGAACCCATCTTCAGCGACAATCCAATTTTCTAATTCATTTTGACCATATTTATAGTTCATTAATGTTTTCATTGTCGATTTTCCTCCTCTTATCCCAAAATACCTAATCCAAAACGTTTTGAAAAAAGAGTATACAGCCTTATCTTTCGCTAACTCCTTTATTTTCAACACATTCTAGATTGATACATTATTTGTTATTTTTTATATTATTTGTTTTCTCTTCAATATCAAAAACCACTTACGAAAACGTTTTGGTTTTTGCAATTTCATTAAAACAGAAAATGTAACGGTTTTCAATAAAATGTTTGCGTTTTCATAATTTGTTCATATTTACACATAAAAAATAACTACAATTCTACCAATAATAGGTTAAATAAGTAATAATATTCTATAAACATAGTGGTAATCACTTTCAAATAACCCATTAAATCATTTACAACAAATTGAAAACTTTAACAGAACGAGTTCAACAACAAATAAAAACAACAACCATTTTTTCATTCATCTACTTCCCCACTCTTTATTTCATATATATTGCTCTTTTACAAAGATTTATACTCCAATTACATAAACGTTCTTTTAGAATAATCTATCAACTTCTCCCTATACTCTATTATTTATTAATAGAATGAATTAAATATTAGTTCATACCCATTTACACCTTAAATCTCTTTCATAATAACTAAATTTTCCAATAGAAATGTTTCTATAAATTAAGAAGCAAGCTAACTTAAGATAAAAATACAATTATTTTCCAAAAACTTTCCTGCTTGCAATCTGTTAATCTATCATTTATGATAGAACATAAAATTATATATACCGGTTGAATCCTTCCAGAAGAGTGATCATATTGATCCACCGACGGAGTAATACTCTCAGGTACTTGCCTTACGCAAGTGGGACTGGTTGGAGGACGGAACTCTGGAGAGATCCATTTAAATGGACGCCGAAGGGGCAAGGCATACTGCTCAATCTCTCAGGCAAAAGGACAGGGCTATTAAACGAAAATACATCTATCTATTCTTTTTTTAAGAAATAGAGCGTTGTGTCTATTTTTCTTTTCGTTTTTTACATTTCCAGAGTCAAATTACATGTGTAATTTGACTCTTTTGCTTTTTAGCCCTATCTTTTTTGTTTCCTACACGGCACAAATAATTAAAAAGGAGCGAAAAAGATGGATTTCATTACAATTTTAGAAAAGGTAGATAGTTTTATATGGGGACCACCTCTACTTATTTTACTTGTCGGAACAGGGATTTTATTCACATTCCGATTAGGCTTTTTACAAGTAACAGGATTACCACGTGCACTAAAGCTAATCTTCACTGCCCAAAACAAGGGAAAAGGAGATGTAAGTAGCTTTGCTGCTTTATGTACCGCACTTGCGGCCACAGTTGGAACAGGGAATATTGTCGGGGTAGCGACAGCCATTGCTGCCGGAGGACCTGGTGCATTGTTTTGGATGTGGATAGCTGCCTTTTTCGGGATGGCAACAAAATATGCAGAAGGTGTTCTAGCTATTAAATATCGAATAGTTGATAAAAACGGACAAGTTTCTGGGGGACCGATGTATTACATCACAAGAGGACTTGGACCAAAATTCAAACCGTTAGCAATCTTTTTTGCCATTAGCGGTGTATTAGTCGCATTATTAGGAATCGGAACATTCCCACAGGTGAATGCTATTTCTTCATCTGTAAATGGGACATTTGGTGTTCCTGTCGAAATAACTGGTATTACGTTAGCAGTTATCGTTGCCCTTATTATTTTCGGAGGAATCCAAAGTATTTCAAAAGTGGCAACTAAAATTGTACCTTTTATGACGATCCTTTATATCGTAATTACAGTTGCTATTATTATTGCATCTTATCGTCATATCCCAGATACAGTTGCTCTTGTTTTAAAAAGCGCCTTTACTGGAAGTGCTGCTACTGGTGGTTTTTTAGGTGCAACAATTGCCATGGCTATCCGAAATGGGGTTGCACGTGGTGTATTCTCAAATGAAGCTGGTTTAGGTAGTGCCCCTATTGCCGCTGCCGCTGCCAAAACAAACTCTCCTGCCGAACAAGGTCTTATTTCGATGACAGGAACATTTATCGATAGTATTATTATTTGTACATTAACTGGATTCAGTATTTTATTAACAGGTGTTTGGCAAGGTGATGCAAAAGGTGCCGCCATGACAGAAGCAGCTTTCCAAACTGTCATTCCATCTATCGGTTCTTTCTTATTAACAAGCTGTCTTATTTTATTCGCTTTCACAACGATTCTTGGATGGTGTTATTACGGTGAACGTTGTACAGAATTTTTAATTGGGGTAAAAGGAATAACACCATTCCGAATTGTCTTCGTATTAATGGTTGGTTTAGGTGCTTTCATTACGTTAGATGCCGTTTGGCTAATTGCCGACATCGTGAACGGTTTAATGGCATTACCTAACTTAATTGCCTTAATCGGATTATCTAGCGTCGTTGTAATGGAAACAAAAAAATACCAACAACAAATTAACGTCGTTACAAAAAAAGAAGAAAAAAGTGCATAATCTCACCAAAAAGAGGCTTCTCTACCTTAAGAGAAACCTTTTTTATGTCATTTTTTGTCTAATACTTAATAGATAGAAAATTCAAAAAAATATTCCCAATCATGAACACTTGTGATACTATGAAAAAGTGATTTATGGAAACAGCTATTCCTAAGTCTGCATAGGAAATAAAAAAGAAAGGAGTTTAAAAAGTTTCGTAAAAATAACGATCCTATGTGTCCATCTCACATTATTTTATGTTAGAAAGGATTGGTTCAATGAAACCATGGAAAGTGGTAAGCGGCTTAACTCTCTCTGTTGGATTACTTGTTTCTCAGTTTGGTATAACAGCACAAGCACAAACAACGAACGGAGCAGTAAAAAAACAATACAGCAAACGAATTGCATCACCTGAATTCCAATCAGGAAAACTAACAAACCCTTCTAAACAAACACCGAAAGAAATCGTCTACAACTTTTTCAACACAAACAAAAAAGACTATAAACTTGGCACAAAGTCTGCGAAAGATTCCTTCTCTATAATCAAATCTAAAAAAGTTGCACAAAATCGAACAAATTTACACTTACAACAAGTATATAACAATATTCCTGTTTGGGGATTCGACCAACGAGCTGAAGTCGATGCAAACGGTGTCTTAACAGTTGTATCAGGGACAGTGGCCCCAGATTTAGACACAAAATTAAAAAATAAAAAAGTGAACACCCTTTCTAGCAAAAAAGCAATTGCACTAGCAGAAAAGGATTTAGGCTTTAAACCTTCGTACGAAGTAACCCCTTCTGCAAATCTAGTTGTCTTTTTACAAGGAGATACACCTATTTACGCCTATCATGTTAAACTAAATTTCTTAGCACCAGAACCAGGAAACTATCATTATTTCATTGATAGCAATACTGGAAAAATCGTAAACAAATACAATACCATTCATACTGTAACTGGTACGAATGCAACAGGCACAGGAACTGGTGTGTTAGGTGATACAAAATCAATTAACACTACTTATTCTGCTAGTAAATATTATCTTCAAGATAATACTCGTGGAAAAGGGATCTTTACCTATGATGCGAAAAATCGCACATCGTTACCTGGAACATTATGGGTAGACACAGACAATAAACTTACAGCAACTTACGATCGCGCAGCTGTTGATGCCCATTACTATGCTGGCTTAACGTATGATTACTATAAATCAACATTTAATCGCAATTCTTACGACAACGCTGGAGCTGCCTTAAAATCAACAGTTCATTACAGTAGAAGCTATAATAATGCCTTCTGGAATGGAGCTCAAATGGTTTACGGCGATGGAGATGGTTCAACATTTATTAGCCTTTCTGGCGGACTCGATGTTATCGGACATGAATTAACACATGCTGTTACCGAATATGAATCTAACTTAATTTATCAATATGAATCTGGCGCATTAAACGAAGCAATTTCTGATGTCTTCGGCACATTAGTTGAATTTAAATCTGGCAAAAATCCAGACTACTTAATTGGTGAGGATATTTATACACCAAGCACTTCAGGAGATGCCCTTCGTTCCATGAGTAATCCAGCTGCCTTTGGGGATCCAGATCA
Source organism: Bacillaceae bacterium (assembly GCA_051873875.1). Classification (GTDB taxonomy): domain Bacteria; phylum Bacillota; class Bacilli; order Bacillales; family Bacillaceae_G; genus JBJEFI01. The sequence continues at coordinate 480 of JBJEFI010000056.1, read as the reverse complement.
TTATTCAAAACGATACACTGGTAGCCAAGATAACGGTGGCGTTCACATCAATAGTGGCATCATCAATAAAGCCGCTTACTTAATCGCTCAAGGTGGAACATTCTATAACGTTACCGTAACAGGTATTGGCAACGATAAGCTAGGAGCTATTTTCTATCGAGCCAACACACAATATCTAACTTCTTCCTCTACGTTCTCTCAAGCAAGAGCAGCACTTATTTCTGCTGCCACATCTTTATATGGTTCAACTTCTCAAGAAGTGAAAACTGTAACAGCTGCTTTCAATGCAGTTGGAATTAACTAACAATCTTATACTATTAAGTGAAACTTTCATCGATAGATGTTTTTCTTCATCCCCTATTAATGGTTAGTTGAACAAAATAAAAAAAGGTTGAACAACGTGAATTGTTCAACCTTTTTCTATTTAATACTTAACGTACCATTACGCTACCGCCATCAACCATTAACGTTTGACCTGTT
>JBJEFI010000055.1:0-13157 GCA_051873875.1 Bacillaceae bacterium | reverse complement strand
GGAATATTGCTGTAAGGAAGCAATCGCATTTCCTACGGCAAGGATTTGGTCTGGTGTTGCTTCTGTATCCAATCCTTTGTAGCTTTTTGTTTTGAAAATTGGGTTGTTCTTTGCATCTACGCCTGCTTCATATACAAGTACAAGCTGTCCATTATTTGCTGTTTTTGTTGCTGCCATTTGTATCACCTCCTTCGCTTTATATATAGAATTGACAGTGATAAAATGGGTAAAGATATTTGGCGAAATTTGAGGGGGACTGTTCCCACTGGAGGTATCATATGAAAGTTGTTGTTGTAATGGATTCGTTTAAGGGAAGTGTGGCTTCTTTAGAGGCTGGAGAAGCGGTGAGGGAAGGAGTGCTGGCTGCTCATCCTCATGCACAGGTGATTGTGAAGCCATTAGCAGATGGTGGCGAGGGGACAGTAGAAGCACTTGTAAAAGGAACAAATGGGCGTTTTGAAACAGTGAATGTGATGGGACCAATTTACGAAAAGGTAAATGCTACATATGGTATTTTAGGGGATAAAAAAACAGCGGTTATTGAAGTGGCGGAAGCGGCAGGACTTACACAAGTTCCACTTAATAAGCGCAATCCTTTAAATACAACAACATATGGCGTTGGGGAAATGATAAAAGCAGCCATTTATCGTGGATGCCGTCATTTTGTCATTGGATTAGGTGGCAGTGCAACGAATGATGGTGGCGTTGGGATGTTACAAAGCTTAGGATTTCGTTTTTTAAATAAAGAAGGAAGCGAAATAGGCTTTGGTGGAAAAGGATTAACTGAAATTGAAAAAATAGATTGCACGAATGCTTTACCTCAATTAAAAGAGTGCACTTTTCAAGTAGCTTGTGATGTGAAAAATCCATTGTATGGTGATAATGGGGCAGCGTATGTATATGGCCCACAAAAAGGAGCGACTCCTAAAATGGTTATCACTTTAGATCAAGGGTTACGTCATTTTGCAGATGTAATAAAAAGAGAACTTGGAAAAGAGATTGGAAATGTTCCTGGTGCTGGCGCGGCTGGTGGCTTAGGGGCTGGATTTTTAGCTTTTTTAAACGGTTCGTTACAGTCAGGTATCCAACTTGTAATGGAACATATTCAACTAGAAGAAGATATAAAAGATGCTGATTTCGTTATTACGGGTGAAGGGTGCTTAGACGGGCAGACAGCAATGGGAAAAGCCGTAGTTGGTGTGGCCAATATAGCGAAGGGCTATCCAGCAAAAGTGATTGCATTAGCCGGAGCGACAACGGCTGAGGCTACTCTAATAAACAAAGTAGGCATTCACGGCTTTTTCTCGATTGTAAATAGACCGATGACGTTAGAGGAAGCAATGAATGCCCAAACAACAAAAGATAATTTACGATTAACAGCGTTGCAACTGATGCGTTTGTTTTAGTTTTTTTAAGCTATTGCGATAAATAGATCGTACATTTTCGAAATGAATGTGATGTTTAGTAGCAATTTCTTTAAACGTTAAGCCATTTTGAAAACGTTCCGTAATAATAAGTTGTTCTCTTGTCGATAAAGATTGAATGGATTGCTGAAACATGAGTGGTTCTAATAAGTCTTGTTCTTTCTCCGGAATTGTTTCGGCAATTGTTGTGTCTAAATAAGTTGTTCGCTCTTGATGAAGATGGTCTTTCTTTAAATGATTAAGCAGCTCATAATAAATAGTTTGATAGGCATAAGAAGAAAAAGGTGATCCTTTTTTAGTATCAAATGTTTCGTAGGCTTTCCATAAGCCAATTAAGCCAATTTGATAAAATTCATCGTGATTTTGATAAAGATGTAGCTTGCTCATTAAGGCTTTTATTAAACGGTCATACTGTTCGATTGTTCTTTCAAATGTAGCTGGTTTCATCTTTTTTCCCCCTTTGACGATTGATTCCTTCTGATTGACACTAAAAAATGAAGTGGCAGTTACTAACTACGAGCAACATTGCTTTTGTGGAAGGCTCACTTGATGTGTCAAAGGTATCAACGGGAAAAAATTTCTGTCGAAGGGGTGAAAACGTAACGAAAAGACGAGAACTAATGTTCTGTTTGTGCAATAGACATAAATAAAAGAAGAGACGAACATGTGTGTTCGATTGAAAATTCAACCAATTTGTGAATAAAATGGGGCGGTGTTTTTTCAATTTTATGAAAGTTGTTGAAAAGACTCGGTTTGTGGATTATTATGGGGAATAAGTAGTTTTTTACAAAAGGGAGAAAGTGAGTGGGAGATGTGCAAAAGGCAAAGGGAATAGAAAATTTACCTTATAAAGGGCATCACCAAGATGAGACAACATGTGAAAAAGTAGCTTATATGAAAGAAGTTATTGAAAAGGGGATTGAACGGAAAGATTTGCGGGATGAGACGTTGTCGTTTTTACAGCAATTTGCCGAAAAGCATTCAATAGATATTTAATAAAAAAGACGCACTGTACCTCTGTACATTCGAGTGCGTCTTTTTTATGGTTTCTTTCGAAAACATCGTAAATGGGGAAGGTCGAGAATGATAATGATTTGTTTGGATTTTCTAATTATCAACAATTGATGAAATATATAGACAATGAAGGAAAGGGAGGAGTAAGATAAATAGTATTATATAAATTGAAATTTCCCTTAAGAGAGTTTTCATTCATCTCCTCTTGAGGGTTATTTGAACAAATAACGTTCTTGCTGATTTATGTTTGGAAATGAAGATCTTAGTGTAAGTTAGAACAGGATAAAGAAAAGGGGGAAGGATGAACAGCGTATGCTAAAAAACAAAAATGTATGGATTTTAATGATGGGGGAATTTATAGCAAATTTAGGATTATGGCTAGGGACGATAGGGAATTTAGAATTTTTGCAGCAGCTCGTACCGTCTGATCTGCATAAATCATTAATCTTATTAATTGGTATGTTTGCTGGGGTGTTATTTGGACCTTTAGCAGGAAAAGTGATTGATAGGACTTCCAAGAAGAAAGTAATGATTTATTCTAGCATTGTCCGAATTATTTCTGTTCTGTTTATGTTTATTGCAATTTGGATGGATAGTATTTTGTGGATGTGTGTCTATATGGTAGTAATAGGGATAGCAACTGCCTTTTATTTACCAGCATTACAAGCTACAATTCCATTAATTGTAAAAGAACATCAATTAATGAGTCTGAATGGATTACATATGAATGTTGGAACTGTTGCACGAATAATGGGGACAGCATTAGCGGGGATTTTGTTATTATATTTAACGTTATTTCAAATTTACTTTTTATCTATGGTAGCTTATATCTTTATTTTAGGTTGTACGCTTGTTTTACATATTGAAGGGGATAATACGAAGAAGACAGAGAAGAAAATGGAGAAACAACAAGCATCTGAAGGTGGATTTAAAGAAGTATGGCCAATCTTAACATCAACACCACAAGTACTAATGGGATTAGTGCTGCTACTTGTACCGACACTGTTTTTAGGTAGTTTTAACTTAATGGTTTTAAAAATTGGGGAGTTACAAGGCGATGCAGCAATTAAAAGTTGGTTGTATACAGCGGAAGGTCTTGGGTTTATGATTGGAGCTTTTGTGGCAAAACGGGTTACAGGTAATAAAAATCCAATTAATGTGATGCTATTAGCAGCCATGTTTATGGCTTTTGCCCATATTTCGTTATACTTTGCTGATATGAAAATTCCATCGATTATTTCCTTTACGATTTTTGGTTTATCAGCTGGGGTATTCTTCCCAATAGCTGCAACATTATTTCAAACGATGGTACAACGAGAATTACATGGTCGTTTCTTTTCTTTTAAAGGAATGTTAGATCGTCTGTTATTCCAATTTATCCTTGTTTGTTCTGGTTTATTTTTAGATACAATTGGATTTCAAAACATGGTATTAGTATTCGGGACAATTTCAATTATTATTGTTATTTCTTTTTCTATTAAGAAAAATAGAATCGGTCATGTAGGAAGAGAAAAATCAGCTTAAGGAAAACCACCCTTGTTATTTATACAAGGGTGGTTTTTGTTTGTGTTATTTAGATTTTTCTATTAAGCTGCTAATTTGCTACGCATTTCTTTTTCTTGTTTGTTCATACTAAATAAGAAGAAAGCTGTTGTGATAGCTGTTAGGATTCCACCAATTACATAAGAACTATTCCATGACATGTTAAAGCCAATTTTTGCATTTAAGATGTATGCAAAGGATACATAGGCTAAGAAAACGGCAGGAACTAATGTAATAAAGTATGGTTTCTTTGCTTTATATAAATAGGCAGTACATACGAATAATGCCACTGTACCAACTGTTTGGTTTGCCCATGCAAAGTATCTCCATAATAGGGAGAAGTCGATAAAGAAGACAAGGGCGAAGCCAACTAAGAAAATTGGTAGGGCAATTACTAAACGATTTTTAATGCCACCTTGTGGTAGATTAATATATTCAGCAATGATTAAGCGTAAGCTACGGAATGCTGTATCCCCAGATGTAATTGGCAAGACGATAATACCAAGAACGGCAATTGTACCGAAGCCAGCGCCAAGAATTAATGTTGCAATGTCCATTACAACGCCAGCAGGGTTGCCAACATAAGCAACTAAATCAACTGCGCCGCCTTCACGGAAAATAACCATTGCACCAAGTGCCCAAATCATTGCAATGATACCTTCAACAACCATCATGCCATAAAAGACACGACGTCCTTGAGATTCTTTTTGTAATGTACGAGATACAAGTGGTGATTGTGTGGCGTGGAAGCCGGAAATTAATCCACATGTTACCGTTGTAAAAAACAATGGGAAAATTGGTAATCCACTTGGATGTTCATTTATACTTGCCAACGTGAAATTTGGAACAGAGTATCCTTTTAATACAATGCCAATAAAAATGGCAGCAGCACTTAGTAATAATAATGCACCAAAAAGTGGATAAAAGCGTCCGATAATTTTATCAATTGGTAGTAGTGTTGCCACAATATAATAAACGAAAATAATAATAGCAATTGTAGATGCAACGCCACCAAAAGTTGCGGCAAATAAATCAGCTGGTGATTTAACAAAAACAGCACCAACGAGTAATAATAAAATAGCTGTTAAAGCGTTTACTAAATGATAAATTGGTCTCCCTAAGAATTTTTGTGCAAGCTTTGGTAGCCCCTCACCGTTGTTGCGAACAGATAGCAAGCCGATGAAATAATCATGAACAGCGCCTGCAAAAATATTGCCAATCGGAATTAATAAAAAAGCGATTGGTCCGAACAGTGCACCTTGAATTGCCCCAAAAATAGGTCCTGTCCCTGCAATATTTAATAATTGAATAAGTGAATTTTTCTTCTCTCCTAGTGGCATAAAGTCTACGCCATCTTGCTTTGTATAAGCAGGTGTTTGTTGGTCGTCATTTGGTACAAATACTCGATTGATGTAAGCACCATAGGTAAAGTAACCAACAATTAAAATGGCGATACCGATAAAAAATGTTGTCATTGTTCATCCTCCTGATATATAGTTAAAGCTTGTTACAGTATATAGTAAAAAAGTTTGTGAATAAATACACAAACTTAAAGTAAAAATATTCAAATTATTGAAAGCGAAACCAACGATAATGGAGATTTAATATAGATGACATAAGAAAACCTCTCATTTTATTGAAAGGTTTTTAACAGCTTCTTGTTATCCTGCCTTAACTACCTGATTGGTTCAACTAAACATCAGTGGGAGATGAAAGAAACTCTCACTGATGGAAGTTTTGCTTTATTTTGCGTATATACGAAGGTGATGAGTTACTCGTTGTTTCATTTCTCTCTTATTTATATACATATTAGAATCAGCACGTTCGAATGTTTGTTGAAATGCTTCCTCTGATTGAACCATTGCATATCCAATTGCGATATGTAAAGGAAGCGTTGTCGTTTTATTATAATGGGTTAAATATTCCTTAAATTGTCCGATTTTCGTTTCAATTTGTTTTTGTGTTTTTTCGAAATTAATAATGACGAATTCATCTCCACCAATTCGATAAATCTCCTCAGTATCAAAAAATACCTTCATATGAGTTGCTGCTGATTTAATTAATTCATCTCCATAAGCATGTCCTAAATTATCATTTGTTTCTTTTAAATCATTTATGTCCAGCATAATGATACTAATATTGTCGTAGCGTGTTTTGTATGTATCAACAAATATTTTCATTTCTAAAAAGGCAGCTACATTTCGCAAATTTGTTAAGGCATCTGTATAAAATAGAGAAGACATTTTTTCGAATTCATATTTAATCTTATAAATACGATAAATCTCATGAAATAAATTAAATGCCATAAAGAAACTCAAAATAAGAAGACCTAGCTGAAATAGATTATTAACATAGTGATATTCTGTAATAGTTGAAATAATCATATCGCCAAGGGCACAAAACATTAAGATAATAAGGCCAGGCCAAAAATATTTATTCTTTTGGATGCCTTCGTTTTTGATTTCATTTGTAACAATAATAGCCGTAATGATTAAGACAATAGATAAATATGTATTGTAATAAGGAATAAATTGAATGTAGTCAAAGATATTCGTATATTCCAATATACTAGCAACGATAAAAAAGAAACCTGAAAAATAAGCAAGTCCAAGAAAATAATGTTTCCAATTATTTGTGAAAATTTTCTCCATATATAATAAAAGCGGAATTGGAAGTAAGTAATATGCTGAAAAACACATCATGTATTTAAGCGATGGAGATGTCATAAATAAATCCCAAACTCTACTTTCTGTCATAAGCCAAATACCTGTTAGTAATGAAAATAAACCAATATAAAGTAATTCAGCAGGCCGTTCTTTTATTTTGACTAAAGCAAACCGTAAAAATAGTAAAAAAACTCCATTTAATAGGGCTAAAAGACCAAGAAAAAAGCTCGGAAGATACTTTAAAAGAATAAAAGAAAGAAGATCATTTGAAGAGCCATGATAAATCTCATTAAGCTTTCCAGCATAATACGGGTAAGGTGTTTCATATTCGATTCGCAATTTAATCTCTTCTGAATCTGTAGCGATAAAGTGCCATTTTGGTGTTGTTATTTTTTTGATGTTTGATTTGTTGTTTCGTTCATATGTTTCAACAAGTTTATCATTTATATAAACATGTATATCCTGGTTTAAAGAACGCAACAATATTGTATCATTTTTGTTTACTTGAAAAGTTCCTTCTATTATAAAAGGTTCATTTGCTTTTGCTTCTTTGATTTCCCCAGGAAGTGTGATTGTTCCATGTTTTTGTTCTTTTGGTAAGAGATAGTGCCAATCTATTTTTACTTCTTCAATATTTGTTGCATGAATCACAGGTGTCATTTTTGTTGAATAAATTATTGTAAAAACAATCGCAACTAATGAAAAAATAAATAAACATGTAAAGAATACACGTTGAAATCGAACAGAATGATTCATGTATTTTCCCCTTTCTCCCCTAAATCCCACATTTATTATATCAGAAGATTTATAACCTTGTAACTAGTTGGGGAAAAAGTAAAATATCTTGCCTTTCTTTCATTTAAATAATCGAAAAAGCAATGTCATTATAAAAAGGTACTGATATACCAAAGAAAGTGATTGCTATTTTTAGTAATGGACTTGATGGTTTAGTTGTCAAAGGAGATAAAGATATACCAAGTACAGACAAACTAGGCACAGGTTGTGATAAACTAGGTAATGATAGTAAGCCGGGTACTGATAACCAACCAGGTACGACAATACTCAAAAATCAACTCAAAATCCATCTACTGTAGACAATCTTGTTCAAACAAACATGTTATTGACTCTTGATAGTGCAATCCTTTTATTTTTATTAATTGGAGTGAGAAGATTTAAAGCAAATAAATAATGTTGCGATTAAATTACTATTGTTTATTGGAAAATAGTAGCTATTTAAAAATGGCCCATCCTTGAGATTAGGCTATTTTTTCTAAAATAGATGGTAAGATGTAACTTCTTTTTAAAAAGCGTTTACACAGCTAGGGTAATATATTAAAATTATTTTCAGTATATAAAGTAAACAATTAATAGTTTCGATATAATTTTAAAGGTACATTATAAATTGTATTCCAATAAATGTAATCTCGTTATTCTTGTGTTTAATACAGTTGAATATAAGTAAGAAAAGATCCGCTAGCAATTATAATTACTAGGAAAATAAAAGGAAAAGAAGATGTATTTATTTCTGGAAATAAATATATGGAAAAGAAGGGTTTGTATGATAAAGAGCATTAATGAAGGGAAAGTAATTATGGCTCATAAAGAAGCTATTGAAAAACAAATGAATTATGCAGCAACTGCTCAAAATGATGCAAGTAATACATCGACAGGAAAACTAGCTATAGATAGGTACAAGTTGGCAGTTTTAATTAGAGAGGCTAATGAAATCATTGAAGATGACCTAGATTATACAAATGAATCAATTGAGGTTTTCTTAGCGGCATTTGAAGACGCAAATGATGTATGTAAAGATGTAGATGCAACGCAAGAAAAGGCTGATAAAGTAGCTAAAAACTTAAAAACAGCAATTATGGAGTTAGTCAAAGTATCAACTACACCAATAAATAAGAAACAAGAAATAGAGCACAAACCTAGAATGGATAATAAGCTAGGTAATCAAAATGATGCAATTAATGCATCAAAGGAAAAGGTAGGAAAACTGGCTATAAATAGGAACAAATTGGCAGTTTTAATTAGAGAGGCAAATGAAATTATTGAAGATGACCTAGATTATACAAATGAATCAATTGAGGTTTTCTTAGTGGCATTTGAAGATGCAAATGATGTATGCAAAGATGTAGATGCAACGCAAGAAAAGGTTGATGAAGTAGCTAAAAACTTAGAGTCAGCAATTAAGGAGTTAGTCAAATTATCAACTACAGCAACGAATCAGAAACAAGAAATGGAACAGAAGCTTAGAACGGATAATAATCTTCAAAAACGAATGAATAAAGAAAATAAGGGTGTCAAAGCTAACACGTTAATTGCGTTTTCTGAAGTAGCTATGTTATTCGGGTTAATTGGTGTGCGGAAATAATAAATTAATAAATAAAAGTAATAAATGAAATGTTAGATGACTTCAATATTAATTGAGGTCGTTTTTTATGAAAATATAGCTAGTGGTAATAATCACTCATTAAAAAATAATAAATAAGGTAAAAAGGATATGTAAAAGATTGCATGGAATGAGAAAGCTTAAAAGAAACTAATTGTTATGAAGAGTAGGATGACTTAATTGTCATCCTATTTTTTATTTATAGACAAGAAGGTATAACGTTTTTTAGCGATAGCGAAATGTATAATCCTAGCTATTCTCCTCTAAAAATTTCTTAAAGTTCAAGAGAGGAACTTTTAGTGATTAGTCTTCAACTACGCTACTGAGAATGGTGTACTCCTGCCGTTAAAAGTCCTTTTGATGGTTTTTATTCTGAATATTTAGTATTATTTATAATAGAAAATTGTAGAGGATGCTTAGACAAAGAATTTTTTCTGAATAGGATAATCATCATTCTATTTCAATGGAGCAGGGGGGAGCGAATGGAGGAAACGTGGAGTTTAAAAGAGTTAATTTTTGTTTTAAAAAAGCGAATATGGTTAATTATAGTAATGACATTCAGTGCGGCTGTGATTAGTGGTATCATTTCTTATTTCTTTCTAACACCAGTATATGAAACATCTACACAGATATTAGTAAAACAAGATAATGATGGTGAAATGCTTTATCAATCTTCCGAGATTCAAACAAATGTACAATTAATTAATACATATAGCGTGATTATTAAAAGTCCATTGATCTTAGATGAAGTAGGACGAAAATTACAATTAGGATTATCGGGCGAACAATTAAAAGGAAAGATTAATGTATTAAATGAAAAAGATTCGCTTGTCTTTTCATTAGTTGTTCAAGATAAGGACCCATTTGTGGCAATGAAAATTGCAAATACGACTGCAGATGTATTTAGAGAGAAGATAGAAGCATTTATGAAGGTGGAGAATGTTACTGTTTTATCACCAGCTAAAGTAACAGAAAGTGCCTCGCCAATTAAGCCGAAGCCATTGTCAAATATAGTAATTGCCCTTGTACTAGGATTAACGGTCAGCGTTGCACTTGCTTTCCTACTTGAATATTTAGATGACACATTAAAAACAGAAACAGATATTGAAAATAAATTACAGTTACCTTTATTGGGAACGATAACTCGGGCAAATGAAAGGGATATGCTCCACCATATTGGTGGTGATAAGATAGAGAATAGAAGGAGAACAGCAGGGTGAAATGGTTTAAAAAGGAGAATAAAATAAGAAAACCATTACTTATTACTCATACGCAACCTAAATCGATTATATCGGAACAATACCGTAATATTCGGACGAGCATTCAATATTCGATTGTAGATAGGAAGCTAGAAACATTACTTGTTACATCAGCTGAGCAATCGGAAGGAAAAACAACAATTTCCTCTAATTTAGCGATTGTTTTTGCACAGCAGGGTAAGAAAGTATTGTTTGTAGATGGGGATTTACGTAGACCATCTCTTCATTATGTGTTTAGAGTAGATAACTTATATGGATTAACAACTGTTTTAACAAAGCAAAAAATTTTAAGGGATTGTGTTCAAGATAGTACTATTCATAATTTAAGTATTTTAGCGAGTGGTCCGATTCCTCCAAATCCATCTGAATTATTGGCATCGAAGGCGATGGATGAGCTTCTAAATGAGGCATTACAATCGTATGATTTAGTTATTTTTGATACGCCGCCATTGCTTGCAGTTACCGATGCCAAGGTTCTTGCAAATAAGGTAGATGGCGTTATACTCGTTGTCAAAAGTGAGCAAACACAGGTTGAGAATGCAATAAAAGTTAAAAATATGTTAACTGGTGCAAAAGGCAAATTATTAGGCGTTGTATTAAATAATCGTAATCAAAAAGATAGTCAAAATTATTACTATAGTTATAAATAATAGAAATAAAAATAGGATGGCAAATTGCCATCCTATTTTTTGAACCATTCTAATAAAGCTTCTTCTGCTGCCCTTTTATCTAAGTAAAGTTCATCATTTTCCTCGTAAAAAATGCCTTCAAGTGAATCGAAACGATTTACTTCTTGTCCATCTTGATAGCGTACAATCGTAGGGGTATATTCAATGTGATATTTATCCCATAAATCGTATTTTGCTAAATCTAATGAAACAAATTGAACATTTTGTGCTTTTGCAGTGCTATCAATAGTCGATTTTAATAGTTCACAATAAATACAGTTTGGTTGATAATAATAAACAAATGTTTCTTCTTTCGATTGAATGGTTTGTTTTAATTGTTTAGGGGTTAACATGCCGGATATTTGTTGTTCATTTTCACTTGGACGCTGCCAAATAGAAAAAGTTATTCCAGTTACAAAAATAATAAAAATAATAATAGCAATTAAGACATTTCTTTGCGTCATTTTTTATTACCTCCAAGTAAGATTAATCGGTGTTAATTTAATAAAAAGGGAGATATGTACATACTTGTCCACTTTAAATATTAAACGTGTAAAATATAATTTTACAATATCTTCATAGAAAATAATTGATATTAAACCATTTTTTGGTATAATGGAATCGTTATGTGAATTTAGAAGGTTGATAGCAAGATATCGTATAATTATGGAGGATATGGCTCTAAAGTTTCTACCAAACTACCATGAATAGTTTGACTACGATTGATGATAATATATCTGAACCGCATATTTACTATGAAAACGTCCGATTAGAGAATTAGAATTTATGTTACATAGAAGGCGTTTACATGCTAAATAAGATATATATAATTATTTTATTTTTCGTAGAAAACTATCTTGTGTTAAAGATAGTTTTTTTTATGTAAAGACAACGATATTCTCTCACTCTACTCTATCAATCATTCATATCAAGGAGGAAAAGAATGAGTCTTTTAAAGAATGTATTTCGTATTATGTTAGTTGCTTGTTTAGCATTAACGGGAATGGTTACATATGTTCAACCAACGTTTGCTGAAGAAAGTAACGAGAAAGTAATTAATGAGAAAGTAATTAACATTATTCATACAAATGATACACACGGTCGTATTAAAGAAGATTCTAAAGTTATTGGAATTGATACAGTATCACAAGTGAAAAAATCAATGAAGAACGCAATTTTAGTAGATGCTGGGGATACATTACACGGATTACCTTTCGTTACAATGAACAAAGGTGCGGATGTTGTAGCATTAATGAATTTAGCTGGTTATGATTACTTAACAGTTGGGAATCATGATTTTAACTATGGTCAAGATCGTTTATTAGAGTTAAAAGGTATGGCGAACTTCCCTGTTTTTGGTGCAAACGTGAAAAAAGGGAACAGCACTGTATTAGATTCAAATGATATCAAAACAATTGATGGTGTTAAAGTAGGATTCTTTGGTTTAGCATCACCAGAAACAGCATATAAAACAAATCCAAACAATGTAACAGGAATTACGTTTGAAAATCCAATCGATTCAGCGAAAGAGCAAGTAAAAGCATTACAACAAAAAGGTGCAGATGTGATTATTGCCCTTGCGCATATCGGCTTAGATGGTTCAACAGAAATTACAAGTGATGATATTGCTGCAGCAGTACCAGGTATTGATGTTATTATTGATGGTCATAGTCATACAACACTTCCAGAAGGCTTAAAAGTTGATGGCGTTGATGGCAATGATACATTAATCGCAAGTACAGGTGAATATTTAGGAAACATTGGTCACGTGACATTAACAGTTGATGCGAATACTAATAAATTAGTGAAAAAAGAAGCGTCATTAATTTCAAAGGCAGACTCTGCTGCTTACGGAAAAGATGAAAAAGTAACGAATAAAATTAAAGAAATCGACGACGCACAAAAACCTATTTTATCTGCTAAAGTTGGTGAAACATCCGTTAAATTAGAAGGTGCACGTGAGTTCGTTCGTACACAAGAAACAAACTTAGGTAACTTATTAACAGATGCAATGATTGATGAAACTGGCGCGGATATTGCAATTACAAATGGTGGCGGCATTCGTGCAAGTATTGAAGCAGGTACGATTACAAAAGGAAATGTAATTGACGTATTACCTTTTGGTAACTATGTTGTAACGAAAAAATTAACAGGTGAACAAATTAAAGCAGTATTAGAGCATGGTGTAC
>JBJEFI010000054.1:0-13337 GCA_051873875.1 Bacillaceae bacterium | reverse complement strand
TAAATAGCCAGTCGCCGGTAAAATACCGTCAACTGGCTAAATAAGGTGTTTTCTTACTGTCTCAAAAATGGCAGTCAGTGCCCTTGTACAAGTGCTTTTTTTCTTATTCATCAATATTTTCTTCTTTTTCAAATGGATAAGCTATTTTTCCAACAGCCATTTTTCGAAGAAGCAGCAGGAGCTGTTCTTTTTCTTCTAGCGTTAAATTACTTGACAATTGTTCTTCCCATCGATGTGCAATAGACAGGATATGGGCTTTTTGAGATAAAGCATAAGGTGTTAAATATAATTTGAATTTCCTTTTATCATGCTCATCTTGTTTTTTTTCAACAAATCCACTTTTTTCTAATTTGTCGATGGCACGAGTCGTTGTTGCTTTATCTACATTCATTAATTCAGTGAGCTTATCATGACTTATACCATTTTGTAAATATAATTGGATAAGAAATTGATATTGACCAGACCCAATGGAAAGGGCCTTATATTCTTTACTAAAATGAGTAGCACCCATTCGAAAAAAAGTACTAAAATAGCGAACGATTGACTCCGAACTATGCTTTTTCATATTTGTTAAACCCTCTAAAGATTTCTAAAATATCAGTAAGGATTAGTTTATCATCAGTACTTACCACATTACTAATGTCATTTTCAATCTGCTTTGATAGTTGCAGGAGATTATTATTATTATTTTTAATTAAGCGATCTATATCGTCAAGAATTAATACAAGTGTTTCAGAGCTTATCTTTTTATGTTGTATACGTAAAAACAACTCATAAATTGTATTGTTTAATATGCGTTGAGAAGTGAGTTTTTGTTCATATGTAGGATCTTGAAGTCGTTCATTATTTAGCAATATTCGTTCTTCAATTAAGGATGAAATCGTAAATAAATTGTGTATCGTGTGCACATTATTTCGCTCTTTCAAATAACGATATAGTTCTTTCATCATGAATAGTGAATTTTCTTGATGCATATCCATAAGTTGCTTTGTTCCTGTTACTAAATTGTAAGGTAATACAATTTTGTTAAGTAGCATTCCAAGGAGTATTCCAAGTCCTACAAAGATTAGACGATTTAAAGAAAGTATATTGGGATCACCTGTTATGGCAGCAGAGCCGATTGCAGCAATCGTAACGGTCCAGATGATATTTCGATATGAAACAACATAACTATTTAGATAACCAGCTGCAAGGATGACTAATGTACGGCTACTTGGATCTTTGAAAATGGAAAATAGGATAAGAATTGTAGCAATACCAAGAATAGTGCCAAGAAAACGTTCTTTAAAACGTATTTTTGCATCTTCTGAATAAGGTTGGATAACAGAGAACATCGTATAAATAAGCCAACGACCTTCTGAAAAGTGAAAGTAATCTACAACAAAGGCAGCAATTGTTATACCAAGTCCTAAACGAACTGCATAGGTAAAACGAACAGATTTTGTACTTATATTTTTAATGTGGTCATGCATGTTGCTAAAAAGAACGGGAATATTTTTATACTTCTCCATTTTTTCTGTTTCTTTTAACGTATTTTTCTCTAGTTGATGTAGCGTTTCAATTAACTGTTGAAGTAAATCAAACGTACTAACTAATTTGTATAAAAGAATGCTGTCTTTGTTTGTTTTGTCAACTGTTTCCACCAATGAGGAAAGCATCTTTATTTCTGGATTAGTTGATTCTTCATGTTGAATGGTTGTCTTTAAATTAATTAAATCATTCATTAACGCATCATTTATAACATCTTTGTTTGATAAATGAGCAATTTGTGGTATCAACAAGTCCAGTTTTTCTAAACAAGCAGAGATTTTTAATTTCACTCTTCCTTCATCTGAAAAATAATAACTATATTCTCGATGATCATACAGCATGTTTTTAAATAATTTCATTTTTTGATCAAATTGAGAGAGATTTTCTTGATCTTTTATTTTTTTTATCAATTCTTCTATCATGGAAATTAACAATACATTTCCCGTTTTTGTCATTTTTTTTCGATTTACAATAAGTTGTGCAACCATAATTAGTGCAGCCCCAGTAGCTAATCCTGCTAATCGAAGTGGTAAATCAGTTGCAGCAATTGGTGTTGTAAGGATAAATAAATATTGCAATCCAAATCCAATATAAAGTGATTTTCTTAAATTATAGGAAAAAAAGTATCCGACTATAAACATAGCAATGAAGTTAAGCGGAATAGCAAGGAAGAGGTTTTTAGCTGCAAAGAACCCTGCAATTCCTTGAAATAAATTTAACCCTAGTAAAAGAAAAAAATATCTCCAAGGAGTTATTGTAAGATTGCGTTGCAATAATATTGATAAACATACATAAATTGATACTCCAATAAGTATATTATCCGAACTAAAAACCATTTGAAAACACTGTACAAAGACAACAACAAATAAAAACATGATTGTCTTTGAAATGATTAATTTCTTCAAACTAAATTCCTCCATATATTATTTTGT
The DNA here is from genome assembly GCA_051873875.1 of Bacillaceae bacterium. Lineage (GTDB taxonomy): Bacteria > Bacillota > Bacilli > Bacillales > Bacillaceae_G > JBJEFI01. The sequence continues at coordinate 10,875 of JBJEFI010000054.1, read as the reverse complement.
TGCGTATGCAACGATGTGGAAAATTATATCAGTATTATTTTTAGTATGCAACAATTATTGGATAATTTATATTTCGAAAGTCATTTCTTAAAAAATGTTTTTTCTGAATTTTCAATTTTTAAATATCGATTTTTCTTTAATTAAGTTATAATAGAATGGAAAAATAGCTGAAATGGAATGAAAGTAATGATTATATGGATTATCATCATCTTTTTATTTGCTTGGATGTATCTATACTGTATTAAGGGGGAGCGGATAGAGAATAGAAAATGTGATTGGTTTCTAAATCGTTCATTTGCACATCGTGGTTTAGTTTATAACGATATTTCTATTCCAGAAAATTCACTTTTAGCATTTGAAACGGCCAAGAATAAAGGCTACGGAATCGAATTAGATGTTATATTAACAAAAGATGATAAGCTTGTCGTTTTTCATGATGATTGTTTAGAGCGAATGACGACAATAAAGAAAAAAGTATGGGATTGTACATATGAAGAATTAAATAGATGCCCTTTAAAGGATAGTGGACAGTTCATTCCACTTTTAAGTGATGTGTTAACAATGGTTGATGGAAAAGTTCCTATTATTGTAGAAATAAAAACAATGAAAAATCGTAATAAGCTATGTGAATCTGTTTTAAATCAGATTATCAACTATAATGGTCCTATTTGTGTAGAGTCATTTGATCCTCTTATTGTAAGATGGTTCAAAAGGCACGCACGAAATGTGATTCGAGGTCAAATTTCCATGCGTTATCAAGACGAAGGTAACTTATCTTTTATCATGAAATTTTTATTAGAAAATATGATGTTTAATTTCCTTAGTCGACCACATTTTATTTCGTATTCTTATCCTGATCGAGACAAGTTATGTTTTCAAATAAATAGACTTTTACGCTATCCGACAATCGGTTGGACGATACGGTCAGATAAAGAAATAACAAATGGAATGAAATGTTTTGATAGTGTGATTTTTGAGTATTGTCAACCTCCAGAGGAGTGGGTAAATGGATTAGCGAAAAATAGGGGGATTAATGATGACAAAAACGGAATATAAACGGACATTTTTGCTAGGTTTTGGTTTTTTTGCTGTTAGTATTACATGGTCTATTTACAATGCATTTATGCCTAAATTATTAAATCAATATATTACAAGTACGGCACTTATTGGGTTTATTATGACGATTGATAATTATTTAGCAATTTTTATTCAACCAGCAGTAGGAGCGTATAGCGATACCCTTTCTACAAGGTTCGGTCGAAGGATGCCTTTTTTAATGATAGGGATGCCGTTAGCTGCTTTAGGTGCCTTTTTAATTCCAAATCATACAAGTTTACTAACACTTGTTTTATTTTTGTTATTTTTGAATGTAAGCATGAGTCTTTTTCGGTCACCAGTTATTGCGTTAATGCCAGATTTAACGAGAGAAAACAATCGAAGCAAAGCAAATAGTATTATTAATTTTATGGGAGGAATTGCTGCTTTATTAGCCTTTGCCATCGGCGCAATCTTGTGGGATTTAAATAAGGCGTTTCCATTTTATTTAGCAGGGATATGTATCCTTTTATCATTAGTTATTTTATTTACATTCATTAAAGAAAAAAGAGACGTACTCCACTATGAACGAGCAGAAGAAAAAATAAAAATAAAAGAAGGATTTAAAGTAGTTTTTCAAAATCGAAATACACGGTTCTTACTATTGTCGATTATGGCTTGGTTTATCGGGTTTAATGGAATTGAAACATTGTTTACTTTATATGGAGAAAAATATTTACATGTAGAAGTAAGTGCAGCAGCTTTTTCTTTTTCGTTTATTTCACTTAGCTTTTTAATTTTTGCGATTCCAGCAGGGATAATTGGAACAAAGATTGGTAAAAAACGAACAATTATGATTGGAGTTATTAGCGCTATCGTCATTTTGTTTTGTGCGGCTTTTATTAAAAGCTTGTTGATTATTCGAATCTTATTTGTATTACTTGGAATTTGTTGGGCGCTAATTAATATTAATTCCTATCCATTTGTAACAGATATGGCACCAATACGTTATTTAGGATTATATACAGGGATGTATTACTTATTTAGTTCAATAGCTAATATTGTTTCTCCGCCACTGTTAGGCTTTTTGATGGATAAGATAGGATATCAAGTTATGTTTTTCTATGGTTCTGCCTTTTTCTTACTTGCATATTTGCTTATTCGAAATGTAAAAATTGGAGAGGAAAAGAATCAAGTGATAGAGATGTAAAGGGATAAGTGGAAGTTTGTCTATCGAAATAATCAGTTAATTTATAGTGGGTATTTGTCATGTTGATTTTTCCATAAAATAAAAGAGCCAATGAAGATGACCCTTTTATTTTAATATAAGTAGAAAAGAACTATGCAAATATAGATTGAAATGCATCCTTTATCCAATTCCAAGCAGATATAAAGAAATCTTTTATTGATTCAAAGAATGCTTTTCCTTCTTCCGAATCAGCAAATTGGTTTAATTTTTCTTTCGCTTTTTCTAACGCATTTTTAACAGAATCCCAATTAATATTTGCTTCTTTCATGTTCATAAATAAATCAGTTAAACGCTTAAGTTGTTCATCAGATAAAGATACATTTAATTGTTGTGCTTCTTCTTGAACAAGTTTTTTCATAGCAGTGGCGTTTTTTGGCATATCTTGTGCAATTTCTTCTTTTACAGAAGAAATAAGGTTATTTGCTTGCTCTTTTCCAACTTCATCACCAAGTTTAGCTGTTTCGATGATTTCTTGGTTAGCTACTTGTTTTACATCGTCTTTGATTGTAAAGCCCTGACTTTCATATGCTTTCATAATACCAGTCAATGCAGCTGTTCCGGAAACAGGCGACGGTGCAGTTACATCAATGATAGCATCTTGTACGCCAGCAGTTATTAATGCATTACGGTACATATCAGGTGTTACCATCGTAACATTTTTTGTTGTAACAACGATTCCAGTTCCTTTTTTGGCAAGAGTAATTTTTGCAGAGCTAAGTGAACGTTTTCCCAGTTCCTTTTTTGCCAGCTCTTCACCTAAATAACGGAATTCATCTTCAATAGTTATTTCAATTTTTCGGACAGTATTATCTACTCCAAATTCTTCTAAAATAGCAGCTTGTTGAGCAGATGTTAAATCTCTTCCAAGAGAAACAACTACTTCACCATCTACTGCATCTGCTAATACAGACTGTGGTCCTAGGTTAAAACATGTTGTAAAGATCATGACACAAAGCATGATAATAGAAGCTATTTTCTTCAAATCTTAATCATTCCTTTCATCAAAATGCACATTTGTTTAGTAAAAGTAAATAAATAGAAAGATAGAATTGTAATGCAAAACAAAGACGCCATGTGAAAAAAGTATCATAAAATAGAGGTTTTGACTAGTTATTGTAGTAGTGATAAATGAAAAAATATCCAAAAGAACTTCGACATGATAAGTAGAAGTATATAGAAAAGAAGGGAGTACTATAATGATATCACCTTTGGTCTTTAAAAATACGATATTACCTGCTGCTTTTATCGATTGGTATGCTTTAGAAACAAATGTAAGCCATGTTCTAGAGAGAGTAAAAAGGAAAAAAATACGTATTGCTACAAAATCTATTCGATGTGTAGCAGTTTTACGATATTTATTAGAGTCAGATAATCGTTTCCAAGGATTAATGTGCTATAGTCCGCATGAGGCAATTTTTCTTTCTGAGCAAGGCTTTGATGATTTACTTCTTGGTTATCCAACAATGGATCGAGAAGGAATTATTGCTATTTTTAAAAAAGTAAAAGAAGGTAAAAAAATCATTTTTATGGTTGATTGTTTAGAGCAATTAATTCTTTTACATGAATTAGCAGAAAAAGAGAATAGTAGTTGTCTTGTTTGTCTAGATATTGATATGAGTATTCAATTTTTTAATTTACACTTTGGCGTACATCGTTCTCCCCTTAAAACAATTGAAGATGTAGATAAAATACTGAAATATATAAAGACGTTCCCTTTAATTCGCTTAGTCGGTGTAATGGGATATGAAGCACAAATTGCTGGAGTAGGAGATAATGCACCAGGAAAATGGTTTACAAATCGTCTTATTCGTTATTTAAAAAATAAATCTATCGAAGAGGTTAAAAAAAGAAGAGGGGATATCGTTACGCATATTAATAGTAAAGGATTTGAATTAGAATTAGTAAACGGTGGAGGGACAGGTAGTATTCATACAACGGTAGAGGAAGAAGTAGTAACAGAAGTTACAGTTGGTTCGGCATTTTACTCCCCAACTTTGTTTGATTATTATCAAGATTGCCAATATGAAGCTGCAGTTGGCTTTGCTTTGCCTATTATTCGAAAAAGTAGTGATAGTGTTTATACGTGTAGTAGTGGTGGTTTTGTTGCTTCAGGTTCGATTGGATTAGATAAACAACCTACATTAATATGGCCAAAAGGTGCAAGTCTATTTTCTTTAGAGGGAGCAGGGGAAGTGCAAACACCAATTTCATACAAAGGAAACGAGAAATTAAAAATTGGAGATTGTGTTCTTTTCCGCCCTAGTAAAGCAGGAGAACTAGCGGAACGATTTACTCATTTTTATATCGTTAAAGAGAATGAAATTATAGACTGTTATCCTACATATCGGGGGGAAGGACGATGTTTCTTGTAAAGAATAAAAAATATTACAATTGGTCAGAAAGTGTTCAATTTTGCCCAAATAAAATTGCTTATCCAGAATCCATTGATGAAGTAATTGAATTGGTAAAAGAAGCAAATATCCATAAACAAGGTATTCGAGTAGTAGGTTCGGCTCATTCTTTTACACCACTTATCGAAACAAAAGAAGTACTTGTTTCTTTAGATAAATTACAAGGTATTATTCATATTGATAAAAATTCAAAAGTGGCGGAAGTGTGGGCAGGAACAAAATTGTATGAATTAAGTGAATTATTGTTTCAACGAGGCTATGCTTTGGAAAATATGGGAGATATTAATGTGCAATCTGTTGCTGGTGCGCTGTTGACAGGTACACATGGAACAGGAGCTAGTTTTGGCATACTAGCAACGCAAATTGTAGAAATGACGGTTGTAACTGGAAATGGAGAAGTATTGACTTGTTCATGTGAGGAAAATGAATTCATTTTTCATGGATTAGCAGTATCTTTTGGTATGCTTGGGATTGTTGTAAAGATGAAACTAAAAGTAGTAGAAGCAACACCATTTTTATTGAAGAGTGTGAAGATGACTGTTGAGGATGTTCTTTCTTCTTTACCAACATTAAAGGAGGAAAATAAACATTTTGAGTTTTATTTTTTTCCGTATGGAGATGGTGTACAAGTAAAAGCGATGAATCCAACAGATCAAATGCCAAAATCGTTAAAGTGGGAAAAAATGAAAACCAATTTTATAGAGAATACAGTTTTTTACGGGTTAAGTGAAATGTGCCGTTTGTCGCCATCTATGACAACTTCCATTAGCAAATTATCTTCTAATTTAGTGGCTGTTTTCGAGTATATTGGATATAGTCATGAGTTATTTGCAACAGAACGAAAGGTAAAGTTTAATGAAATGGAATACAGTATTCCAGTAGATAAGATAGAGGAAGTAATAAGAAGAATTCGAGAAGTAATCAAAGAGAAAAAGTGTCAGGTACATTTTCCAATTGAATGTCGCTTTGTAAAAGGAGATTTGTTTTGGTTAAGTCCTGCTTATCGAAGAGATTCGGCATATATTGCTGTTCATATGTATAAAGGAATGGAATATAAGGAGTACTTTAGAGAAATGGAAACCATTTTTCAAGAAGTAGGTGGTAGACCACATTGGGCGAAATTACATACGATGGACCATGAACAATTAATCGAGCGTTATCCTAGATTACCAGAGTTTATGGAACTTCGCAAAAAATTAGATAAGAATGGAATATTTATGAATGAGTATTTACGAAAGGTATTCCGATATGAATAAAAAATTAGCTAAACAGAAGGGATTCTAACTTCTGAGAATTTTTTTATTTGTTTTTTGAAAGATTCATTGACGTCATCCTTCAACATACATATAAGAATAAAGCATATAAAATATGGAAGGTGATGAAATGAATCAAACGGATTTAAAGGAAGAAATCACAAGACGAGTGGAAGAATTAATTGGTATGCAAAAGGAAGATGGAACGTGGCGCTTTTGTTTTGAAAGTGCAATTTTGACAGATGTCTATTTTGTATTACTATGCCAAGTACTTGGTTATAAAGAAAAGGATATTATTACTGGTATTGTTTCAAAATTACTTGAACGACAAGCAAAAAGTGGTGGTTGGAAAATGCATGAAGATGAAGAAGAGGGGGATTTGTCTACAACTATTCAGGCATATGTTGCTATTTGTGCTTCTGGATTATTATTCCACCAAGATGAACGATTAAAGAAAGCAGAACAATTTATTTTGCGAAAAGGCGGCTTAAAAAGTGCGGATTTCTTAACGAAATTTCTGCTTTGCTTACATAATTTATATGCGTATCCTCATTACATTTACATTCCTACAACTATTTTTTTATTAAAGCCATCCATGCTATTTAGCATGTACGATTTTAGTAACTATGCACGCGTTCATTTAACACCAATGATTATTCTTGCTAATAAACGTAAAAACTTTCCGATAGATACAGTACCTACAATTATTCATTTATTAGGAGAAAGAAGAGCGGCATCTAGTGATGAACGGTTTGAGCAACGTTTTGAGTTAAAAGAAATTATGCAAACATTAACAAATTATGCACCTCTTCATCATTTCAATGGATACAAGGCAGCTGAAAAATTTATGCTAGAACGAATTGAAGAAAATGGGACATTGTATAGTTATGCTACATCTACTTATTACATGATTTATGCCCTCCTTTCACTTGGATATGATCAAAATCATCCAGTTATTCAAAAGGCATTTCATGGTTTAAAATCCTTGTATAATCCAACCTATCGACATATTGAAAATTCACCATCTACTATTTGGGATACTGGTTTATTATCATATGCAATGCAAGAAGCGGGGGTGTCTCATCGTCATTCTTCTATAAAAAAAGCAAATGCCTATTTATTAAGCAAGCAGCATCAAAAAGAAGGTGATTGGAAGATTCATGCTCCTTTAGCGTATCCGGGTGGGTGGGGTTTTTCACCTATTAATACGATAGTGCCAGATAATGATGATACATCTGTTGTTTTGCGAGCTATTTATGCACAATCATTAGAAGTATATACTTACGAAACAGCATTTAATCGAGGAATTGAATGGTTATTATCGATGCAAAATGACGATGGAGGTTGGGCGGCTTTTGAGAAAAATACAAATAATGAATTGTTTACTCACCTTCCTATTGAATATGCTAAGGAAGCATTAATTGATCCATCTACACCAGATTTAACTGGGCGAGCATTAGAATTTTTGGGAACATATGCCGGATTTCACTATGAAAACCCAACAATCGAAAAAGCAGTATATTGGGGATTAAAAAATCAAGAAGACGATGGAAGTTGGTATGGAAAATGGGGTGTTTGTTATATTTATGGAACATGGGCGATGTTAACTGGATTACAAGCAGTAGGGTACAGAGGAAAAGAAATTGATAAAGGATGCCAATGGTTATTAAGTATTCAAAATGATGATGGCGGGTGGGGAGAATCATGTTTTAGTAGCACGAAGAAAAAATATGTATCACTTCCATTTAGTACACCTTCTCAATCAGCTTGGGCATTGGATGCTTTGATTCATTGTGGCTATCATCAGCATGAAAAAGTAAAAAAAGGCATTGCATATTTAGTAAACTATCATTCAAAAGCAGAAAAAACATATCCAACAGGAATAGGACTAGCGGGATCTTTTTATACTTATTATCATAGTTATAACTATATTTATCCATTATTAGCTTTAGCTCACTATTTTAATAGGCTAAAGGCAGATGTCGAAAATTAATTTATTTATTATTTATTTTGGATATTTACTCAGTTTTTAAAATAATATATGTTAATTTTATAACTAGGAGTGGATGGAATAAAGAAGGGGATGACATCTTTAGCAATTGCAGCAACTGTTGATGTATTAGGTATTATTTCCTCAAATTTAGTTTTTGCAAAGGATAGTAAAAAGGATATGATATTACGTCTAAAGGTGCATCCTCTATCTAAAAAAAGAAACCATAAAGACTCTAAATATTTTTCAAATATTGATTATTTTAAACTAAAATTGAATAAAAAAAGATTAACGATGCTGTCTAATTATCAAACTTATCAGCAAACAAAAGAATATTCCTGTGAACTAGTAACGGCATTAATGGTTTTTGATCATTATGGGAAATTAGGAAAATAGGAAGAGTTAAAAATTGCTGATGTTATGGATACACATAAAGATTTGGATGGAGATAATAAAGAAAATCCAGGTGTAGCAAATGACGTGGTGAATGGGGAACATCAACAGATCGAATGGTAAATTTTTTTAATCAGATTGGCTGGGATAGAAAATCAAGTTTAACAGAAAAAATAGATACACATTTGAAACCCCAGAAGAATTTAAAAACTGGACAATTAAAAATTTAAAAAATAATGATCCAGTCATGGTAGAGTACATTGACTGGCTTGGTCATTGGCAATCAATTATTGGCTATGACACAATGGAAACAAGTTCTGTAGGGGGATGATGTTATTATTTTAGCAGACTCATATGACACATCTGATCATAATCAAGATGGCTATTATGTCTATCCAGTCGAACGTTTCTCTTATAGGTGGTTGGATAAAAACGTATTACCTGAAAATCAATCTACAGAACAGTGGATTATTGCAAAACAAAAAAATAATGTGGAAAACCTTACTTCAGAAAGGTTTTTGATATTATTATAAATTTCATTTACCGAACTTATTTTACAAAATTTAAAAAGGTATTTCTTATAAAAGATGGAATATGGTAAAGTAACGATGCCAAATTAGGGTAAGCTAGAGAGGATGAGCAGAATGAAATTGGAGATAGGAAATACTGAGTTATTACCTTCTTACCGAGTTGACTTAAGGATGCATAACGAGAAAGAATATAATAAATTTGTAAAATTAAATGTTGTAAATGACTGGTCAGTACTTACTTGGAAAGATATTAAAAGACCGTATGAAGTTACTTCTTTTGCGAAAGATAAACAAGAATATGAAAAAAGAACTGGGGAAAGTATGCCTGTCAAAACATCATGGGAATATTTTAATCGATCCTTTCATGAATGGTTTATGAAAGATATTCCTAACGAACTTGAAGAAGGGAAAAAAGAATTATTACAAAAAATAAAAACGTTATCTTTGGGCGGAGTAAAGGAAGCATTTGGAGAAATTATTCGGCTTAAAATATGGAATTATGCTCATCGTATCGAAGATGGTATTTGGGACCCAAGGGGCAAGCGAGCTTTATTTGAAGGGTTAGATGTAATGAAACCAAAAATTTTATTTTTAGGTGCCGCAGAAGGATATGAAGGGATGCAATTAGCTGCAATGTATCCTGGAGCGGAAGTTGTCCTTGTTGATTATGATGCATATTGTCGAGACACAAGATTTATGGAGTTCCCAGAGGCATATCCTTTTTTAGGAAGTAATCCTGCTACTGGTGGGCATAAAATATACTATAAAAATGACTTTAACATTACGTATATTATAGATGATATTCGCAACTTAACTTTTGGTAGAGAGTTTGATATCGTTATTTCAGTTGGATTACTAGAGCATTTTCCTGATGAAATAAAAGCCGAGGTAATGGAATGGCACCGAAAATTTTTAAAACCAACAGGCTATATTATTATGACAACGCCAAGAGCACAACTGCGATCAAAGTTATACTATGAAATAATGGCTGATGTCATGAACCATACGTATCGGGAGTTAATGACAATTGAGCAAATGGGCTTATATGTATATGAAAATGGTTTTGATATATTACGACATGGCTTTATTAAAGTCCATAATGGTATTGTTGCTAAAGTAAAATGAAAAAGGAGTTGGCTTATTAAGTCAACTCCTTAATTTATCGAAAATTATAATAGTGTACTATATGCTAGAAAAGTACTATTAAAATGAATACTGGAAAGTAGATATAAGTAGTTGATAATAAATTATTCGTTGTTTTATTAAATAATATACTGAATTATACAGAGGGAGGAAGAGAAAGTGAGAAAAGTAGATGTTTTACCGTATTTAAAAGAGTGGACCGAACTATTTGAACAAGAAGCGACACAGTTAAAAACAATTTTGGGAGATTTACTAATCGATATTCACCATATGGGTAGCACAGCTGTTCCTAGTTTAAAAGCTAAGCCAATTATTGATATAATGCCAATTGTTTCGAATATTAACAAAGTAGATTCATATAATGATGAAATGATAAAGATTGGATATGAGCCAAGGGGTGAAAATGGCATTAGGGCTCGTCGTTATTTTCAAAAGGGTGGAGATAATCGAACTCATCATGTTCATATATATGAGATAAATAGTAGTAAAATAAAACGGTATCTTGCATTTCGAGATTATTTGTGTAAACATCCCAATGTAGCAGTAGAATACGGTGAATTAAAAGAACAATTAGCAGTGAACTTTCCCTACGATATCGATCGTTATATTCAAGGGAAAAATGAGTTAGTACAACAAATCGAACGGTTAGCTTTAAAAATGGATAAATAAAAAAATGAGGCTGGGACAAAAGTATTTTAGCCAAAGAAAAGTCCGAACTAGGATACGAAATTTTTAAAAGAGTTTCGAATTAGTTCGGATTTTTTTTATGTGAAATTGTTCGTCTATAACGTTGGGTATTTTAGTTATGTCCCGCCACGTTTTTTTATTTTAATTTTCGATAAACAAAGTAAAAAATAGTACTACCAACTCC
>JBJEFI010000053.1:0-13432 GCA_051873875.1 Bacillaceae bacterium | reverse complement strand
GGATAATCTTTTGATGCATAGCTATGTAATAAATCTCCCCACCAGTCTGTTTCGTAACGACAGATCATACTTAAGTTATATAAGATTAAATAATGTATTAATAATTCAGGAAAATAAAAAAATGCTTCTCGATTTTTTGGAATATGATAGGTTTGGTCAAAAAGGTTAAAAAGATAACATGCTTTTTTTTCATTCTTTATAGAAAAATCTAAATGGGTACGAGATGTTTTTTGAAGTGCAATATCATCAGGACGCATAGTACTGTTTAGAAAGTCTGTAAAACGTTCCTTTGTCATATGCATGCAATCTAATATTTTGATTGGAATATGTAATGAACGCTGATTATACTCAATTTGGAGAAGCTTATCTTCGGGTGCTATTAAATCTTGTAATTCGGGTATTCGTGCTAGTAAAGAATACATATTATATTTTTCACTATCTATATATTCTTTTTGAAATAATGTTTTGGCAGCGTGAGTGAAAAGGCCGTTTTTTTGGATTTTTACCTCATCTTCTATAAACTCATAATTTTGCTTTTTTCTTTTTCTTGTTGTTACACCATGAGATAAAACAGATGTTGTGGCTGGATAGTAAGGATCAATGGATAAAATACATGCTTTCATCAGTTGAATCATTCCATAAAAAAGTAAAACTGGTTTAATGGACAAGGGAGAAAGAAGGGCTGATTCATAATAATTTTTCCCGTGATTTAAATAGTAAATAAATGGATAACAGTTTTCAAAACTTAGTTTCTCGGCTTGTTGAATATCTTGTTTTTTATAGCTTTTTAGTAAGTATTGTTGTGTATTTTCGGTTGAAATAAAGTAGCTTAATTTCTGCCAACTATGATATTTATCATGAAACATGTTACAACCCCTATTTTCTGAAAATTTAAACTTGGATTACGTTTCTTGACAGTAGTATTTCCAATTGTTAATCTACTAATTAATATTTGTTCGAAAATAAAAAGCGAAAGCGAGGAATTTGAAGTGTGGGAAAATAAATTTGTAAAAGAAGGTTTAACCTTCGATGATGTATTATTAGTGCCAGCAAAATCAGATGTGTTACCTCGTGATGTTTCAGTGAAAACACGTTTATCAGAAACATTACAATTAAATATTCCAATTATTAGTGCAGGTATGGATACTGTAACAGAAGCAGAAATGGCAATCGCCATGGCCCGTCAAGGTGGATTAGGTATTATCCATAAAAATATGTCCATTGAAGAACAAGCAGAACAAGTGGACAAAGTAAAACGTTCTGAAAGTGGTGTTATTACAGATCCATTCTTCTTAACACCTACACATAAAGTAGAGGATGCAGAACGTTTAATGTCTAAGTATCGCATCTCAGGTGTACCAATTGTAAATAACGAAGAAGAGCAAAAGTTAGTAGGTATCTTAACAAATCGTGATTTACGTTTTATTCAAGATTATTCAATTGAAATTGATGAAGTAATGACAAAAGAAGGGTTAGTTACTTCTAAAGTTGGAACAACATTACAAGATGCAGAACAAATTTTACAAAAGTATAAAATTGAGAAGTTACCACTTGTTGATGAAAATGGTGTATTAAAAGGCTTAATTACAATTAAAGATATTGAGAAAGTAATTGAATTCCCGAATTCAGCGAAAGATAAACAAGGTCGATTATTAGTTGGGGCTGCCGTAGGGGTAACAAATGATACAATGGAACGTGTAGATGCATTAGTAAAATCAAGTGTAGACGTTATTGTGCTTGATACAGCTCACGGTCATTCAAAAGGTGTAATTGAGAAAGTAAAAGAAATTCGTACAAAATATCCAAACTTAACAATTATTGCTGGAAACGTGGCAACTGCTGAAGCAACTCGTGACTTAGTTCAAGCTGGAGCAGATATCGTTAAGGTAGGAATTGGACCGGGTTCTATTTGTACAACACGTGTTGTGGCAGGGGTAGGTGTACCACAATTAACAGCGGTTTACGATTGTGCTACAGAGGCTAGAAAACTTGGAGCAGCGATTATTGCCGATGGTGGCATTAAATATTCTGGTGACATCGTAAAAGCTTTAGCAGCTGGTGGCCATGCTGTTATGTTAGGTAGTCTATTAGCAGGTTGTGCGGAAACTCCTGGTGAAACAGAAATTTATCAAGGTCGTCAATTTAAAGTATATCGTGGAATGGGTTCTGTTGGTGCCATGGAAAAAGGAAGTAAAGACCGTTATTTCCAAGAGGGTAACAAAAAGCTTGTTCCAGAAGGGATTGAAGGACGCACAGCTTATCGTGGACCATTGGCAGATACAATTCATCAATTAATTGGTGGATTACGTGCAGGAATGGGATACTGTGGATCTCCTGATTTAACTTTCTTACGTGAAAATGCACAATTTATTCGTATGTCAGGTGCAGGTTTACATGAAAGTCATCCACACGATGTTCAAATTACAAAAGAAGCACCAAACTATTCACTATAAACTTCTTAAAATAGACAGGGGAAGTCCATTTCTCTGTCTATTTTTTTGTAACTAATTATGATAGAATTACGTTTATGTGGAATAACGTACAAAATGGAGGGAACAAGTTTTGAAGAACGGTATGTTTAAAAAGAAAATCATGACTACGTTGCTTGCAGTTATCGTATTTATTGCTTCGATGCAATCAGCTGTAATTGTAAATGCAGAAGGAAATGATTCTTTAAATTTAAGCGCGACATCTGCTATTTTAATTGATGCAGAATCAGGAAAAATTTTATATGAGAAAGCGGCTACAACACCTCTACCGATTGCTAGTATGACAAAAATGATGTCTGAATACCTTGTTCATGAAGCAGTAAAAAGTGGAAAAATTAACTGGGATTCAGAAGTAACTGTTAGCGATTTAGCCCATAAAATTTCACAGCAACGCTCTCTATCTAATGTGCCATTAGAACTAGGTGGAAAATATACAGTGAAAGAATTATATGAAGCAATGGCTATTTATTCAGCTAACGGAGCAACAATTGCTTTAGCGGAGTTTATCGCTGGCTCAGAAGCAAATTTCGTAAAAATGATGAACGAAATGGGAAATAAATTACAACTAGGTGAATTTAACTTCGTAAATTCAACAGGTTTAAATAACAAAGATATGGGTGGTAAGCATCCTGAAGGAACAGAAGTTGACGATGAAAACATGATGTCTGCTTCTGCAGCAGCAAAATTAGCATATTTATTATTAAAGAAATACCCAGATGTATTAGAAACATCTAAGATTCCGAAAAAAGTTTTCCAAGAAGGTGGAGAATATCCAGTGCGTATGGATAACTGGAACTGGATGCTACCAGGATTAGTTTATCAATATGAAGGCGTTGACGGATTAAAAACGGGTTCTACAGATACAGCGGGATATTGCTTTACTGGTACTGCTAAACGTGGTGATTTCCGTTTAATCTCTGTTGTTATTGCTTCTAAGGACATGAAGAGCCGTTTTGATGATACACAAAAATTATTGGATTATGGCTACAATAATTACGAGCTAAAAGAAGTATTTCCTGCCGGTTATGAAATAAAAGGTCATAAGACAATCAACATCAAAAAGGCAAAAGAAAAAGAAGAAGCAATTGAAACGAAACAAGCAGTTCGTTTACCAGTGAGCAAAGGTGCAAAAGCTACGTATGAAGGTAAATTCGTACCTGTTAAAAAAGAGCTAGAAGCACCACTTAAAAAAGGTACAGTAGTAGGTACAATGCAAGTCGTATCGAACGAAAAAGATAACTATGGTTATATTACAGGTAAAAATGACGTAACTGTTGATGTTGTTACAACATCAGAAGTAGAAAAAGCAAACTTCTTTACGTTAATTTTTAGAGCAGTTGGTTCTTTCTTTAGTGATTTATTTCACTCTGCAGTGAATGGAATTAAAGGATTATTTTAATAAATACATGTAAAAAAAACTTATCTAATGTAAATTAGATAAGTTTTTTTACATTAAAGGAAAAGCTAGACAAAAATAAATACGATGATAGAATTGAATTATCTGATTTTTTCACAAATAATTAGGAGGTATTAAAGATGAATCAATTAGGTACAGATAGAGTAAAACGTGGAATGGCAGAAATGCAGAAGGGTGGCGTTATTATGGACGTCATCAATGCAGAACAAGCGAAAATTGCAGAACAAGCAGGGGCAGTTGCGGTTATGGCACTAGAGCGTGTACCTTCTGATATTCGCGCTGCTGGTGGAGTTGCTCGTATGGCTGATCCAACAATTTTAGAAGATGTATTAAATGCCGTATCCATTCCAGTAATGGCTAAAGCACGAATTGGCCACTATGTAGAGGCGAGAGTATTAGAAGCGTTAGGAGCAGACTATATTGATGAAAGTGAAGTATTAACACCTGCTGATGATGTTTTTCATATTGATAAAAAGGCATTTACTGTTCCATTTGTTTGTGGCTGCCGTGATTTAGGAGAAGCATTACGTCGAATTGGAGAAGGGGCAGCAATGCTTCGTACAAAAGGTGAACCTGGTACAGGAAATATTGTTGAGGCAGTACGCCATCTTCGAAAAGTAAATGGACAAATTCGTAAAGTTGTAGCAATGGAACATGATGAATTAATGGTAGAAGCAAAAGTATTAGGTGTACCATATGAACTACTGTTACAAGTAAAAGAAGCAGGAAAATTACCAGTTGTAAACTTTGCAGCAGGTGGCATCGCTACTCCTTCTGATGCGGCTTTAATGATGCATTTAGGAGCAGAAGGTGTTTTTGTTGGTTCTGGTATTTTTAAGTCAGAGAATCCATTGAAATTCGCAACAGCAATCGTTGAAGCAACAACCTATTATGAAGATTACGAGCGTATTGCTCATTTATCAAAAGGGTTAGGAACACCAATGAAAGGAATTGATATTTCTACTTTATCGAATGAACAACGCATGCAAGAGCGAGGCATTTAATGATGAGTATCATTGGTGTATTAGGCTTACAAGGAGCAGTAAGAGAACATATACAAGCCATTGAAGCCTGTGGAAAACAAGCAATCGTTGTGAAAGAACCAAGCCAGTTACAACAAATTGACGGGTTAATATTACCTGGTGGTGAAAGTACGACGATGCGTCGTTTAATTGATAAATATGATTTCTTACAACCATTAAAGGATTTCTCAGCCCAAGGCAAACCATTGTTTGGCACATGTGCAGGAATGATTTTACTTGCAGGTGAAATAGTTGGTTATAAAGAGCCTCATCTTGGTGTGATGGATGTAGTTGTGGAGCGAAACTCTTTTGGAAGACAAAAGGATAGTTTTGAAGCAGATTTATCTATTAAAGGAATTGGAGATCATTTTCCAGGTGTTTTTATTCGAGCACCACATATTTTATCTGTTGGCGAAGGTGTAGAAGTATTATCTGAACATGAAGGACGAATCGTTGCTGCGCGTCAAAATCATTTATTAGCAGCATCTTTTCATCCAGAATTAACAGATGATTATCGAATGGTTGCATATTTTATTCAGATGGTAGAAGAGGCAAAAGTTAAAAATCTTACATAATCGCTTGAAAAATGGAAATCCTTATAGTAGATTTAATATAAATAATGTCTAAATCGTTGATAGGAAATAGTAACAAATGAAATCTTTCAGAGAGTCGATGGTTGGTGAAAATCGATAAGAGGAAATTTGTGAATCCATCCTAGAGTAAAATATGGAATGCTTTGGCTAGTAAATATTTTCGGCTTATGGACCGTTATTTCATACAAAGAGGGAAATTGTTTATGGACAATTTTCAACTAGGGTGGCAACGCGGGTAACTCTCGTCCCTTTTTTAGGGACGGGAGTTTTTTGTATTTAGATAAAGGAGTTATTCTTAGCAACGTTTCATTATTTCTTAAGAAATAAGAGCATCGTTCATTATTTAAGGAGGGAAAACGAATGTTAGATGTAAAATTATTACGCAGTAATTTAGCAGGAGTAAAAGCAAAGCTTCAAACACGTGGTGGTTCTTTTGATGAGCTAGACCGTTTCGAAGAATTAGACAAAAAACGTCGTCAACTTTTAGTAGAGGTAGAGGAATTAAAAAGTAAACGAAATCAAGTTTCTGCCGATGTTGCGAAATTAAAGCGTGAAAAACAAAATGCAGATGAATTAATTTTAGAAATGCGTCAAGTTGGTGAACGTATTAAACAATTAGATGAAGAAGTTCGTACCGTTGACGAAGAGCTTCAACAAATCGTTCAAGGACTACCAAACGTACCACATGAATCAACGCCAGTTGGTGCAAGTGAAGAAGAAAATGTTGAAATTCGCAAATGGGGAGAAGTAACAAAGTTTGATTTCGAACCAAAAGCTCACTGGGATATCGTAACAGAGTTAGATATTATCGATTTTGAACGTGCAGCGAAAGTAACAGGTAGCCGTTTTACATTTTATAAAGGGTTAGGTGCTCGTCTAGAGCGTGCCTTAATTAACTTCATGTTAAATCTTCATACAGAGGAACATGGTTATGAAGAAATTATGCCACCATTCATCGTTAATCGTGCCAGTCTTTTTGGTACAGGACAATTACCTAAGTTCGAAGAAGATTTATTCCATTTAGCAGGTACAAACTATGCATTAATTCCAACGGCAGAAGTACCTGTTACGAATATTCACCGTGATGAAATCTTATCTGTAGAACAGTTACCAATTTCATATACAGCATTCTCAGCTTGCTTCCGTTCTGAAGCTGGTAGTGCAGGTCGCGACACACGTGGTATCATTCGTCAGCACCAATTTAATAAAGTAGAGTTAGTGAAATTCACAAAGCCAGAAGAATCTTATGAGCAATTAGAAAAATTAACTGCTAATGCAGAAAAGGTTCTGCAATTATTAGGCCTACCATACCGCGTCCTAGCACTTTGCTCAGGAGATATTGGTTTCTCTTCTGCCAAAACATATGATCTTGAAGTATGGTTACCAAGCTATAATGCTTATAAAGAAATTTCTTCTTGCTCTAACTTTGAAGATTTCCAAGCGCGTCGTGCTAATATTCGCTTCCGTCGTGAAACAAACGGCAAAACAGAATTTGTTCATACATTAAATGGTTCTGGTTTAGCAATTGGTCGTACAGTAGCGGCTATTATTGAAAACTATCAACAAGAAGATGGTTCAGTTATTATTCCAGAAGTACTTCGTCCGTATATGGGTGGAGTAGAAGTAATTACACATAAATAATATTTTTACATTTAAATCCACTATTTAGAAGCAATTATAAGAAGGTATCCTATTTTTGGATACCTTTTTTGTATTGTAAAATCATCTAAAAAAATATAAAAAAAGTGTTGCATTTTATTTTGATATTTGCTATCATAACTCTTGTCGATACGGAGGAATACCCAAGTTTGGCTGAAGGGATCGGTCTTGAAAACCGACAGGGGTGTAAAAGCCCGCGGGGGTTCGAATCCCTCTTCCTCCTCCATTGATATTGTAGTAAACGCGCATAATGAATTTGGAGATTGTAAATCGTTACTATTTTAGTAACGATTCTTTTTTTGTCTAAAAAACGAAGAAAAGAGGCTGTAAAAACAGCCTCTTATTTTTTTGTATATTTTCTTGTTTCTGTTAAGAAATGTCCAATTCTAGCGATAATTGGTTCGATTTCTTCTTCGTTTTCAACGATGTCATATTCATTAATGTTTAAACGTAGAACGGGACAGTTGTTAAAGTTATTAATCCAGTTTTCATAACGACCGTGCATTTCTTTCCAATACTCGAGTGGTGTTTGTTGTTCCATTGGACGACCACGTTCTTGAATACGGGAGACAACATCTTCTAATGATCCTTCTAAGTAAATGATTAAATCAGGATGCGGGAAATATGGTGTCATTACCATTGCATCAAATAAGCTTTTGTATGTCTCGTAATCGACTGTATTCATTGTTCCTTTTTCGTAATGCATACGGGCAAAAATGCCTGTATCTTCATAAATAGAGCGGTCTTGAATGAATCCACCACCATATTCGAAAATACGCTTCTGTTCTTTAAAACGTTCTGCTAAAAAGTAAATTTGCAGGTGGAAGCTCCAACGTTCAAAATCAGCATAAAACTGATCTAAGTATGGGTTTGTATCTACTTTTTCAAAAGATGTACGAAAAGATAACGCATTTGCTAGCGCATTTGTCATTGTTGATTTTCCGACACCTACTGTCCCTGCAATAGCAATGACTGCATTAGATGGGATACCGTATTTTTCTCTAAGGTTCATTTTATTTTTTGCTCCTTTTGAAGTGTATTTTTAACTTCTGTTAAGATAAAAGATAAATCATGCTCGTTTTGTACGAAGTCTAGGTTGTCACCGTTGAAACGAAGAACAGGGACATCTGGATTGGCAATTTGAAAAGCTGCCATTGCTGTTTCATAGTCTTCAATTAATTGGGATAAGTATTGATGTGAAATGTTTTTTTCAAATTCACGTCCACGCATTGAAATACGCTTTAGCAATGTATCTAAGCTAGCTGTTAAATAAACAACTACATTTGGCTTTGGCATGTCCACTGTCAGGATATTGTAAATTTGCTTGTATTTTTCAAGTTGTGTATATTTTAAAGTGCGTTCTGCAAAAATTAGGTTTTTTAAAATATGATAATCAGCTACAACCGGTGTATTTTTTACTAAGTAATGATTGTGAATATCCTCTAGTTGTTTGAAACGATTGCATAAGAAAAACATCTCTGTCTGGAAGCTCCATTCATCGATATTTGTATAAAATTTACCAAGGAAAGGATTTTCATCTACTATTTCTTTTAGTAGTGGCATGTGTAATTCATCAGAAATGGCTTTTGATAGTGATGTTTTACCGACACCAATAGGTCCTTCAACAGTAATAAAAGGTGTTTCAATCATGTGGTTCCTCCTTTAAAGTTGCACGAGCAAATTTATAGACAAAGTTTATTTTAGCATAATGAAATAGAAGAAAGTATCTTTTTTTCAAACAATAAAAGGCACATGACAATGTATGTATGCCTTTTATTGTTTGAAAAAACAAGAGAGAATAGTAATGACAATTAATAAAAATATAATAAATAAAATTAGCAAAATGAAGTGAGAGAGGTAAAAATGGAACAGGATATTCATTTTATGAAAATGGCGATTGAAGAAGCAAAAAAGGCTGAAGCAATTGGAGAAGTCCCAATTGGTGCGGTACTTGTTAAAGATAATGAAATTATTAGTACAGGATATAACTTGCGTGAATGTGAACAACGTTCTATCGCCCATGCAGAAATTTTAACAATTGATAAAGGGTGTGAGCAAGTAGGTTCTTGGCGTTTAGAAGATTGTACATTGTATGTAACATTGGAGCCTTGTCCGATGTGTGCGGGTGCAATTGTTTTATCCCGTATAAAACGAGTTGTTTATGGTGCCAAAGATCCAAAGGGTGGCTGTGCTGGTACACTTATGAATTTATTAGAAGAACCTCGTTTTAATCATCAGGTAGAAGTAGTAAGTGGTGTATTAGAAGAAGAATGTGGTATGTTATTATCTAATTTTTTTCGAGCATTAAGGGAAAGAAAAAAGAGGAAAAATAGTTAATAGGTGACCATTGCTTTTTTGCATATAAAATTATATACTCTAATCATTCACTTATTGAGTTGTACAACACTTGATATTGTGATAAACTAATGAAGTATTATTATTATTGGTTTCAACTTTGCCGTGCTAAGTGGGGAGGTAGCGGTGCCCTGTACTCGCAATCCGCTCTAGCGAGACCGAATTCCTTTCTTGCGGTCTATCTATTGTAGGGTCTGCCTTAAGTAAGTGGTGTTGACGTTTGGGTCCTACGCAACAAGACTTTGTGAACCGTGTCAGGTCCGGAAGGAAGCAGCACTAAGCAAAACCTCTTGTGTGCCGTAGGGCAGCCTGAACCGAGCTAACTGCTTAAGTAACGCCTGGAGTAGTAGATCAAGAGAAGGTGCACGGTAGTTATATAATAAAAATAAAAACCTGTTCATTATGAACAGGTTTTTTTACATATAATAGCCTGTAGTATTTCTTAATTGTGTTGAATAAAGTATAATGAAGAAAGTTATTAAAGAAATGGAGGGAATAACCTTGAGTTATCAAGCGCTGTATCGTTTATGGAGACCTCAGCAATTTTCTGATGTTGTTGGACAAGAACATGTCGTAAAGACACTCCAAAACGCCCTTCTTCAACAAAAAGTATCTCATGCTTACTTATTTTCCGGTCCGCGTGGAACAGGGAAAACGAGTATTGCAAAAATATTTGCGAAAGCGGTAAACTGTGAGCATGCGCCAACAGAGGAACCTTGTAATGAATGTGCATCTTGCAAAGGCATTATGGATGGTTCTATTTCTGATGTATTAGAAATTGATGCTGCTTCGAATAATGGTGTTGATGAAATTCGTGATATTCGCGATAAAGTAAAATTCGCACCAAATGCAGTTAAATATAAAGTATACATCATTGATGAGGTACATATGTTATCAATTGGGGCTTTCAATGCATTATTAAAAACGCTTGAAGAGCCACCACCACATGTTATTTTTATTTTGGCGACGACAGAACCACATAAAATACCGTTGACAATTATTTCTCGTTGTCAGCGTTATGAGTTTCACAAAATTTCGTTAGAAAAAATAATGAACAGGTTACAGGTTGTTGTTGAAAGCCAAGGGTTAACAATTGAGCAAGAAGCGTTACAAATTATTGGACGAACAGCTGAAGGTGGTATGCGTGATGCCCTTAGTTTATTAGACCAAGTTATTTCTTTTAGTGAGAATGTAATTACAACAGAAGATGTTTTAGCTGTAACGGGTTCTATTTCTCAACAAAACTTAACAATGTTAATGAAATGTTTTCAAGAGCGAAATGTTTCGTTAGGATTAAAGTTAATTGATGAATTCATAAGTGTTGGGAAAGACGTGGCTCGCTTAGTAGAAGATTTAATTTACTATAGTAGAGATATGTTATTATACAAAACATCTCATGAACTAGCACATTTATTAGAAAGAGTAACCGTTGATGAACAGTTTGAAGAGCTTTGTGCAAATTGTACCGATCGCTTTCTTTATGAAACGATTGAAGAGCTTAGTAAAAGTCAACAGGAAATGAAATGGACAAACCATCCTCGTATTTTATTAGAAGTAATGATTGTAAAATTGTGCGAATTAAATACAGGAATGGAACAGTCACAAGGTGCAAATGAGCTTTTAGCTAAAATACTTTATTTAGAAGAAGAGTTGAAAAAATTAAAAACAGACGGGGTTCATGTAACTTCTACCTCAGCTCCTACTCCAACTAAAAAAGATTATAAAATGCAAAAGCCAACAATGAAGGTACCTGTAGGTAGAATTCAAGAGATTTTAAAGCATGCAACGAGAAAAGACTTAGATATGATTAAGCGAGTATGGGCAGATTTATTAGATAGTCTTAAAAGGAATAATCGTGCCTCACATGCAGCTTTATTAAGTAGTAGCGAGCCGGTAGCGGCTACAAGTCATTCTTTTGTACTAGCATTTAAGTATGATATTCATTGTAAGATGATTGTTGAAAATAATGAGGCAGTATACTCAATTAAGCAATACTTACATCAAACATTAGGAAAAGATTATGAATTTATTCCTGTTCCTGAAGTAGAATGGAAAAAGATTCGAGAAGAGTTTTTATCAGGTGAAAAACAAGAGGTGAAACAAGTAGAAAAAGATGAGCTTGTTGAAAAAGCGATGGATCTATTTGGAGAGCAACTTGTTGAAATTATAGAATGATTTATATTGAAGGAGGAAACAATTATGATGCGTGGCGGTATGGGCGGCATGAATAATATGATGAAACAAATGCAAAAAATGCAAAAGAAAATGGCAGAGGCTCAAGAACAATTAGGTGAAGAGCGCGTAGAAGGGACTGCTGGTGGCGGTATGGTTACTGTTATTATGAGTGGTCATAAACAAGTTGTAGATGTAATTATTAAAGAAGACGTAGTAGATCCTGAAGATATCGATATGCTACAAGATTTAGTATTAGCAGCAACAAACGAAGCAATTAAAAAAGCGGATGAGTTATCAAACAAAACAATGGGACAATTTACAAAAGGTTTAAATATTCCAGGACTATTTTAGGAGTTAAGGAACATGCATTATCCAGAACCTATATCCAAGTTAATTGATAGCTTTATGAAATTGCCAGGTATCGGACCGAAAACTGCGGTTCGACTGGCTTTTTTTACCCTTGATATGAAGGAAGACGATGTGTTAGATTTTGCGAAAGCATTGGTTAATGCAAAGCGTAATTTAGCATACTGTTCCGTTTGTGGGCATATTACAGATCAAGACCCATGTTATATTTGTAGTGATAATCATCGAGATAAAACGGTTATTTGTGTTGTACAAGAAACAAAAGACGTAATTGCGATGGAAAAAATGAAAGATTACAAAGGGTTATATCATGTATTACATGGTGCTATTTCACCAATGGAAGGAATAGGACCGGAAGATATTCGTGTTGCCGAACTAATTAAAAGGCTACAAGATGCAACGATTGAAGAAGTTATTCTTGCTACTAATCCGAATATTGAAGGGGAAGCGACTGCTATGTATATTTCAAGGCTACTAAAGGCAAGTGGAATTAAAGTGACACGTATTGCACATGGATTGCCTGTAGGTGGGGATTTAGAATATGCAGACGAAGTAACGTTATCTCGTGCATTAGAAGGAAGAAGAGAAATTTAATGAGTGAGGAGACCAAACCGGGTGTTCTTTAAGCGAGTAGGTTATTTAAGAAAAGAATTTGATACAAAATTATTAATGTTATTAGAAGAATGTAAAAATAATTGGATTCGCGAAAAAGAGATAAGAGACATATGTGTAGAACCGACAGAGCAATTGCTTTATGAAGTTCATTTAGCGGAATTGAAATATTTTTACTTATTAAAAGAAGCCAAAAAAAGAAATGTTAGTATGCAAAAAATAAAGTAATGACGTTCTAATCTTAAAGGCATGTACATATTATTAAATTACGTACTTGTTTTTTAAGAAAGGGGCGTTTTTTTGTGGATAGTATTTTAATTATTGGTGGATTAATTACACTAATTATATTATTACTAATAATTGGTGTACCGATGAAACCTTTGAAGTATGTAGGGAATGCAGTTATTAAATTAACATTAGGTGCAATTTTTTTGTTTGTTTTAAATATTGTTGGACAAGGAATGAATATTCATATTCCGGTTAATTTATTTACTTCTTTTATTAGTGGATTTTTAGGTATTCCAGGAATTATTGCATTGGTGATTGTTAAATTATATATTATTTAGCACTGTATTATGAGAAAAAAGCTTGTGTTTTGAATTCATTAATGTTATATTAATCTGCGTTGTTAAAAAAGACATCGGAAATAAATAATAAATATTGTTGACACCAAATGGTGAAGATGATATTATAAGGGAGTTGCTTTTGAAGCAACAAATAAATATGATCTTTGAAAACTAAACA
>JBJEFI010000052.1:0-13487 GCA_051873875.1 Bacillaceae bacterium | reverse complement strand
TCGACACAATTCTTTATACAATGATATAATATTTCTGAACATTTCATTTTTTTAGAAATAAGTAATACATGGGCGTATGCACAATAGCTTTTTTTATTTTTATAAAAAGAGGAGGGTACAAATAAGGGCATATTTTTATTATTTTTGCTTATGTATAAGAATGGGGAGAGAGAAGCAAGGGGGGTTAGGACGATGTTAAATTCCTATTTTAATAGTTACATGATTATTGTTGTCTTTTTATTATTAGGAATATTGCTACCAATTGTTGCTTTAACAGCTGGTCGCCTTTTACGTCCATCAAGGCCAAATGCAGAAAAGGCCACAACCTACGAAAGTGGGCTTGAACCTTTTCATGAGGCAAACGTCCGTTTCAATGTTCGATATTACATATTTGCACTTATGTTTGTAATTTTCGATGTAGAGACTATTTTTTTATATCCATGGGCAGTGGCATATGATAAATTAGGACTTTTTGCTTTAGTTGAAATGGTTATTTTCATTTTAATGCTATTAATCGGTCTTATATATGCATGGAAGAAGAAGGTGTTGACATGGCAATAAATTTTGAGGGCATATTACCTGAGGAAATGGAAGAATTAAAACAAAATGTCTTTTTAACAACGCTAGAAGAAGTAAAAGGTTGGGCTCGCAGTAATTCATTGTGGCCGATGACATTTGGACTTGCTTGTTGCGCTATTGAAATGATGGCAGTAGGTTCTGCTCATTATGATCTTGACCGATTTGGTTCTTTTTTCCGGACATCACCACGTCAATCAGATGTCATGATTGTATCTGGAACGGTTACAAAAAAGATGGCACCAATTCTTCGCCGTCTATATGATCAAATGCCAGAGCCGAAATGGGTTATTGCAATGGGTTCTTGTGCAACGGCTGGCGGTCCATATATAAAATCATATGCGGTTGTAAAAGGGGTAGATCAAATTGTACCGGTGGATATTTATATTCCTGGTTGCCCACCAAACCCAGCAGCGTTGATTTATGGTGTAAATAAATTAAAAGAGAAGATTCGTTATGAAGCTAAAACTGGAAAGCAGGTGACGAATCGATGACAACGGAAGATAAAAAAAGTCTAGAAGAATTAAAAAAAGAAGCAGCCAAAGCTGCAAAAGAAGCTGCATTAAAGAAGTTACAAGAAAAGAAAGCGTTATCAGAAATGGGTGCTAAGAGTAAAGAAGAGTCAAAAGTTTCAGAAACAGTTCCTGTTGTTAGCCAAGAAGAAACACTATCAGTAGAAGACGAAAAAGCGAAAGCGTTGGAATTGGCCAAGGCTAAGGCAGCAGCGGCGGCGAAAGCCAAAGCGGCAGCGTTAGCGAAACAAAAAGAAAAAGAAGAAGATAACGCAGAAGATGAAAAAGCTAAGGCGAAAGCGAAGGCTGTGGCAGCCGCAAAGGCTAAAGCGGCAGTGTTAGCGAAACAAAAAGCTAAAGAAAGAAACACGGGAGAAGAAGGCGTAGATGACGAAAAGGCCAAAGCAATAGCAAAAGCGAAGGCAGTGGCGGCGGCGAAGGCGAAAGCAGCAGCGTTGGCAAAAGAAAAAAGTCAAAGTAGTTCGGGTAATGATGATGAGAAGGCCAAGGCAATTGCCATAGCGAAAGCCAAAGCGGCAGCTGCAGCAAAAATGAAGTCGAAGAAAGAAGAAACTAGTACAGTTGAAGAAACAGGAGATCCTTCTATAAATCAACCTTATTTAGATAAATATGTACGTATAATAGAAGAGCATGTTGGGAAAGAAAGTTTAGAAGATTTTTTTATTAATAAACTATCAAAAGATGTACCAACGCTTGTATTGAATAGTAATTATTATTACAAAGTTTGTGAGTTCTTAAGATATAACGAACAGTTAGCTTTTCATTATTTAGCTAATTTACATGCAACAGACTATGTGACTCACTTAGAAGTTTATTTACATCTACATTCTTATGAGAATAAACAAAGTGTTGCTGTCAAAGTTAAAGTCGATCGAGAAAATGCAGTACTTGATTCTGTTACACCAATTTGGCAAGGGGCAAATTGGCCGGAGCGAGAAGTCTATGATTTATTAGGAATAACATTTACAAATCATCCAAACATGAAGCGAATTCTCTTATCAGATGATTGGGTTGGTCATCCGCTTCGTAAAGACTATGAACCATACGATGTGGAGGTGTAAGGTGTGATTCGTACAGAAGAAATGCTTTTAAATGTTGGACCACAGCATCCGAGTACTCATGGTGTGTTCCGATTAGTCGTAAAAATTGATGGGGAAATTATCACTGAAGCAACGCCTGTTATTGGTTATTTACATCGTGGGACAGAGAAGTTAGCGGAAAATCTTCAATATACACAAATTATCCCTTATACAGATAGAATGGATTATTTATCAGCCATGACAAATAATTACGTCATTTGTCATGCGGTTGAGACAATGATGGGAATTGAAGTGCCAGAACGTGCAGAATACTTACGCATATTAGCTATGGAATTAGGTAGAATTTCTAGTCATCTTATTTGGTGGGGAACAAATCTACTAGATATTGGAGCAGTTAGTCCATTTTTATATGCCTTCCGTGAGCGAGAAATGATTACGAATTTGTTAAATGAACTGAGTGGAGCACGTTTAACATTTAACTATATGCGTGTCGGTGGCGTAAAATGGGATGCGCCTGAAGGATGGATTGAAAAAGTACGAGACTTCATTCCTCATATGCGCCAACAATTAGAAGGTTATCACACATTAGTAACAGGTAATGAAATCTTTCAACAGCGTGTACATGATGTGGGGATTTATACAGCTAAAGATGCTTTCGATTATTCATTAAGTGGGGCAAATCTTCGTTGTACAGGAGTAAATTGGGATTTACGAAAAGATGAGCCATATTCTATTTATGATCGTTTTAAATTCGATGTCCCTGTTGGAACAAAAGGGGATGCATGGGATCGTTACATGTGTCGGATGTTGGAGATTGAAGAGTCATTAAAAATTATTGAACAAGCATGTGAACAATTTCCACAAGAAGGAGCCACTATGGCTAAGGTTCCAAAAATTATTAAAGCGCCAAAAGGGGAAGCGTATGTGCGAATTGAGTCACCTCGTGGCGAAATTGGTTGTTATATTGCAAGTGATGGAAAGAAAGAGCCTTATCGTTTAAAATTCCGTCGACCATCTTTTTATAATTTACAAATCCTTCCAAAGCTGCTGAAAGGGGAAAATATCGCAAACTTAATTACGATATTAGGCGGAATTGACATTGTGCTTGGGGAGGTTGATGGGTAATGATGGATGAATTATTGCGTTCAGCTCCGAGTTGGATGAACTTCTTGATTTTCTTCATACTTGGTGCGATTTTACTTGTTGTTATTTTAGGTTATGTATCGTTTGCAATTTTATCAGAACGGAAAGTAATGGGATTTATGCAAGGACGGATTGGTCCAAACCATTTAGGGGGACGATGGGGCTTATTACAAAGTGTTGCCGATATCCTAAAACTACTTATTAAAGAAGATACAGTACCAAAGGCAGCAGATCGTATGCTCTTTCTATGGGCACCGGTTATTGCGTTTGCACCTTCATTTATCGTATTAGCACTCCTTCCATTTTCTGAAAACTTAAAATTTGCTGACGTTGGTGTTGGATTTCTTTATTATGTTGCTATTTCAGGAATTTCAACAATTGGGATTTTGACGGCAGGATGGGCATCGAATAATAAATATGCCTTACTAGGTGGCATGCGGGCAGCGGCACAAATGATTTCCTATGAATTACCACTTGTATTAAGCGGCGTTGGAATTGTTTTACTAGCTGGTAGCTTAAATTTAAATGATATTGTGCTGGCACAAAAAGATGTATGGTTTATTTTTGCGCAACCAGTTGCTTTTGTTATTTTCTTAATCGCTGGAGTAGCCGAATTAAATCGTACACCATTTGACTTACCAGAGGCAGAGTCAGAACTTGTAGCTGGGTATCATACGGAATATTCCGGTTTCCGTTTTGCCTTCTTTATGCTATCTGAATATGTATATTTATTCGCCATGAGTGCCTTAGTAGCGATTTTGTTTTTAGGTGGATGGCAGCCAGTATTTTATATGACGTTTATTCCTGGTGTCGTGTGGTTTTCGTTAAAATTTGCTGTTATGTTATTTTTCTTCCTTTGGATTCGCTATACATTCCCACGGATGAGAGCAGACCATTTAATGGAATTTGGTTGGAAAGTATTAATGCCAATTGCGATTGCCAATATTTTCTTAACCGTCTTTATTAAAGCGTTATTTTTCTAAGGAAAGGGGATGTAGAGATGAAAGGGCTATTTAAAGGATTAAAGTATACATTACAAGGGTTGACACGAGAAAAGTTAACGTATGATTATCCAAATGAACCGTTGCCACTACCAGATCGATTTCGTGGGATTCAAAAATTTTATCCGGAAAAATGTATCGTATGTAATGCTTGTATGAACATTTGTCCAACAGATTGTATTAAGTTAACGGGTAAAAAGCATCCAGATCCAACAAAAAAAGGAAAAATCATCGATACGTATGATATTAACTTTGAAATTTGTATTCTTTGTGATTTATGTACAGAGGTTTGTCCGACAGAGGCAATTGTTATGACAAATAACTTTGAATTAGCAGAGTTTACAAGAGAAGATTTATTTAAAAATCTCCAATGGTTAGACGAAAATGATAAGAATGTTCGAACTGAAAATTCTAAAGTATTGAAGTAGGAAGGGAGGTAACACAAGTGAATGGTGAATTAGTCGCATTTTTTATACTTGCTTTCCTTGCGCTTGGTGGCGCTATCTTCATGATTAATGCGCAAAAAGTTATGCATATGATGCTTTTGCTAGTTTTTACATTTTTAAGTTTAGCAGGAATATATGTACTTCTTGAGGCGGAATTTGTTGGAGTTGTTCAAGTGTTAATTTATTCAGGTGCCATTACAATTTTAATGCTATTTGGCATCATGTTAACAAAATCTCAAGATAAGCAAGTAACAAAGGGAAATATATGGAGAAGAGGCGCATTATTTGTTAGTATTTTTGCATTTTTTGGCGTGATGTATGTAGCAATAAGTAATTTTGTAGAAAGTAATAAGCCAATAACAGAGGTACAAAACAATACAGCCGAAATTGGAAAAGTACTGTATTCTCAATATATTATTCCATTTGAAATACTGTCACTTTTGTTATTAGTTGCTTTAGTTGGCGCAATTGTACTGGCGAAGCGAGAAGAAGGGGAGGATGGGGACAATGACTAGTGTGCCTGCAGCCGCTTATTTAATGCTCGCGGTAATGTTGTTTTGTATTGGATTATACGGTGCATTAACGAAACGCAATACGGTGATCGTTTTAGTATGTATTGAGTTAATGTTAAATGCTGTTAATTTAAATTTTGTTACCTTTAGTAAATTTGGAATGATGCCGAATATTTCAGGGCAGATTTTTGCATTATTTACGATTGCGATTGCGGCGGCCGAAGTAGCTGTTGCCATAGCTATTTTAATTGCTCTTTATCGAAATAAGGCAACTGTAAATGTAGATGAAATGAACGAATTAAAAAAATAAAATGAACACAGTTTCTTCTTATGGATAGGTTTGCCGGGGAGAAAAGGGGGTTAGAAAATATGATTGAATATGCATGGCTCATTCCATTGTTTCCGCTTCTCTCGTTTATCATCCTTCTTCTATTTGGAAAGAAGTTAAAGGAGAAAAGCAGCTTTGTTGGAATTGGATTAACCTTTATTACGTTATTGTTTTCTGTCATTGTGTTAGGGCAACGCTTTGTAGAAGCGACAGTGATGGGAGAATGGGAATGGTTAAAGGTTGGCGAAACAGTCATTTCTTTTGGATTTGAAGTGAATGCATTAAATGCGTTAATGTTGTTTATCGTTTCCCTCGTTAGTTTTTTAGTACATATGTATTCAAGAGGCTATATGCATGGTGATAAACGAATTCCTGTTTTTTATGCATATCTAGGGCTATTTACATTCGCTATGTTAGGGTTGGTTATTTCTACCAATCTATTACAATTGTATATTTTTTGGGAACTTGTTGGATTAGGTTCTTTCTTATTAATTGGTTTTTATTTTTACAAGGAAGAAGCAAAGAAGGCAGCGAAAAAAGCGTTTATTATGACCCGTATTGGGGATGTTGGTCTATTTATTGGAATGATTTTGTTATTTATTGAAGTAGGAAGCTTCCGTTATAGTGATATTTTTGCAGCGGTAGAATCTGGCATGTTGTCAGATGGTAAGATTACCCTTTGTGCGATTTTAATTTTTATTGGAGCAATGGGGAAATCGGGTCAATTTCCATTACATACTTGGTTGCCAGATGCCATGGAAGGGCCAACACCTGTTTCAGCTTTAATTCACGCAGCAACAATGGTAGCGGCTGGGGTTTACTTAGTAGCAACAATGTTCCCGTTATTTGAAGCAAGTGTCACTGCAATGATGATTGTGGCAGTAGTAGGGGGCTTTACCGCTATTTTTGCGGCAACGATAGGGTTAACCCAAAACGATATTAAACGTGTTTTAGCTTATTCAACAGTCAGTCAATTAGGGTATATGATGCTTGCTCTCGGCTCAGCTGGTTATGTAGCAGGTGTATTCCATTTAACGACTCATGCTTTCTTTAAAGCATTGTTATTTTTAGCGGCTGGTAGTGTCATTCACGCTGTTCATACGCAAGATATTGAAAAAATGGGTGGCCTATTTAGCAAAATGAAAACAACTGCTACGCTATTTTTAATTGGAACGATGGCAATTAGTGGGGTTCCATTATTATCAGGTTTCTTCTCAAAAGATGAAATTTTAGTAGCAACATGGAATAGTGGCAATTACGTATTATTTTTCGTTGCGTTGATTGCAGCATTTTTTACTGCATTTTATATGTTCCGTCTTTTCTTTATGGTATTTGCAGGAGAGAAAACGTATAAACAAGAAGTACATGAATCACCATCAACAATGGTTATTCCAATGATGGTGTTAGGTTTCTTTGCAATCTTCGCTGGATATATCAATACACCTTGGTTTGGTACATTCTTAGGAGATTGGTTAGCGAAGGATGTAACAGGCGTACATGGACATGAAAGTGGTCCAATTTGGATTATGATTGCAGCAACGGTGGTTTCTTTAGTAGGAATCGCATTAGCCTACTTTATGTATGGTGCGAAAAAAATACCGAGAGATACATTTGTTGCACCATTTTCAGGATTGTATACTGCTATGAAAAATAAATATTATGTTGATGAAGTATATGAATTTACCTTTGTAAAAGGAACAAAAGGAATTGGTGTCCTTTTATATGCAATTGATCGTTATATTGTCGATGGAATTGTTGCATGTATAAAAGGAATCGTTTTGGGAATTCATTCTATTAATGAACGATTACAAAATGGGCAAGTACAAACATATGGCACAGTTACCTTTATTGGTCTTGTTATTATTCTCGTTGTACTTGTGTTAGCAGGGGGGTATATTTCATGATGTTATCGCTACTTGTACTTTCCCCGATTATTGGGATGATTGCACTAGCGTTCATAAATAGAAATAGCATGAAGGCAATTCGCACAGCAGCAACCATTACTACTGCTGTACCACTTATGCTTTCTATTTATTTCGTTTTTGAATTCATCCGTCAAGAAACGTTAGACAAACTAGCTGTTTCGAAAGAATGGATAAAATTTGGGCAAATTGAAGGCTTACCTAATGAATTATTTACATTACGATTTGAGCTAGGATTAAACGGTATTTCGTTATTGCTTGTTTTTTTGACAGCATTGTTAAGTATTCTTGCGGTAATCGTTTCGTATAAAGTGAAAAAAGATATAAAAGCATTTTATCTTTGGATGTTGCTTTTAGAAGTTGGAATGTTAGGTGTTTTCGTAGCTGAGAGTACATTATTGTTCTTCTTATTCTTTGAAATTACGCTAGTTCCAATGTTCTTCTTAATTAGCCGTTGGGGAAGATTCGAAAGTGAAAAAGCTGCTTATCAATTTTTAATTTATAATGGAGTTGGTTCAGCGATTTTATTGATGGTATTTATCATCTTGTTTGCAAAAACAGGCTATACAAATATTGAAGCGATTGGAGCAGCATTGCTTTCTGGTCAATCACTACAGCCAATTTCCGAGAATTTACGAACAGGTTTGTTTATTGCCTTGCTTGTTGCTTTTGGGATTAAGTTACCGATATTACCGTTCCATCGTTGGATGGTTTCTGTTCATACGGAAGCACCTGTTGGCGTCGTTATGCTTCATGCCGGTGTTTTATTGAAAATTGGTGCCTATGGACTCATTCGTTTTGGGGTGAATTGGTTCCCAGAAGACTATAAAAACTTTGCTTTTGTTATAGGGTTATTAGGTGTCATTAACTTGTTATATGGTGCATTTATCGCCCTTGTTCAAACAAATTTACGAAGTGTATTAGCCTATTCTAGTATTTCTCATATGGGTATTGTCTTAATGGGATTAGGAGCAGCTAATTTTATTGGATTTAAAGGAGCTATCTTTCAAGTTATCTCTCACGGGTTAATTGCTGCTTTCTTATTCTTTATTGTTGGCAAATTAGAGGAAGAAGTACAAACGACTTCCTTCAATCGTGTTAGTGGTTTAGCGAAGGTAATGCCAATTACAGCTGGATTTTTCTTAGCAGGAACGATGGCTTCTCTTGGTTTACCAGGTATGTCAGGGTTTGTAAGTGAATTTTTAGCCTTTTTAGGTTTATTCCAAGTAGAACCAGTTTTAGCAGCAGTAGGGGCGTTAGGAATCATTTTAACGGCAGCCTACTTGTTACGAGCAGCATTGACGATGACGTTTGGTAAATTAGAAGGTCATCAAGGAAAGGATTTAGTAGGATATGAATATATTCCTGCTGTTGTCTTGATTGGTTTTATCCTGTTGATTGGGATTTATCCAACATCAATTTCCTTCTTTATTGAAACAACATTTATGAAAGGGTTAGGAGGTTAATGAACATGGTTTGGTTTACGATGACACCACAAATTATTTTAGTAATCGGCGCTCTGTTCATTTTACTTCTCGGTCTTTTCACAAAAAGCAAAGTGCGAATGGTTGCTGTTGCAACAGTGGTCATTTCATTAATCGTGTTAATTGCTTTATATGGACATGAGCCAGTACAAATTTTGTATGGTACATTTAAGTTTGATAGTTTTGCAAAAGCCTTTAGTACCCTTTTCTTAGTAGCAGGAGCATTGGTTTTATTATTAGGAAAAGAAGAGCGTCCTGAATATTACATGATTTTTCTTAGTGCGTTGACAGGTGCTTTATTTGTAACAGCAAGTGTTGATTTAATCACATTGTTTGTTGGAATTGAATTATTATCTGTTTCTTCATATTTATTAGTTGGCTTACGCCGTGAAAATAAGTTAGCTAATGAAGCAGCTATGAAGTATGCAATCAATGGGGCTATTGCAACGGCAATTATGCTATTTGGTTTCAGTTATTTATATGGATTAACAGGTACGACGAATTTAATGGAAATGCAACTTGTTTTTCAAGATGGAATAACAAAGGGAACAGAACTTCTTTTCCTTCTTGCTTTCTTAATTAGTTTTGTCGGTTTATCTTTCAAAATTGCTTCCGTGCCATTTCATATGTGGGCACCAGATGTATATGAAGGAGCCAGCACACCAATTACAGCCTTTTTAAGTGTTGTTTCAAAGGCAACAGGGTTTGTATTGCTTGTACGTATTATTTTTTACTTATTTAGTGGAGTGCCAAATGCGAAAGGGACAGAACTACTTTATTTCTCTGTTGATACGTTCATTGCTGTCCTTGCCGGTTTATCGATGATTATCGGAAACGTAATGGCATTACGCCAAAAAAGTATAAAGCGGATGTTAGCTTATTCAAGTATCGCTCATGCTGGTTATATATTAGTAGCTCTTGTTTCTTTCTCTGCTTTCTTCTTTGATAGTTTATGGTTTTACTTGATGGCTTACTTGTTTATGACAATTGGTGCGTTTGCTGTCGTATCGAAGTTAGAGGGAGAGAAAGACGATATTACCATGTTTGGTGGACTATTTAAACGTTCTCCATTTTTGGCGATTGCCATGACTATTTTCTTATTATCATTAGCAGGTATTCCAGGTACAGTTGGGTTTATTGGGAAAGTAACTATTTTCTTAGGTGCCTTTGCGGTTAATCCAGCTCATTATGTTCTTGCCTTTTTAATGATTGGAATGTCTGTTGTTTCTCTTGTGTACTATTTTGGAATTATGGCGCAAATGTTCTTGCGTCCAAAAAGTGAAACAGCGATCCATTCTTCTATAGGGGCAACCGTAGTCATCGTTATTTGTAGCTTGGCGGTTATTGGTTTCGGTTTATTCCCAAACGTCGCCATGGATTTTTTCCATTCGCAATGGCCAATTGTTCAAGATTTTATGAAGTAAGATGGATTTTAACGGATAAAATGAAAAAAGCTGACCTATAATGGTCAGCTTTTTGTTAGAATAATACAAAATAGAAGTAGAAGGGAAGTGAATAAATGGAACAAGAAATTGCAATTCAATCTGCTACGGCTATCGTTTCTCATCTTGTTTTTATGGGGATTACGTGGTGGGCGCTACAAGCCGTTTATATTGATAAATTCCTTCGAAAAAATAGAGTAATACAAGCTCGTGCTTTACTTATTATTTTGACGATTGTAATTGGATCAGCATTAAGTAATTTCTTTTTAGATTATATGATGTATGCAAGACAAATTTCTGGATTGTTTGCTGGCTAAAGAAAGTCACTGTTAGTTGGATAGGCGAAAATAGCATTCCTTTTGTATCAAAAAGGAATGCTATTTTAAAATAATTTTAAATACGTTTCTTAGTAAATTTTAAATAAGGTTGCGTTTTACTTTTTCAGCTACAATAATGTCAATGATTTTAGAATAGGCAAGTAATTCATCAATGGCTAGTTGCCATGTTAATAACACACGTTTACCATTTTCATCTTCGCCAGCTAAAACGAAATTACGTAGCTTATATTCTTCTCCATCTACTTGTAGAACGGAGAGGTTTTCATTTGCATGCTTTTTTTTGCCACCGTCAATGGAAACAAGTTTTTTATCATCTTTATCCAATGGCCTCACCCACCTTGTTACAGTATACGGTGCAGATAAAAATTTATGCTAAAATCTATGAACCTAGTATATCTTCCTCTATTGTTGCCAATACTGACAAATAAGGAGAGTGGAGAGGGGTTTTAAAATGAAAAAATGGGGAATTGGAATAGTGTTATTGATATGTATTTGTATTTACTCTTATATAAATATTGCAAATGCGAAGAGTGAGCCAACTATTAAAGAAATTGTAATGAAAATGGAGCAACAAAATATTGAAATTGAAGGCTGGTCGTTGTATGCTAAACAAGGATTACTGGATATTTCAACAGTAGCGCAATATGAAGCATATGTAGAAAAAATAAAAGGTGTATATCCAAATGCTATATGGGTGAATGCAGAACAAGCAGAAGCTGTTAAAACAGTTGGTACATACACATTTGAAAATGTAGATGTACGAATTGTTTTAAATTATATTAAAAAAGAAAATAAAACCCTTGTATCGATACAATTTACTGGACAAAGTTGGGATGAAAAATTATACGAAAAACAAAATGAGTGGATTGAAGTGCAAACTGTAAAAATTTTGAAAAATAAGCCTGTATTTTTTACTTGTGTAAAGGGGCAATTTAATGGTAATCTGAATACGACTTTGCAAAAAAATGTCGAAAATATTTTAACAATTTTTACAGCGGAAGAAATAGAAAGAGCGGAAGAAGATACATTTCTTTCTGTATCCGCATATACTGAACAGTGGAAAGCGGAACTTCCTATACAACAATCGAAGATGAACATGCAGATTGCACTTAGAGAAATAGAAAATAACAATGTAGCCATTGTGATCGGAACGCCAATTATCACGATGGAATATTAATAATAAACGCGGAGGGGAATAGCATTGGAAAAGATTATCGTCAGTGGTGGAAATAGATTAAAAGGCAACGTTCGCGTTGAAGGAGCGAAAAACGCGGTGTTGCCTGTCCTTGCAGCCACTTTATTAGCAAGTGAAGGAAAATGTATTATCAAAGATGTACCAACACTTTCAGATGTATATACAATTAACGAAGTATTACGTTGTTTAAATGCAGAAGTTAATTTTGAAAATAATACAGTAACAGTGGATGCTTCAGCTGATTTATTAGTAGAGGCTCCATTTGAATATGTACGTAAAATGCGTGCATCTATTTTAGTAATGGGACCATTATTAGCCCGTCAGGGACGCGCACGTGTTGCCTTACCAGGTGGTTGTGCGATTGGTTCACGTCCAATTGAACAACACATTAAAGGGTTTGAAGCAATGGGTGCAACTGTAAAAGTTGGAAATGGATTCGTTGAAGCGAAAGTCGACGGTCGTTTAAAAGGAGCAAAAATTTATTTGGACTTCCCAAGTGTAGGTGCAACAGAAAATATTATGTCTGCAGCCGTACTTGCTGAAGGAACAACAATTATTGAAAACGTAGCAAAAGAACCTGAAATTATTGATTTAGCAAACATGTTAAATGAAATGGGTGCTAATGTTCGCGGCGCGGGAACTGGTACAATCAAAATTAAAGGTGTTGAACGTTTACAAGGTGCAGTTCACCATATTATTCCAGACCGTATCGAAGCAGGAACATTTATGGTTGCTGCGGCCATCACAGGTGGCGATGTAACAATTGAAAATGCTGTACCTGAACATTTAAGTTCTGTTATTGCAAAAATGCGTGAAATGGGCGTTGAAATCATCGAATTAGAAGAAGGTATTCGTGTTATTGGAACAGAAAATTTAAAAGCTGTAGACATAAAAACAATGCCACACCCAGGTTTCCCGACAGATATGCAATCACAAATGATGGCATTAATGTTATGTGCAAAAGGTACTAGTATTATTACAGAAACTTTATTTGAAAATCGTTTTATGCATGTAGACGAATTCCGTCGTATGAATGCGGATATTAAAATTGAAGGTCGCTCTGTTGTAACAAACGGACTTGGTCATGGCGTGTTACAAGGCGCAGAAGTGGCTTCTACAGACTTACGCGCAGCCGCAGCATTAATCTTGGCAGGTTTAGTTGCTGAAGGGCATACGCGCGTTACAGAATTAAAACATTTAGATCGTGGCTATGTAAACTTCCACAAAAAGTTAAAAAACTTAGGTGCGAATATTGAACGTGTAAATGAAATAACATTAGGTGAAGAAATCGCGCAACGCGAAGCTTCTCTATAAATATAAAAATAATTAGAAGTCAGCATCATAGGTGCTGGCTTTTTTACTTTTGTACTCTTTATTAAGCAAAGTTAACCTCCAGATTATCGGTGGAGGTTAATGTACACAAGGGGGATGCCTTACTAAGTAGTATGTCCAACTTTTATCTTTATATACTTAATTATCAGAATAATGAATCTTTATTTTCTTTTGTAATAGTTCTCCTATTTTTCA
>JBJEFI010000051.1:2148-13875 GCA_051873875.1 Bacillaceae bacterium | reverse complement strand
GCCTGTCACGCAGGAGATCGCCGGTTCGATCCCGGTCGGGACCGCCATTTATATGTAAAACAATGTCGTGAAACAAAGAAGTTTCGCGTTTTTTTATGTTTTAATCTATAATGGAAAGTGTACAATAGTATATAAAGTAATAAATATGCAGTGTTAAGGCCTTAGGAATACGATATCCTAAGGATTTTTTATAGGAAGATTTTTATACTGACAGAATAAATGATATATCATTAAAAAATGAGAGGGGAATTGCTGTTTTATGAGTACATATTTTGTTTATACTTCTTCTCAAACAGAAACGATGGAAATGGCAAAAAAATTGGCGGTTAAACTTGAGCCTGGTACTGTTATTTTATTAGAAGGTGATTTGGGAGCTGGGAAAACAACCTTTACAAAAGGATTGGCAGAGGGATTAGGTGTAAAACGTGTAGTAAATAGCCCAACTTTTAATATTATTAAAGAATATAAAGGAAACTTACCTTTATACCATATGGATGTCTATCGTCTAGCAGATAGCGATGATGATTTAGGTTTTGATGAATATTTTTACGGTGATGGTGTAACAGTGGTAGAATGGGCACATTTAATTGAAGATTATTTACCAGATACATATTTAAAAATTAGTATTTATCATGAAAGTGATACAAATCGTAAGTTTAAAATAGAGGCTATAGGAGAAAAATACGAGCAGTTATGTAAGGAGATTTTTTAGAAATGAAAATATTAGCAATTGATACGTCTAATTATCCATTAGCTCTTGCAGTAGTTGAAGAAGAAAGAGTAATAGGAGAGTTTGTTAGTAACGTAAAAAAGAATCATTCTATTCGTTTAATGCCAGCGATTGAAACATTATTACAAGAGTGTGATATAAAACCAGCAGATTTAGATAAAATTGTTGTTGCGAAAGGCCCGGGCTCTTATACAGGTGTACGTATCGGAGTGACAGTAGCAAAAACATTAGCATGGTCCTTAAACATACCGATTGTTGGTGTATCTAGTCTTGCGGCTTTAGCTGCTAGTGGGCGTTATTTTGATGGATATGTTTGTCCTATTTTCGATGCAAGAAGAGGGCAAGTATTCACAGGATTATATAAATATGAAGATAATCAATTAGTAGAAGTAGAACAAGATCAAAATATCTTGTTAACAACATGGGTAGAACAGTTGAAAGCATATGATAAGCCAATTTTATTTATTGGAAATGATGTCTCTTTACATGAACAAACAATAAAAGAAATCATGGGTGGACAAGCTATTATTGCACCGATTGTTTATCATAATCCTCGTCCTAGTGAATTAGGAATATTAGGAATGAATCAAGCAGCTGAAGAAAATGTGCATGCCCTTGTTCCAAATTATATTCGAATGGCGGAAGCAGAAGCAAATTGGTTAATGCAACAAAAAAATGGTGAACAAAAATGATGCAAGTAGCTTTTCGAGAAATGGAAGCAAGTGACCTTGATAAAGTTGTATATGTAGAAGAACAGTCTTTTACATTACCTTGGAAAAAGGAAATGTTTCAAGAAGACTTAAATAATCCTTATGCTGATTACCTTGTTATAGAGCATGAAGGAGAAATTATTGGCTATTGTGGTACTTGGGTTGTATTTGAAGATGCTCAAATAACAAATATTGCTGTCTTGCCTTCTTTTCGAGGAAAAAAACTAGGTGAACAGTTATTAAAAACGGTAATTGATCGATTAAAACAAAAAAATGTAAGCATCTTATCTTTGGAAGTTCGTGTTTCGAATAAAGTAGCTCAAAACTTATACCGAAAGTTGGGATTCCAAGAAGGTGGTATTCGAAAGGGATATTACAAAGATAATCATGAAGATGCGGTCGTAATGTGGGTGAAAATAGATGAATGAACAAATAATCGTATTAGGAATTGAAACGAGTTGTGATGAAACATCCGTAGCAATCGTAAAAAATGGGACAGAGATTCTTTCCAACGTTGTTTCCTCACAAATTGAAAGTCATAAACGTTTTGGTGGAGTTGTGCCAGAAATTGCTTCTCGTCATCATGTGGAAGAAATGACATTTGTTATTGAACAAGCATTAACAGAAGCGAACATTACATTACCTGAGGTAGATGTAATCGCCGTAACAGAAGGACCTGGTTTAGTAGGTGCTTTATTAATTGGCGTAAATGCAGCAAAGGCATTGGCATTTGCTTATAATAAACCACTTGTTGGGGTTCATCATATTGCAGGGCATATTTATGCAAACCGTCTAGTAAAAGAATTAACATTTCCATTGTTAGCATTAGTCGTATCAGGTGGACATACAGAACTTGTTTATATGAAAGAACATGGTTCTTATGAAGTAATTGGTGAAACAAGAGACGATGCAGCTGGAGAAGCGTATGATAAAGTGGCACGTACCTTAAACTTGCCATACCCAGGTGGTCCACATATTGATCGCCTAGCAGCTGAAGGGGAAGTAACATATAAGTTACCTCGTTCTTGGCTAGAACAAGATAGCTACGATTTTAGTTTTAGTGGACTAAAGTCAGCAGTTATCAACACGGTTCACAATGCAACACAACGTGGTGAAGAAATTGTTCCAGAAAACTTAGCGGCTAGTTTCCAAGATAGCGTCATTGATGTGCTTGTGACAAAAACAATGCGAGCTGTGCAGGAATATGATGTGAAACAAGTTGTCTTGGCAGGTGGAGTGGCAGCAAATCGTGGATTACGTGCACGATTAGAACAAGCTTTTCAACAACTAGATGATGTGGATTTAGTTATCCCACCACTATCATTATGTACGGATAATGCAGCCATGATTGCAGCGGCAGGAACAATTGATTATATAAAGGGAAGACGATCTAACCTTTCATTGAACGCAAGTCCTGGTTTAGATATTGAAAGAGCGTAATGGAAAAGTCTAAAAAGTTTTGAGAAGAGCTTTTTAGGCTTTTTTATTATTTAAACACATAACTAATTGTTATATAAATATAATTTATTTTTACATAAGGGTCATCTGTAAAGCATAACAAAGCCTTTTCATTAGTTTGTTAATAAAGTTGTGTCTAATGTGGATATGTTTTTGCATTTTTGTTAGTAAATACTTGTTAATTTGTGTATATCTATGTGGATAAGTTCATGTTTTCATGTGGATTATGTGTATAAGTGTGTGTTGATGTGAAAATAAAAGGCATATAAATGTGCATAACATTGTGGATAATGTGGAGCACTATTTATTTATTCACAAGTTAATTTGGTGAAAAAATAAGAAATTATATAAGACTACATAAAGGATAGGATATTTTTTAAAAATAGTAGTTTTTGTTTATTAGATAGAAGAAGGGAGCATATGTTATTCATATACTCCCTTTTTATTATTGCTGTAATAATTCCCACTCTTCCATGTGGGCATCTAATTGTTCTTGTACTTTTGTTTTTTCTTCTGTAATAAGTTGTAACTGTTCATAATCTTGGAAAAGAGCTGGATCACATAATTGTTGTTCAAGTTCATCCGCTTTTTCTTCTAACTCACAAATAAGAAGTTCTAATTCTTCAATGCGACGTTGACGCTGACGTTCTTTCTTTTTTAATTCTTTTTCTTCTTCATAGCTTAACTTTTGTGCCTTTTTTTCTTTTTGAACAAGGTTCTCGTCTTGATTTGCTAATTTTTCTCGTTCTATATTTTCTGCTTTTTTCTCGATGAAATAGTCATAATCACCTAGATAGTTAATTGCACCTGTGTGGGTTAATTCAACAACTTTTGTTGCAATGCGGTTAATAAAATAACGGTCATGAGAGACGAATAAGATTGTACCAGGATAATCCACTAGCGCATTTTCAAGTATTTCTTTACTCGTTAAGTCTAAGTGGTTGGTAGGCTCGTCTAAAATTAGTAAATTGCATTTTTGAAGCATTAATTTTGCTAATGTTAACCTAGCCTTTTCGCCACCGCTTAAGGAATGAACTAGCTTTAGAACATCATCCCCCGAGAAAAGGAAGTTACCCAGGATTGTTCGGATTTTTTTCTCTGGCAGTAGTGGGTATTCATCCCACAGTTCATTTAACACACGTTTATTTGGTGTTAATCCTTTTTGTTCTTGGTCGTAATATCCAATTGTAACGTTCGTACCATATTGAATATTGCCTGCTAAGGCAGGTAATTGTTGAATGATTGTTTTTAATAAAGTCGATTTTCCAATTCCATTTGGACCGACAAGAGCAACGCTATCGCCACGGTTTAAATGGAAGGATAGGTTGGCGGCAATTGTATGATCTTCATATCCAATTGTTAATTCTTTTACACTTAATACGTCATTTCCACTTTGTTTCTCAATATCAAAGGAGAAAGATGCTTCTTTATCATTTCCTTGAGGCATTGTTAGACGATCCATTTTTTCGAGTTGTTTTCGTCTACTTTGCGCTCGCTTTGTTGTTGTTGCACGAGCAATGTTACGTTGAATGAAGTCTTGCATTTTAGCAATTTCTTCTTGTTGTTTTTCGTATAGCTTCATCTCTTGTTCATATAAGGCAGCTTTTTGTTCTAAAAAGGAGCTATAGTTTCCTGTGAATTTTCGAGATGTATGGTTAGATATTTCATAAACCGTATTAACTACTTTATCTAAGAAGTAGCGATCATGGGATACGATTAAAATACCACCTTCATAATTTTGAAGATATTGTTCTAACCAAGCAAGTGTATCGATATCTAAGTGGTTGGTAGGCTCGTCTAGAATAAGCAAATCTGGTTTTGTTAATAACATTTTTCCTAGTGCTAATCGTGTTTTTTGTCCACCACTTAAAGATGTGATATTTGTTTGAAAATAAGGAGCAGGGAATCCAAGTCCTGTTAAAATAGAACGGGTATCTGCTTCGTATTTATAGCCACCTTCTATTTGGAATTCATGGGAAAGACGATCATATTCAGCTAATGTTTTTTGGAATAAAGCTTCATTGTTTAAAACATTTTCTTTACTTAGCTGTTGTTCTAATTGGCGAATTGTTTGTTCCTTTTCCTGAAGGTGAGAAAAAACAGATACCATCTCATCCCAAATTGTATTTGTTGATTGTAACCCTGTATTTTGGGCTAGATAGCCAACTTTTATATCTTTTGGCATGATAATATCGCCGCCATCATAGGAAAGTTCGCCGGCAATTATTTTTAATAAGGTTGATTTACCAGCGCCATTTTGGCCAACAAGGGCAACTCGATCTTTTGTTTGTACTTCAAGTTTTATGTTAGAAAGCACAATATCTGCTCCAAAGGACTTTGTTAAATTATTGACTTGCAATAAAATCATTTATTTCACTCCATTTACAGGCAATTTATTTTGAGTAATACTAGTGTCATAGTGTATATTTAAATTAGCTGATATTGTTATTATACAGATAAATGGTAGAAACGGAAAATGCTGATTTGAAATAAATATTGCAGGAAAAGAAAGGAGCATCCGAATGGAAGGAGAACAACGCATTCCACAAGCAACAGCAAAGCGATTACCTTTATACTATCGTTTTATTAAAAATCTATCCCTTGCAGGGAAACAACGTGTTTCTTCAGCAGAGCTTAGTGAGGCTGTAAAAGTAGATTCTGCTACAATTCGTCGTGATTTTTCATACTTTGGTGCATTAGGAAAAAAAGGGTACGGTTATAATGTAAATTACTTATTGAATTTTTTCCGCAAAACATTAGACCAAGATGAATTAATTAAAGTTGCACTAATTGGTGTTGGAAATTTAGGTACAGCTTTCTTAAACTATAACTTTATGAAAAACAACAATACAAAAATTGATATTGCTTTCGATGTTGACCCTGCAAAAATTGGAACGAAAATAGGAGATGTGCCTATTTTTCATTTAGATGATTTAGAAGAACACTTATCAAAAGAAGTGAAAGTGGCTATTTTGACAGTTCCAGCAGGAGCAGCTCAGGCAATTGCTGATCGCTTAACGAAAAAAGGAATTGAAGCAATTTTAAACTTTACACCAGCTCGTATTAATCTACCAAAAGAAGTTCGCATTCATCATATTGATTTAGCGGTAGAGTTACAAACACTCGTTTATTTCTTAAAAAACTATTCAACAAATTAAAAGAGGCTGCCAATTAGGCAACCTCTTTTTTTAAAATAGCCAGCTAATGAATTGTTCATCTAACATTTTTTGAAGTTTATCAACATCTACATTTAATTGAAGAAGCATAACGAAGGAATTCATTGCTGCATGAACAAAAATTGGTATTAAAATTGTTTTTGTTCGTACGTATAAGAAAGCAAATGTGAATCCCATTGCTGTATAGACTAATAGATGTGTAAAGTCAAAGTGAACGACAGCAAAGATAAGACTACTAAGTAACCCAGCAATGATAAAGTTTGTTCGATTATAAATCGTTCCAAAAATTACTT
Organism: Bacillaceae bacterium; assembly: GCA_051873875.1. Classification (GTDB taxonomy): domain Bacteria; phylum Bacillota; class Bacilli; order Bacillales; family Bacillaceae_G; genus JBJEFI01. Next base: position 7,508 of record JBJEFI010000051.1, on the reverse strand, counting down.
TTCGGAAAACAAGTTCCTCTAAAATTGGCCCAACAATACACGTAACGATGATAAAAGCAGGAGAAAGCTTGGCAATTCTTACAAGGTCTTGTGTATTTTCAGATCCTGGATCGATTTTTAAAACGAATAATTCAATGATTCCAGCAATATATTGAGAAAATAACGCCAAGAAAAAGCCCCCTATTCCCCAACTGATAAACGATGTAATCGTTAGAGAATCTGTACGCATACTTTTCCAATTTTTAATTTCATTTTTTAATAGAAAAAGAATAAACAATAAACCCATAATAAAACTAATAATTGTCCAATGAGAAAGCATCATTGTTTTAGCCATGTTAGGAGAATAGTTCTCCGTATAATTTCCGAATATATTTAATAATGGTAATCCAACAAATCCAGAAAATTGAACAATGACATAGGTAATTAAAATGCCCCAATACGTACGGTATGTGTTATTCAATGTAATAGCTCCTTTTAAAAAAGTTTTCATAAATATTGTAAAGTTTTTTTTCTTATATTTCTAGCTTAATTCATTTTCTCTTTGTCTACAATGAATGTAGAAAGGGAAAATATTTTAGGAAAAAGAGGGTTATCATGAGAAGAGTTGTCGGAAAAAAACGTGACATTTCACTTGCAAAATAATGTGTAATTCATTAATATTAAAGATATGTTAGCACTCATGAGATAAGAGTGCTAATGGTTACATAGTCATATTTAATTGAGGAGGGTGTTTCAATTGTTAAAACCATTAAGAGACCAAGTTGTAATTGAACTTGTAAAAACAGAAGAAAAAACGTTAAGTGGGATTGTATTGCCGGATAGCGCAAAAGAAAAACCACAAGAAGGACAAGTTGTTGCTGTTGGCACAGGGCGTGTATTAGACAATGGTGAGCGTGTAGCTGTAGAAGTTGCAGTTGGTGATCGTATCATCTTCTCAAAATATGCGGGTACTGAAGTAAAATATGAAGGCAAAGAATATTTAATTTTAAAAGAAGAACACATTTTAGCGGTTTTAGGTTAATAAATAGAGATTTTCACTAATTAGGAGGGAATTAGTATGGCAAAAGATATTTTATTTAGCGAAGAAGCACGTCGTTCAATGCTACGTGGGGTAGATACATTAGCAAACGCAGTAAAAGTAACATTAGGGCCTAAAGGTCGTAACGTTGTATTAGAGAAAAAATTTGGTTCACCATTAATTACAAATGATGGTGTAACTATTGCAAAAGAAATCGAATTAGAAGATGCATTTGAAAACATGGGTGCAAAATTAGTTGCAGAGGTTGCTAGCAAAACAAATGATATCGCTGGTGACGGAACAACAACTGCAACTGTATTAGCGCAAGCGATGATTCGTGAAGGATTAAAAAACGTAACATCTGGTGCGAATCCAATGGTTATCCGTAAAGGAATTGAAAAAGCGGTAGCGGTGGCAGTAGAAGAATTAAAAGCTATTTCAAAACCAATCGAAGGAAAATCATCAATCGCTCAAGTAGCGGCAATCTCAGCTGCTGATGAAGAAGTTGGTGAATTAATCGCTGAAGCAATGGAACGCGTGGGTAACGACGGTGTTATTACATTAGAAGAATCTAAAGGATTCACAACAGAATTAGAAGTTGTAGAAGGGATGCAATTTGATCGTGGCTATTCATCTCCTTACATGGTAACAAATTCTGAGAAAATGGAAGCTGTATTAGACAATCCATTTATCTTAATTACAGATAAAAAAATCGGTAACATTCAAGAAATTTTACCAGTGTTAGAACAAGTTGTTCAACAAGGTAAACCATTATTAATTATCGCTGAAGATATCGAAGGCGAAGCATTAGCAACATTAGTAGTAAACAAATTACGTGGTACATTTACAGCTGTAGCGGTTAAAGCGCCTGGATTCGGTGACCGTCGTAAAGCAATGCTTCAAGATATCGCAATTTTAACTGGCGGTGAAGTAATTACGGAAGAGTTAGGTTATGATTTAAAATCAGCTACTCTAGGTCAATTAGGCCGCGCTGGCAAAGTTGTTGTAACAAAAGAAAATACAACAATCGTAGAAGGCGTAGGAGAAGTAAATGCAATTCAAGGTCGTATTGCTGAAATTCGCGCTCAATTAGAAGAAACAACTTCTGAATTTGATCGTGAAAAATTACAAGAACGTTTAGCAAAATTAGCTGGCGGTGTAGCAGTAATCAAAGTTGGTGCTGCAACAGAAACTGAGTTAAAAGAACGTAAACTTCGCATTGAAGATGCATTAAACTCTACTCGTGCAGCGGTTGAAGAAGGTATCGTTGCTGGTGGTGGTACTGCATTGTTAAATGTACATGCAAAAGTAGCGGCAATTGAAGTGGAAGGTGACGAGGCAACAGGTGTAAACATCGTATTACGTTCATTAGAAGAGCCAGTTCGCCAAATCGCAATCAATGCAGGTTTAGAAGGTTCTGTTATTGTAGAACGTCTAAAACACGAAGAAGTTGGCACAGGCTTCAACGCTGCAACAAGTGAATGGGTAAATATGATCGACGCTGGTATTGTTGACCCAACAAAAGTAACTCGTTCAGCTCTTCAAAATGCAGCATCTGTAGCGGCTATGTTCTTAACTACAGAAGTTGTTATCGCTGATAAACCAGAACAAAATGCACCTGCAATGCCTGATATGGGCGGCATGGGCATGGGCGGCATGATGTAATAAATCGCCATAAAAGAGAATGACAGTAATGTCATTCTCTTTTTTTATTTCTACTTATATATAGTAAATTTACATGAAAAAGAGGCTATTCCTTTTTTCTTACTTGACCTACAGTGTCCTATCCTTTAGAATATAGAAAAAATATAAGACAAATATCAACATAATTCTTCATATATCCTTGGCAATATGGGCCAAAAGTCTCTACCGGGTTACCGTAAATAACCTGACTATGAAGGTGATTCTTTTTGTGTTAACGACAAGTCAGAATCTCCTTCATCTTTTGGTGTGAAGAGATTCTGACTTTTTTTATAAAGTAAATAAAAAAATTGTAGATATGGTAAATACTAACTATGATTTTTTAGAAAAAAATGAGGTGGCTTCTTTTGAGTAAAAATCATGATACAATCGTTGTTTTAGACTTCGGTAGTCAATACAATCAATTAATTGCACGCCGTATTCGTGAGTTTGGTGTATATAGTGAATTACACCCACATACATTAACGGCAAAAGAAATTAAAGAAATGGGCGCAAAAGGGATTGTTTTCTCTGGCGGTCCAAATAGTGTTTACGGTGAAAATGCATTCCATTGTGATCCAGAAATCTTTGAATTAGGGTTACCGATTTTAGGGATTTGTTACGGTATGCAATTAATGACACAACATTTCGGTGGAACAGTAGCTCGTGCTGACCAACGTGAATACGGAAAAGCAATTTTAAAAGTAGAAAATGATTCTAAGTTATTTGCCAACTTACCAACTGAACAGGTTGTGTGGATGAGCCACGGTGATAAAGTAACGAAACAACCAGAAGGATTTACAATTGATGCAACAAGTGAATCTTGTCCAATTGCTTCTATGAGCAATAAAGAAAAGAACTTCTATGCAGTTCAATTCCACCCAGAAGTTCGTCATTCAGAGCATGGAAACGACTTATTAAAGAACTTTGTATTCGGTATTTGTGGTTGTAACGAAGGTTGGACAATGGCTAACTTCGTTGAAACACAAGTCGAAAAAATTCGTGAACAAGTTGGGGATAAAAAAGTATTATGTGCCCTTAGTGGTGGGGTTGATTCATCTGTCGTTGCTGTGTTAATTCACAAAGCAATTGGTGATCAATTAACATGTATTTTCGTTGACCACGGTTTATTGCGTAAAGGCGAAGCAGAAAGTGTTATGAAGACTTTCTCTGAGGGCTTCCATATGAACGTCATTAAAGTAGATGCGAAACAACGTTTCTTAGATAAATTAAAAGGTGTAAGTGATCCAGAACAAAAACGTAAAATCATCGGTAACGAATTTATTTACGTATTTGACGATGAAGCAGCAAAATTAAAAGATATGGATTTCTTAGCACAAGGTACACTTTATACAGACATTATTGAAAGTGGTACTGCAACGGCTCAAACAATTAAATCACACCATAACGTAGGTGGATTACCTGAAGATATGGCATTTACATTAATCGAACCTTTAAATACATTATTTAAAGATGAAGTTCGTGCAGTAGGTACAGAATTAGGTATCGCTGATGAGATTGTTTGGCGTCAACCATTCCCAGGTCCAGGATTAGGTATCCGTGTACTTGGCGAAATCACAGAACAAAAATTAGAAATTGTCCGCGAATCAGATGCAATCTTACGTGAAGAAATCAAAAAAGCGGGCTTAGATAAAGAAATTTGGCAGTACTTCACAGCATTACCAGATATGCGTAGCGTAGGTGTAATGGGTGATGAGCGTACGTACGACTACACAGTAGGTATCCGTGCCGTTACATCTATCGATGGAATGACAGCTGACTGGGCTCGTATTCCATGGGATATTTTAGAGAAAATCTCTGTACGTATCGTTAATGAAGTAAAACACGTTAACCGTATCGTGTATGATGTTACTTCTAAGCCACCTGCTACTATTGAGTGGGAATAAAAACTATTCAACCTTGGAAACCTTATTAAAAAAAGGTTTCCAAGGTTTTTTCTTTAAGACAAATCTTAGGGAATTGACATAATTAATATGATTATTGGGCAAATCATTTCTTTGTTTGGAAATTCTATTTTGCGATTCTCCTTATCACTATATATTTTGGGTGAGACAGGATCAGCGACTGCGTTCGGAATCATTCGTGCCTTATCGATGGTTCCTACAATCTTGTTATCTCCTATTTGGTGGTATATTAGCGAGGCATTTTATATAGAAGAAATATTATGGTTAGTTTAGATGGAATTACTTCACTCGTGTGTATTTTATTTCTCACTCATTAGGGAGCAGTAATATTGTTTATATCGCAGCATTTGTAATAGTTATCTTTTCGATTATTCAATCCATGTATCAGCCATCTGTACAATCAAGTATCCCATTATTATTAAAGTGTAGTTTGATTTAAGCTCTCAACTATATGGAATTGCCGAAAGTTTTTTAGTAATCGGTTCAATTTTTATGGATTCATGTTTGATCGCTTCTCCGATAACGTTTATTTCATTGTCCTATTTGCAATTGTTGTTGAATTACTATTAGTCTATATGACAAAACAATATCTTATTAAATTAAAGCCGATACAAGTAAATGTAGCAAATGAATAGGGAATGTATGGAAATGGATATAAATGAGGCAGTTAAGCTCATTAAGTCAAAATAATGGAACGAACAAATGCGAACATTTTATTTTTAAATGTTCGTGTTTTT
>JBJEFI010000051.1:0-2048 GCA_051873875.1 Bacillaceae bacterium | reverse complement strand
CAAAATAATGGAACGAACAAATGCGAACATTTTATTTTTAAATGTTCGTGTTTTTTATTTGACAATTTTCTAACTTATTATTAAAATCTAAATTGTAAAATAACTTTAAAGAGGTCGTATAAATTCGAGAATAAGGCTCGATTGTCTCTACCTAGTTGCCGAAAATAACTAGACTACGACAGAAGAAAAAAATAAATATCTTTTCTTTTCTGTAGATAGAGAAGGGCTTTCTTTTATCGCGTTATACGAAAAAGGGAGAGAGCAAAGATGAAGAAATATTTTCAGTTTGAGGAGTTAGGAACGAATTATCGTCGCGAGATAATCGGTGGTTTAACAACGTTTTTAGCAATGGCTTATATTTTATTTGTTAACCCAAGTACGCTTGCTTTAACAGATGTTGCCGATTATCCTGATAAATTAAGAATGAGCCAAGAAGCTGTATTCGTGGCAACGGCATTAGCGGCAGCATATGGTTCTATTTTAATGGGTGTGTGGGCCAAGTATCCAATTGCTTTAGCACCAGGAATGGGCTTGAATGCATTTTTTGCATATAATGTTGTGTTAGGAATGGGCGTTAAGTGGGAAACGGCATTAGCTGGTGTTTTTGTTTCAGGTATTATCTTTATTTTATTATCAGCTACAGGGCTTCGTGAAAAAATTGTAAATGCTATTCCAGCAGAGTTGAAGTATGCCATTGGGGCAGGGATTGGTTTATTCATTACATTCGTTGGTTTAAAAAATTCAGGTATTATTATTTCAAATCCAGCAACGTATGTAGCATTATCAGATTTAAAAGATCCTAATGTATTATTAGCGATTTTTGGTTTAGTGGTTACAATCATTTTAATGGTGAAGAAAGTAAATGGTGGCGTTTTTATCGGGATGGTTATTACAGCTATTGCTGGTATCATCTTTAATCTTATTAAAATGCCAAGTGCAATTGTTGCGCCAATCCCTGATATAACACCAACATTGGGGAAAGCAATTACTCATCTTCCAGAGGTATTTACACCAGAATTGTTTGCAGTTGTATTAACATTCTTTATCGTTGACTTCTTTGATGCAACAGGAACATTAGTGGCAGTTGCCAACCAAGCTGGTTTAATTAAAAATAATAAATTAGAGCGTTCAGGTCGTGCCTTAATGGTTGACGCAACGGCTGTAGTAGTTGGGGCGACATTAGGGACATCAACAACGACTTCTTATATCGAATCAACTTCAGGTGTAGCAGCTGGGGCACGTTCAGGCTTAGCGGCAGTTGTTACTGGTATTTTATTCATTCTTGCTTTGTTCTTCTCTCCATTATTGGGAGTAGTAACAGCGGCTGTAACGGCTCCAGCTTTAATTGTAGTCGGAGCGTTAATGGTTTCTTCTCTTTCAGATATCGATTGGAAGAAATTTGAGATTGCTGTACCAGCCTTTTTCACGGTAGTGTCAATGCCATTGACATTTAGTATTGCGACAGGTATTGCAGTTGGATTTGTGTTCTATCCAATTACAATGGTTTTAGCGGGGCGTAGAAAAGAAGTACATCCGTTAATGTATGTACTGTTTGTTATTTTCATTTTATACTTTATTTTCTTAAGAGAATAATAGATATTTTTAATAGAGGTAAGATGACCTAGGTGCTTAGGTCATCTTTTTTTATAAAAAAAAGCACCGTGGAAGATAGGTGCACATGGAGAAAGTATGAGGTTTTATATTAAAAGATTTTATCTAAAGTGAGGTTTCATTGGATGGTAAATTTATTGTAAGGCATTTTAATTAAAAAGAAAAATGGCGGAAATTGTATTTTGATGTATAAGATTTTGGATTTTTAAATACTTTTTATTCGAAAATCTAAAATTCATGTAGTAAAAACCATTTATTTGCATATTTTTATTTTTTTATAAAAATAAAATATAGAAAAATCTATTAAGTTAGTGAGAATTTGTATGTTTATAGAGATTTATTGAGAGATATAGGGTCCTTTTAAATGATACTATTAATAATTTATAGTTATGAAAAAGGATTATAAGTTATTTTTTTTACAAAAAGATATTGCATTT
>JBJEFI010000050.1:7078-56486 GCA_051873875.1 Bacillaceae bacterium | reverse complement strand
GCTGTACTCATATTACTAATTGACGTTGTTGTTTTGTTTAGTTTTCAAAGATCATCTCTTATTAAAACAGCTCACTTATAATAACATCTCTCGACATTGTTTGTCAACTTTTTTTAAAAAGATTCGTTTTTTGAAGCAGTTCATCTGCGACGCTTATTAATATACTATATACATAGCATTAATGCAAGCTATTTTATACATAAAAACTTTTTTTCTTATAAAACTACTATTATTGTACATAACGATAAGTTATATCGTTTCGTAAATGATAGATGAGCCAAATTCTTATATCTAATCTAATATCAAAAAGCCGCCTATTTAGGCGGCTTTTTGATTATTCTTCTATTTCTTCTTCAGTCGTTTCTTCTTCTTTTTCTACTTTTGCAACAGTAGAAACTTCTTGTTCAGCATCTAAGCGAATTAATTTTACGCCTTGAGTATTTCTTCCCATTGTAGAAATACCTTCAATTGATGTACGAATGATAATTCCCGAATTTGTAATTAACATTATATCTTCTTCACCTGTAACACACTCTAATGCGACAACATCACCGTTTTTCTCAGTTATGTTACATGTTTTCAATCCAGTACCACCACGACTTTGGATACGATATTCTTCAATTGGTGTACGTTTTCCGTAACCATTCTTTGTAACAATCAATACATCTGTATTTTCTTTACATATTTCCGCACCGATTACATAATCATCTTGGCGTAAACGAATAGCTCTTACCCCGGTCGCTGTTCTACCCATTGAACGAACATCATTTTCATTGAAACGAATTAACATCCCTTTTGCCGTACCGATGATTACTTCCTCATTTCCATTCGTTAAACGAACAGAAATCACTTCGTCATCTTCACGAAGCCCTATTGCAATTAATCCATTTGTACGAATATTAGCAAAGGCCGTTAATGGACTACGTTTTGTAATCCCTTCTTTCGTAATCATAAATAAATAATTGTCTTCTTTAAACTCAGATACTGGAATAATTGCATTAATCCATTCATCTTTATCTATTTCAAGTAAGTTAATGATTGGAAGACCTTTTGCTGTTCGACTATACTCTGGAATTTCATATCCTTTTGTTCTGTATACTTTTCCTTTATTCGTAAAGTATAAGATTGTATCGTGAGTAGAAGTCGTTACAAGATGATTTACAACGTCATCATCATGAGTTCCCATACCTTGTACACCACGACCACCACGTTTTTGACTACGATACGTAGAAACAGGTAGGCGTTTAATATAACCGTTATGGGTTAATGTAATGATAATATTTTGACGTGGGATTAAATCTTCATCTTCGATTACTTCCGCTCCACCAGGAACGATTTCTGTTCTTCTACCATCATCAAAACGTTCTTTTACTGCTAATAATTCTTCACGAATGATTTCTAATAATTTTGCTTCGCTTTCTAAAATCGCACGTAATTCTTTAATTAATGCAATAATTTCTTGGTATTCTTCTTCTAATTTCTCACGTTCTAATCCAGTTAAACGTTGTAGACGCATATCTAAAATAGCTTGCGCTTGTTTTTCTGATAAATTGAAATTAGTCATTAATGCTTCACGGGCAATTTCTGTTGTGCGTGAACTACGAATTGTACTAATGATCGCATCAATATGATCAAGAGCAATTCGTAATCCTTCTAAAATGTGAGCACGTGCTGCCGCTTTATCTAAATCAAATTGGGTACGACGTGTGATTACTTCTTTTTGATGCTCTAAATAGTAATGTAAGCATTCTTTTAAATTTAGAACTTTTGGTTCTCCATTTACTAATGCCAGCATGTTAATACCAAAACTTGTTTGTAGCGCTGTATGTTTAAATAAATTATTTAATAATACATTGGCATTGGCATCACGACGTACTTCGATAACGATACGCATCCCGTTACGGTCTGACTCATCACGTAAATCACTGATACCTTCAATCTTTTTATCTCGAACTAATTCAGCAATACGTTCAATTAGTCTTGCTTTATTAACTTGATATGGTAATTCTGTCACAATAATCGCTTCACGGTTATTGCTTCTTTCTTCAATTTCCACTTTGGCACGTAAAATAATTGTACCACGACCTGTTTCATATGCCCTGCGAATACCGCTCTTTCCTAAAATTTGGCCGTAAGTTGGGAAATCTGGTCCTGGAATATACTCCATTAATTCCGCAATTGTAATGTCTGGGTTTTCACTAACTGCTAAAACACCGTCGATTACTTCGCCCAGTTGATGAGGTGGAATGTTTGTAGCCATCCCAACTGCAATCCCAGCCGAACCGTTTACTAAAAGATTAGGAAAACGAGATGGTAAGACAACTGGTTCACGCTCTGAACCATCATAGTTATCTTGATAATCGATTGTATTTTTATTAATATCGCGTAAAAGCTCCATTGAAATTTTGGACATTCTTGCTTCTGTGTAACGCATCGCTGCCGCTGAATCCCCATCGACAGACCCGAAGTTCCCATGTCCATCAACAAGCATGTAACGATAACTAAAGTTTTGAGCCATACGTACCATCGTTTCGTATACAGCAGAGTCACCATGTGGATGGTACTTACCAATTACTTCACCGACAATACGGGCTGATTTTTTATAAGCTTTATCCGAGGTCATCCCTAAATCATTCATTGCATATAAAATACGACGATGAACAGGTTTTAAACCATCACGCACATCTGGTAACGCACGTGATACGATAACACTCATTGAATAGTCAAGAAATGATTCTTTCATCTCTTGGCTAATATTTCTTTCTGTAATTTGTGACATACTATGTGCACCTCCCTCGTAATTAAATATCTAAGTTTTTCACGTATTTTGCATTCTGCTCAATAAATTCACGACGTGGCGCTACTTTTTCACCCATTAAAATTTCAAATGTTTCGTCTGCTTCAATTGCATCACGTAAACTTACTTGTAATAAAGCGCGTCCTTCTGGCTCCATTGTTGTTTCCCAAAGCTGTTCAGGATTCATCTCTCCTAAACCTTTATATCGTTGAATAGAAGGCTTCGGTGTCGCAGAAATTTCGCTTAAGATTGTATCCAATTGGCGTTCATTGTACGCATATAGCACCTTTTTCCCTTGTTGAATTTTAAATAAAGGTGGTTGTGCAATATAAACGTATCCAGCTTCAATAATTTGACGCATATAACGATAAAAGAACGTTAATAATAGTGTTCGAATGTGAGCACCGTCTACGTCGGCATCGGTCATAATAATGATTTTATTGTAACGTGCTTTTTCGATTTCGAAATCGTCGCCGATTCCTGTACCAATCGCAGTAACAATGGCACGAATCTCATCATTTGATAAAATTTTATCTAAACGTGCTTTTTCAACGTTAATAATTTTTCCTTTCAACGGCAGGATTGCTTGGAAGTGACGATCACGACCTTGTTTTGCGGATCCACCTGCTGAGTCACCCTCTACGATGTAAATTTCACTGATAGATGGGTCTTTCGATGAACAGTCTGCTAATTTCCCAGGTAAACTTGAGATTTCTAATGCACTTTTACGACGTGTTAATTCACGTGCTTTCTTGGCAGCTAAACGTGCACGAGCAGCTGTTAACCCTTTTTCAACAATACGTTTTGCAGTTGTAGGATTTTCTAATAAAAACTTTTCAAATGTTTCAGCAAAAATAGATTCTGTAATCGTTCTTGCTTCACTATTGCCTAGTTTTGTTTTTGTTTGTCCTTCGAACTGTGGGTCTGGATGTTTGATTGAAATGATTGCTACAATCCCTTCACGAACATCTTCACCCATTAAATTATTATCAGTTTCTTTAATTAATCCATTTTTACGTGCATAGTCATTAATCACACGAGTTAATGCTGTTTTAAATCCAACTTCGTGTGTTCCACCTTCATACGTATGAATATTATTGGCGAAAGAATAAATGCTACTTGTATATCCATCGTTATATTGTAAAGATACGGCTAATTGAATACCTTCTCTTTCACCTTCTACATAAACGATTTCATCATGGATAACTTCTTTCGTACGATTTAAATGTTCTACGTATGATTTAATACCACCCTCATAATGGTATTCATTTTTGCGAGGGTTTTCTCGCTTATCTTCAATCGTTAATCGTAATCCTTTATTTAAAAAGGCTAATTCACGAATACGATTAGCTAATGTATCGAAGTCATATTCAATTGTTTCCGTAAAAATTTCAGGGTCTGGCTTAAAGTGAATTTTCGTACCTGTTATGTCCGTTTCACCGACAATCTTTAAATCTTCATCTGGTACACCACGGAAATATTTTTGATAATAAACATTTCCATCACGGTGTACGAAAACTTCTAAAACTGATGAAAGGGCATTTACAACAGATGCACCTACACCATGAAGACCACCTGATACTTTGTAGCCTCCACCGCCAAATTTACCACCTGCGTGTAAAACAGTTAAAATAACCTCTACTGCTGGTCGTCCCATTTTCTCTTGAATACCAACTGGAATCCCACGACCGTTATCTATAACAGTAATCCCGTTATCTTCTTCAATAATCACGTTAATATCAGAACAGTATCCAGCTAGTGCTTCATCGATACTGTTATCGACTATTTCCCATACTAAGTGATGAAGTCCTTTACTATTGGTTGAACCAATATACATACCTGGACGTTTTCGAACAGCTTCAAGGCCTTCTAGGACTTGGATATTACTCTCATCGTATGTCTGTGTTTGTTTTTGTTCCATCGTCACATACTCACCTGCTTTTCTTTTAAATAATTGTTCCACTTGAAACAGAAATCATATTAGCTCGTTTTAATGTTTCATGCTCTATTCCTTCGACACTTGTCGTTGTAACAAACGTTTGTACTTTATCTTGAATGGTGCTTAATAAGTGGGATTGTCTATAATCATCTAATTCAGAAAGGACATCATCAAGCAATAGAATTGGGTATTCACCTACTTCAGATTTAATCAATTCAATTTCTGCTAGTTTTACTGACAATGCTGCTGTTCTCTGTTGTCCTTGGGAACCAAACGTTTGTACATTTTTTCCGTTCACATAAAGCACAAAATCATCTCGGTGGGGACCGATTAACGTAGAGCCTCTCTGAATTTCTCGTTCTCTTACTTTATTAAAGCTTTCATAGTATACTTCTTTTATTTTTGACAATTCCATATCTTCTGATACGTCTACACTCGGTTTATACGCAATTTTTAGCGTTTCTATCCCTCTTGTAATACCAGTATGTATCGGTTGTGCCCACTGTTGAAGCAATTGAATAAATTCAAATCTTTTTTTACATACTTTTGCTGCTTCTTCACAAAGTTGCATCGTGAAAATATCCAATAAAGCTTCATCTTTTTTCTTTGTTAACTGGACTGTTTTCAAATAGTGGTTCCGTTGAATAAGTAACTTTTGATAAGCATTTAGATTGTATAGATAGATTGGAGAAATTTGGCCAATCTCCATATCGATAAATTTACGTCTTACTTGTGGACTACCCTTGACTAAATTTAAATCCTCGGGTGCAAACATAACTACATTCATTGCACCAACATATTGGCTTAAACGTTGTTGCTCTAATCCATTTATTTTTGCTTTTTTCCCTTTGTTAGAAACGACTAATTGAAGGTTCACACGCTGATTTCTTTTGATAATCTCACCTTCTATTTTAGCATATTCTGACTCAAAACGGATAAGTTCTTTGTCATTTGACGTTCGATAAGATTTTGCTAATGCTAAAACAAACATGGATTCCATCAAATTAGTCTTTCCTTGTGCATTTTCACCAATAATCACATTTACTTTATTTTCAAACGAAAGTGTTGCACCTTCATAATTGCGGTAATTTTTTAAGTTTAACTCCTTAATATACAACTAGGACTCCCTCATTTTCCTATTTGATGACAATTTGTGATACAGAAGGAATGTTGATTTCATCACCTTTAACTAGCTTGCGACCTCTTCTTTTTTCTAGTTCACCGTTCACAAAAATATCGTGTTCTTGAATAAACCATTTCGCCATTCCACCAGAGCTAATCACATCTGCCACCTTTAAAACTTGCCCTAATGTAATGTATTCTGTCGAGATTTCCACCTGTTTGATCATACGTTGATTCGCTCACTTTCCAAAATTCGTTTATCATTTCATTTTACCAAATTTTTTAAATGAAAGAAATAAATATTATACGTTTTCCTTTCATTCCTAATAAAAAGAGCCTTATCAAACGATAAAGCCCTTTTTCCATTTTTTATTAGTATGTGCGAACTGGTAAAATAAGTTGCAACATTCTTTCATCGCCTTCAGCTTGAATTAAGAATGGTCGCATTGCCCCAGTAAAGCGTACTTCGATTTCTGTGCTATCTAATGCTTTTAATGCATCCATCATATATTTTGCACTAAAGGAAATTTTTAACTCTTCCCCTTTAATATTATCACATTGTACTTCTTCCTCTACCTTTCCGATTTCAGGAGAGTTTGAATAAATTTCAATTTTATTATCTTCTAACGTAATTAAATTAACAACGTTATTTCGTCCCTCTCTTGCTAATAAAGATGCACGATCAATTGCTTGTAAAAATTCTTTTGTATTTAACGTAATTGTCGTTTTGCTCTCTGTTGGAATTAATCGAGATGTATCAGGATAACTACCTTCTAACAAACGAGAAAATAATAATAAATGTTTTGATTTAAATAATACTTGATAATCTGTAATAACGATTTCGATTGCTTCATCTGATTCATCTAAAATTTTGTTTAACTCATTTAAGCTTTTTCCAGGAATAACAACATTGGCTTCAAAATCTGATGGTACACCTGAAATTGGAGCTTTTCTCATTGCCAGTCGATGACTATCTGTTGCAACGCAAGTTAGTGTGCTGTTATATATACGCCAGTTTACACCTGTCAAGATTGGACGCGTTTCTGAAGTGGAAACAGCATAAACTGTTTGACGAATAATATGTTTTAGTAAATCAGAAGAAACGGTAAATACATGATGCTCTTCAATTTGTGGTAAATGTGGAAACTCATCTGCATCTAAACCATTTAAATTAAATTGAGCTTTTCCACAACGAATTGTTGTTAAAAAGTTATCATTTACTTCAATCACAACTGTGTCTTGTGGTAGTTTTCTTACGATTTCACTAAAGTATTTTGCTTGCAAAACAACACTTCCTGGTTGAACAACTTCTGCAATTACTTCTTCATTTTCTTCTGTTGGAATATGAGATTCAATCGAAATATCTGAATCACTACCAGTTAATGTAATGCCACTATTCGTTGCTACAATTTTAATCCCCGTTAAGATCGGAATTGTTGTTCTTGATGATACAGCTTTTATGACATCTTGAACACTACGAACAAGATACTCTTTTTTGATTGAAAATTTCATAGGTAAGAAGCCTCCTAAATTGTTATATATTTATTTTTTATTTTTTTAGTAGTAATAGTAGGGGGTGTGAATATGTGGATAACCCCGAATTCGCTAGCGAAAACAGCCTATCCACATGTTGATAGGCTGTTTATAAATAAACGTGTTTTATCCACAATTACTGTTTTAAAATCTCTTTGATTTCTTTTACTTGTTTTTGTAATTGAACATCTGTTTTTAGTAATGTAGAAATCTTTTCATGTGCATGAATAACGGTTGTATGATCTCGGCCTCCAAATTCTTCTCCAATTTTCGGAAGAGAGCAATCTGTTAATTCACGAGATAAGTACATGGCAATTTGCCTTGGAAAGGCAACCGATTTCGTTCTCTTTTTTGCTTTAAAATCTTCTAATTTCATATTAAATAATGTACTAACAGAACGTTGAATGTCCTGAATTGTAATGATTTTAGGCTTTGAGCTAGGAATGATATCCTTCAGTGCTTCCGCGGCTAAATCTGCGTTGATTTCTTTATTAATTAGTGAAGAATAAGCATTTACACGAATAAGCGCCCCTTCTAGTTCACGAATATTTGAATCAATTTGATTTGCAATGTATAACATAACCTCATTTGGAATATCTAAACCTTCTGCATTTGCCTTTTTACGCAAAATTGCAATACGTGTTTCTAAATCTGGAGGTGTAATATCCGTAATAAGGCCCCATTCAAAGCGAGATCGTAAGCGATCTTCTAATGTTGGAATCTCTTTTGGAGGTCGATCACTAGAAATGATAATTTGCTTACTTTCCTCATGTAACGCATTAAACGTATGAAAAAACTCTTCTTGTGTCTGCTCTTTTCCTGCTAAAAATTGAATATCATCAATAAGTAGAACATCTACATTTCGGTATTTATTGCGAAATTCAACAGCACGATTATCTCGAATAGAGTTAATAAATTCATTTGTAAATTTTTCGGATGATAAATAAACGACCTTTGCATTTGGATTTTGCTCCATTACATAATGACCAATTGCGTGCATTAAATGGGTTTTTCCTAAACCAACGCCACCATAAATAAAAAGAGGATTATACGCTTTTGCTGGTGCTTCTGCTACCGCTAAAGAAGCAGCATGTGCAAATCGATTTCCAGAGCCAATAACAAACGAATCAAATACATATTTAGGGTTTAGCATTGTTTGAGGAAAATCAGCTGATTCTTCTTGTTTTATTACCTTCTTTGCTGCTGGTAATTCAAAATCATTATTACCTTGATGTTGTGGAATAATAAATTTAACACCCATTTGTTCATTTGTTAGTTCAAAAATTGTCTCTGTAATAAGGTTAGAATAGTGGGATTCAAGCCAATCACGCGCAAAATCGTTTGGGGCAATGACAATTAAAATATTATTTTTAAGCGTATATGCCTCCGTTGATTTTAACCATGTTTCAAAGCTAGGTTTACTTACCTTTTTCTCAATCTCCACTAAAACTTTTTTCCAAAGATCCGTTAAATGCTGTTTCAATAAATGTCCCTCCTTACTAGAAAAAATAAGTTGTACAACCTATGTACAACTAAAAAAGTCGAATTAAATCACAATGTGTATATTTATGCATATAGTCTGTATACATGAAATGACTGTTTTTGACAGATTCCACACGTTGTGGATATTGTTTATAAACAGTGTGAATTTTCTATCCACAGGTTATTCACAGTTTGTGGATAAAGTTAGAATAAGAAATACTTATCCAAAAGGAAAAAGCAAAATAATAATATCAAATAAAGAGCGGATTATCAATGTTTTTTGAAACTTTATCCACAATATCAATAACTTGTGGAAAAAAAATATCCACAACACAATATACTGTGAAAAAGTGTCGGAAATTGTTGTGAATAAAAAATGGGTTGTCGAAATATTATCCACATGTTAAATTTCAGACTGTGAATAAGTGTGTTGGGGTGTTTCTATTCATATTTTTTATAGGTGAATCTTGGGGATGGAAAATTAATTTTTCCTTTATATATAAAAAAAGATAAAAAAGAAAAAATAATTTAAAGAAAATCCTTTATTATTGTTCCTAATAACGGTAAAATAGGAAAGTGGTTTTTTTAGAAGCATAGGATAGAAGCATTGACAACTGATAGCTTTATTAACTATAATTTATAGGACTGTCTGTAACAGTTATTCCTCAGGGAGGTGTAAATAAATGAAAAGAACGTATCAACCAAATAAGCGTAAACGCAGCAAGGTACATGGTTTCCGTGCACGTATGAGTACGAAAAACGGACGTAGAGTTTTAGCTGCTCGTCGTCTTAAAGGTAGAAAAGTATTATCTGCATAGGCCACTGCATTTCAGTGGTCTTTTTCAATATCTGTAGATATTTCGTATAAAAAGAGTGAAAAATGCGTAAAACGGTTTAGTATGGAGTTTTTGCTGGATTTACATAGGCAGAATACAGGAGTGTTTATAAGAAATGAAGAAATTATATAGAGTGAAAAAAAACGCAGATTTTCAAGTCGTGTTCCAAGAAGGCAAATCAGATGCTAACCGTCAATTTGTTATTTATCAATATAAAAAAGAGAACCAACCATATTTTCGAATTGGATTATCTGTCAGTAAAAAACTTGGAAACGCTGTAACGAGAAATCGCATTAAGCGGTTAATAAGACAGGTGTTTACTGAATTAAAAGATGATATTAAAATCGGAAATGATTATGTTATAATTGCAAGAAAGCCATGTGTCGAATTGGAATATGACGAATTTAAAAAATGTTTAATGCATGTGCTAAAACGAGGTAACATTTATTCATCAAGATGAAGTAAATGAACAGTAGGGAGGACTATACGTTGAAAAAGCTAGGAAAAAAGCTTTATGTACTTTTACCAATGTTGGCTGTCACGTTTTTATTAAGCGGATGTACAGAGTATAACCAACCGATTACAGACAAAAGTACAGGGATATGGAACGAATTTTTCGTATATCCATTATCATCTTTAATTAAATTTGTAGCAAAGACATTTGATGGGAACTATGGATTAGCGATTATTATCGTAACGTTAATCATTCGCTTCGTATTATTACCATTAATGATTAAACAACAAAATAGCATGAAAAACATGCAAGTTATTCAGCCTGAAATGGAAAGACTGAAGAAAAAATATGCATCTAAAGATGCGGTAACACAACAAAAGCTTCAACAAGAAATGGTTAAGCTAATGCAAGAGTACAAGGTAAATCCAATGGCTGGATGTTTACCAATCTTTATCCAAATGCCAATCTTAATGGCATTCTATCATGCAATTAATCGTACAGTAGAAATTAAAGGACATGATTTCTTATGGTTCAATTTAGGAACTGCAGATCCTATCTACGTATTACCGATTTTAGCTGCTGTTCTTACGTTCTTACAGCAAAAAATTATGATGATTGATACACCTCCAAATCCACAAATGAATGTTATGTTGTGGATGATGCCTATTATGATCCTAGTAATGGGTGCTACATTACCAGCAGCATTATCATTATACTGGGTAGTTGGTAACATCTTTACAATCATTCAAACACTATTAATGAAAAAGCCTTGGATTAAGAAAGAACAAGCAGGGGGCGCTAAAAATTGAATTCGATAACAACTAAAGGCCAATCCATTGAAGAAGCAATTGAGCTTGCTTTAAATAAGCTAGGTGTATCAAGAGAACAAATTGAATACAAGGTTATTGAAGAGGGAAAAAAAGGTTTTTTAGGGTTATTTGGAAATCGACCTGCAATTGTTGAAGTAGCAATCAAGGCAATTGAAGTAATAGAGCAACAACCAGAACAAAGCGATACAAAAACAGTTACAGTAGTAGAAGCAGTTGAAACATATTTAACATCAATCTTCAACGAAATGAAGATTGATATTACAATCAATGTTGTTGAAAAGGGTAGAGATATTTTATTTCAACTAGAAGGTGACCAAGCCTTTACGCTAATTGGCAAACGTGGTGCAACTTTAAATGCATTACAGCAACTTTCACAGCTTGTAGCAAATAAGCATGCAAAGTCATATGTAAATGTCATTTTAGATGCAGAAAACTATCGTGAAAAACGGATGAAAACATTAGAAATACTTGCAAATAAAATTGCAAGTCAAGTTATTCGTACAGCAAAAGCGATTGATTTAGAACCAATGCCTTCTTTTGAACGTAAAATTATTCACCAAGCATTGACGAACCATAAATATGTAGAGACAACTTCAAATGGTCAAGAACCAAATCGCTATGTAACAGTTTCTTTAAAAAAGAACTCTTAGAATCCTAAGGGTTCTTTTTACTGTTTATCATAAAGAGATGAAGGTTATAATAAAATGAATACTTACGCTTTTTTAACAGTTTTACTTATGATATGCTAAACTTCTGAATTAATTATGAATACATCCATTATTAATTTCTTATAATGTTAATTTTTATTACTAAAAACTAATTACTCCCTGGCGAATCATTAGGGGGAGAGATAGTGACTTAATAAAGTTTCTTAGCATTAATTGCTAATGTTAGTTCGGACAAAATAAAGAAAGTAGTTATTTATAGAGAAAAGAATGAGGAAGGCATGAGGTGACATTATGTACGCTGATACAATTACAGCTATTTCAACACCACTTGGCGAAGGTGCAATTGCAATTGTTCGCGTCAGCGGCGATGAAGCAGTACAAATTGTAAACAAAATATTTAAAGGAAAAAATTTAGAAGAGGTTCCTACCCATACAATTCATTATGGTCACTTAATGGACGATGAACGTGGCGAAATTATTGAAGAGGTAATGGTATCTGTTTTAAGAGCCCCACGAACGTTTACAAAGGAAGATGTAGTAGAAATTAACTGTCACGGTGGAATGGTGTCTGTTAATAAAGTATTACAACTTGTTTTAAATAAAGGGGCACGATTAGCAGAGCCAGGCGAATTTACAAAACGTGCTTTTGTAAATGGTCGAATTGATTTAGCCCAAGCAGAGGCAATTATGGATTTAATCCGTGCCCAAACAGATGATGCAATGAGTGTTGCAATTGGCCAAATGGAAGGGCGTTTGTCTAAATTAATTTCGAAACTTCGTCAAGAATTACTAGAAATTTTAGCGCAAATTGAGGTAAATATCGATTATCCTGAGTATGATGATGTAGAAGAAATGACGACGACGATGATCATTCCAAAAGCAACATATGTAAAAGATGAAATTGCAAAATTACTTCAAACTGCAAAACAAGGGAAGATATTAAGAGAAGGGATTTCTACTGTAATTGTTGGGCGACCAAATGTTGGAAAATCTTCTTTATTAAATAGTCTTGTCCAAGAAAGTAAAGCAATTGTTACGGATATACCAGGAACAACACGAGATGTAATTGAAGAATACGTAAATATTCGCGGTATTGCTTTAAAGTTAATTGATACAGCTGGTATTCGTGAAACAGAAGATGTGGTTGAAAAAATCGGTGTAGAGCGTTCAAAACAAGTATTGACACAAGCAGACCTGGTTTTATTGGTGCTTAACTATAATGAAGATTTAACACAGTCAGATATTGAATTATTTGAAGCTGCGAAAGAAAAAGAAGTAGTCGTTGTTGTAAATAAGACAGACTTAGAACAAAAAATAGATTTAGAAAAAGTACAACAACTTGCTCCTAATGGCAAAATTATTACAACATCCTTTAAAGAAGAACGAGGCATCGAAGCATTAGAAGAAGCGATTGCATCTTTATTCTTCGAAGGAACGATTGGGCCAAAGGATGCAACGTACGTTTCAAATGCTCGACATATTGCATTATTAAATCAAGCCCAAAAAACGATTAATGACGCAATTGGTGCAGCGGAGGATTTTATGCCAATTGATATGATTCAAATTGATTTAACAAGATCATGGGAATTATTAGGTGAAATTATCGGTGATTCTGCCCAAGAAAGCCTAATCAATCAGCTATTTTCTCAATTTTGTTTAGGAAAATAAAGAAATGTTTCACGTGAAACATATAAGGAGGATTTTTAATGGGACACCTTGCAGGAACTTATGACGTTATCGTCATTGGTGCAGGCCATGCTGGTTGTGAGGCAGCATTAGCAGCAGCTCGTATGGGAACTAAGACACTTTTATTAACAATTAATTTAGATATGGTAGCGTTTATGCCATGTAATCCATCAGTTGGTGGGCCAGCGAAAGGTATCGTTGTTCGTGAAATTGATGCCCTTGGCGGTGAAATGGGTAAAAACATTGATAAAACTCATATTCAAATGAAGATGCTTAACACAGGTAAAGGGCCAGCTGTACGTGCGTTACGCGCCCAAGCCGATAAAGTGTTATATCAACAAGAAATGAAAAAAACAATTGAGAATACAGAAAATTTAACGTTACGTCAAGGATTAGTAGAAAGACTAATTATTGAGGACAACCAATGCGCAGGTGTTATTACACAAACTGGATTAGAGTTTCGTGCTAAAACAGTTATTATTACAACCGGAACATTTTTACGTGGTGAAATCATTATTGGTGATATTAAATATTCAAGTGGTCCAAACAACCAACAGCCATCTATTAAGCTGTCACAGCATCTAGAAGAACTAGGTTTTGATTTAGTTCGTTTTAAAACAGGAACACCACCTCGTGTAAATAGCCGAACAATCGATTATTCGAAAACGGAAATTCAACCTGGTGATGACGTACCACGTGCATTCTCTTATGAAACAACAGAATACAACATGGATCAAGTTCCTTGTTGGTTGACATATACAAATGAAAAAACACATGAAATTATTGATCAAAATTTACATCGTTCACCAATGTACTCTGGAATGATTAAAGGAACAGGACCACGTTATTGTCCATCTATTGAAGATAAAGTTGTTCGTTTCAATGACAAACCAAGACATCAAATTTTCTTAGAGCCAGAAGGTAAAAATACAGAAGAAGTCTATGTACAAGGTTTTTCAACAAGTTTACCAGAAGACATTCAAGTACAAATGGTTCGTTCAATCACTGGTTTAGAAAATGCTGAAATTATGCGCATGGGCTATGCAATTGAGTACGATGCAGTTGTGCCAACTCAATTATGGCCAACATTAGAAACAAAAAATGTTAAAAATTTATATACAGCTGGTCAAATTAACGGTACATCAGGATATGAGGAAGCGGCTGGGCAAGGCTTAATGGCTGGAATTAATGCAGCTTGCCGCGTATTAAATAAAGAAGAAGTGGTTTTAGATCGTTCTCAAGCATATATCGGCGTGTTAATTGATGATTTAATCACAAAAGGGACAAATGAACCTTATCGCTTATTAACATCTCGTGCAGAATATCGTTTATTATTAAGACACGACAATGCTGATTTACGATTAACAGATATCGGTGCGGAAATTGGTTTAGTAACAGAAGAACGATATGCTCGTTTCCAAGAAAAGAAAGCATTAATTGAACAAGAAAAAACACGTTTAATGGAAACAACAATTCGTCCAACAAAAGAAGTTCAAGAATATTTACGCTCCATTGGAAGTGCAGAATTAAAAGATGGTATTAAAGCAGCTGATTTTTTACGTCGTCCGGAAGTAACATATGCTCATATTGAATATTTAGCTCCTCTTGAAACGAAAGTAAATGAAGAAGTTGCAGAACAAGTAGAAATTCAGCTGAAATACGAAGGGTATATTACAAAGTCCCTTCAACAAGTGGAACGTATGAAACGAATGGAAGATAAAAAAATCCCAGCTAACATTGATTATGATGCCATTCATAGCTTAGCTTCAGAAGCACGACAAAAGCTAAAAGCCGTTCAACCATTATCGTTAGCTCAAGCATCTCGCATTTCAGGTGTAAACCCAGCGGATATTTCTATTCTTCTTGTTTATTTAGAACAAGGAAAAATTGCAAGAGTATCGAATGAATAATAGTAGGTGAAAAAATGAATATTGAACAATTTACAGCAGCGCTTAGCAGTAAAGGGATTAACCTTACTGCTAAGCAATTAGAGCAATATGAGCGTTATTATGAGTTATTAGTAGAGTGGAATGAAAAAATGAATTTAACTGCCATTACTGACAAGGAAGAGGTATATTTAAAGCATTTTTTTGATTCTATTTCCGCTGCTTTTTACTTTGACTTTACAAAACCAATCTCAATTTGTGATGTAGGGGCTGGAGCTGGCTTTCCGAGTATTCCATTAAAAATTGCCTTTCCACATTTACAAGTAACAATTGTTGATTCTTTACAGAAACGCATTACATTTTTAAATGAATTAGCATCTGAACTTAGTTTAGACAATGTTGCCTTTTATCATGACCGTGCTGAAACGTTTGGGAAAAAAGAAGGCATTCGTGAAAGTTTTGACGTTGTTACTGCTCGTGCAGTTGCCCGTTTATCAGTTTTAAGTGAACTTTGTATGCCACTTGTAAAGGTAAACGGTTATTTTGTTGCCATGAAAGGTGCAGCGGCTCATGATGAAGTGGAAACTGGTCAATATGCCGTAAATGTACTAGGTGGGGAAATTCAAAATGTAATAGATTTTACACTTCCAATCGAAGAAAGTGAACGTAGCATAGTTATTATTAACAAAAAAAGAAAAACGCCTAAGAAATACCCACGTAAGCCAGGAACACCAAACAAACAACCAATTGAAAAAGGCATGTAAACAGGTTTTTGTTTCACGTGAAACAAAAGGGTCTAGGTGGAAAGTATTTTAATTGATATAAGGGTGGTGCAGTAAGCAGTGAGAAACACATTATCGCGTTTATTTGGATTAAATGAAAAAGCAGAGGATTTCGGGCAACAAATTGATGAGAAAGAAAAAATTCAATTCCTCCCAATAAATATAATCAAGCCAAATCCGTATCAACCACGTACAATCTTTCATGATCAAAAGATTAATGAATTAGCAAAAACGATTGAAACACATGGAATTTTACAACCAATTGTCGCTAGAAAAATGAATGATGATACGTATGAAATTATTGCTGGTGAACGACGCTATCGTGCGGCACTTAAATTAGGCTTACCAGAAGTTCCTGTTATTGTGAAGGCATTATCAGATAAGGAAACGGCTGAAATTGCTTTAATCGAAAATTTACAACGTGAAGAATTAACACCAGTTGAAGAAGCAATTGCTTATCAAAAATTATTAGAACTTCACGATATGACACAAGAAATGTTAGCGCAGCAATTAGGAAAGGGTCAATCTACAATTGCCAATAAGTTACGCCTTTTAAAGTTACCTGAACAAGTACAAAATGCTTTATTAGAACGAAAAATAACGGAGCGCCATGCTCGAGCGCTTATTCCTCTGAAAGATTTAGAAAAGCAACTGAAAGTATTAGAAGAAATTATTGAATTGCAGTTAAATGTAAAACAAACAGAAGATAAAGTTACTAAAATGCTTGAAACGAGAAAGGAAAAAGTAAAGCCGAAAATGAAGAGCTTTAGTAGAGATACTCGAATCGCCATGAATACGATTCGTGAATCCATTTCCTTAGTAACGAAAACAGGCTTACATATTGATTCTAATGAAGAAGAATTTGATGAGTTTTATCAAATTACAATTAAAATACCAAAGCAATAGTTTCATAGTTAGCGAGAAAAAATGGAAATGTTTTTTCTTGAATCCATTAGGGAGATGATCTTTTGATCAACTCCTTTTTCTAGTTTCTAAGTGGATAATAATGAAGGAAAATCCAACTTAATTTAGAAATAAGAAATTAAACTGTTATTTCTAGTTATCCTGCTCTAACGGATATAAAATTCTCGAGACGGAAGTTTCACTTTATTTAGGATTATTATAAAAATACAAACTTATTCATGATACAATAGGAAAAAAAGAAAATGTTCTAGTTGAAGATTGGGTGGTAGCAAATGGGGAAAATTATTTCAATCGCAAATCAAAAGGGCGGGGTTGGAAAAACAACAACGTCTGTAAATCTTGGCGCTAGTTTGGCTCATTTAGGCAAAAAAGTATTGCTCGTTGATATTGATCCACAAGGAAATGCTACAACTGGCGTAGGTTTGGCAAAAGAAGCAATTGATCAATGTATTTATGATGTCTTAGTTGATGATGTATCAGTAAAAGAAATTATTAAAGAAACAGCAATTAAAGGTTTAGAGATTGCACCAGCAACAAGGGACTTAGCAGGTGCGGAAATTGAATTAGTACCAACTATTTCACGCGAAATAAAGTTAAAAAAAGCACTACATATCATTAAAGGGCAATACGATTATATTATTATTGATTGCCCACCATCTTTAGGACTACTTACATTAAATGCCTTAACAGCATCGGACTCTGTCTTAATTCCTGTTCAATGTGAATATTACGCGTTAGAAGGATTAACACAGCTTGTTAATACGATTCGTCTCGTTCAAAAGCATTTAAATAAGGATTTACAACTAGAAGGCGTTTTACTAACCATGTTAGATGCTCGAACAAATTTAGGACTTGAAGTAATTGATGAAGTAAAAAGACATTTCCATCATAAAGTATATACGACGATTATTCCTAGAACCGTTCGATTAAGCGAAGCACCAAGTCATGGGAAACCAATTATTTTACATGATGCTAAGTCACGGGCATCAGAAGTGTATCTCGATTTTGCAAAGGAAGTGATGAATAATGGCTAAAGGCTTAGGTAGAGGAATTGATGCTCTTTTTTCTAGTTTAGAGCCAAGTAATGATGATGTTGTTCTTCAAATCTCATTACGAGAGCTTCGTCCGAATCCGTACCAGCCTCGAAAGAATTTTGATGAAACTAGCATTCAAGAATTGAAGAACTCAATTCTTGAACATGGTATTATCCAACCAATTGTTGTTAGAAAGACGATTAAAGGTTATGAAATTTTAGCAGGTGAACGAAGATTTCGAGCAGCAAGAGAAGCTCATTTTGATACAATTCCAGCCATTGTACGCGAATTTACGGAACAACAAATGATGGAATTGGCGCTATTAGAAAATTTACAACGTGAGGATTTAAATCCAATTGAAGAAGGACAAGCGTATAAGCTATTAATGGAGAAATTAAAGATTACGCAGGATCAATTAGCAATACGTGTTGGAAAAAGCCGTCCTCATATTGCCAACATTGTTCGATTGCTTTCTCTTCCAGAAGAAGTAAAAAAATATGTTATTAATGAACAATTATCCATGGGACATGCTCGTGCACTATTAGGCTGTAAAAACCAACAGTTAATTCCGGAAATAGTAAGTAAAGTATTAGAGGAGCACTTAAATGTACGACAATTAGAAGCGCTTATTCAGGAATTGAATCAAGGTGAAAAAAAAGAAACGAAGAAAGAACAACCATCTAAAAACGTATTTATTAAGCAACGAGAAGAGATGTTACAAGAACGCTTTGGAACATCTGTTAAAATCAAAAGTGGGAAGAAAAAAGGAAAAATTGAAATTGATTTTTTCTCTCCTGAAGATTTAGAGCGTATTTTAATGTTGCTTAGCAGTGAGGAAGAAGAATTATAAATAAGAAAAGAGACTGGGGCATTTCCATTACAGTCTCTTTTTAATGTTTCACGTGAAACGTTAATTGATTGTCAACTATCTTTACTGCTTTTGAAACAGAATTGGCCATCTTCATTACTAAACTTAGTCTCGTGTTTTGAAGAATGACATGTTCCATATAACCTGCTATATTAACAGTGCCGGTTAAATGAATATTTCCGACGGGTGGAAGTTTCTTATTAACAGCTGCACCTGGTTTTACTGGTCCTTTTCCAATAGAAATGGCACCGATGTTTGTCATTTTGCCTAAGCAAGCATCAATTCCAATAATAAAGGCATCTTTATGGTAAGTTAGAATAGTGGTCATTGTCTCCTCTAAATTTAATGCATGAACAGGGTAATCTAGCGTACCATAAACGTGAAAGTGCTTTAGCTTGTACTTACATAGATTGGAACCTACAAGTGGACCAAAGGAGTCGCCAGTTGATCGGTCTGTTCCAATGCAGACGAGTACGATTGGTGTTGTTACAGTTGATGGTAAATATTGAAGAAATCCATCAGCAATTTTTGTTTCAGCAGAGGTTTCTTCATGATGAATAGAAGTGGATTGATAAAAGGATTTAAATGGAAAGGATAAATTCATTTTCGTCAGCCCTCTCTTTATAAATAGTATTATCATTATATAGAGAAATCTGATAATTTATACATGGAAATGAGACAAGGAGGAAAACAAATATTGAAACAATTTAAAGAAAACATATTAGCAAAGATTTTAAATCCCGATTTATGGGAAATTATTTTCTGGGGCTCTATTCGAATTTTATTGATTATTATTATCGCTCAATTTATCGTTCGTCTAGGAAAGCGACTTGTTAAAAAAGTAATGAAAATTAATAGTCGCACCCCACTTCACATATCAGAGCGTCGTACGGTAACCCTTCAAAAATTAATTGAAAATATATGGGGATATGTTGTTTATTTTATTGCGGGTATGATGATTTTAGATTTTTTAGGTGTACCTATCGCTAGTATTATTGCCGGTGCAGGGATCATTGGGGTTGCTGTCGGTTTTGGTGCACAAAGCTTGGTAAAAGACGTCATTACAGGTTTTTTTATTATTTTTGAAGACCAGTTTGCAGTGGGAGATTATGTTCGTTTAAATACAACGAATAATAACCAAGGGGTATTTGAAGGAACAATTATTGAAATTGGTTTACGTACATCTAAGCTAAGAAGCTTAACGGGTGAAGTTCATATTATTCCAAATGGAAATATTACCAACGTAACGAACTCGTCTATTTACAACAATTTTGCCATTGTTGATTTTGGCATTGCTTATGAAGGAGACATTGAGCGAGCGGAAAAAGTAATTATGGATTTACTTGAAACACTTCCTGAAAAATATGAAGAGCTAGTGGGTGTGCCTCAATTATTAGGGGTACAGGCGTTAGGGGCATCAGAAGTAACGTTACGTGTAATCGCCGAAACAGAACCGATGAAACATTTTCCGATAATGCGTGCCCTTCGTAAGGAAATTAAGGTAAAATTAGATGAGGAAGGAATTGAAATTCCATTCCCTCGAATGGTTATGTATAATCGAGTTGAACAAGGGAAGTAGGAGGATCATATGTCAGAAAAAGACTTTGGTTTACATGATATCGTTGAGATGAAAAAAGCCCATCCATGTGGCTCAAATAAATGGGAAATTATTCGCATGGGTATGGATATTCGAATTAAATGTGTTGGGTGTGGACATAGCGTGATGATTCCACGTCGTGAATTTGAACGAAAAATGAAGAAGGTTTTAATTAAGCACGAAGAATAGTAGGCTTGTCAATTATAAGTAGACTCTCTATAATTGGTGAAAGATTGAAAAACTGTAGGAGTGAAGAAAATGGCATTAACAGCAGGGATTGTTGGTTTACCAAACGTAGGGAAATCAACGCTTTTTAACGCAATTACACAAGCTGGTGCAGAATCAGCTAACTATCCATTCTGTACAATTGATCCAAACGTAGGAATTGTAGAAGTTCCAGATCATCGTTTAGAAAAATTAACAGAGTTAGTAACACCAAAGAAAACTGTTCCAACAGCATTCGAATTTACAGATATTGCCGGTATTGTAAAAGGGGCAAGTAAGGGTGAAGGATTAGGGAATAAATTCTTATCTCATATTCGTCAAGTAGATGCAATTTGCCAAGTTGTTCGTTGCTTTGCAGATGAAAACATTACTCACGTTGCTGGGAAAGTTGACCCAATTTCTGATATTGAAGTAATTAACTTAGAGCTTATTTTAGCTGACTTAGAAACAGTTGATAAGCGTATCGAACGTGTTGGCAAACTTGCTAAACAACGTGATAAAGATGCGGTTTATGAGCATGAAATCTTATTAAAATTAAAAGAAGCATTTGAAAACAACCAGCCTGCTCGTGCAGTAGAGTTTACAGAAGAACAAATGCGTCTTGTAAAACATTTGCACTTATTAACAATTAAACCAATGTTATATGTAGCCAACGTATCAGAAGATGATATTATGGATCCTTCTGATAATGAATATGTGCAAGCCGTACGTGAATTTGCTGCAGCTGAAGGTTCAGAAGTAATCGTTATTTGTGCGAAAATCGAATCTGAAATTGCCGAGCTAGATGGGGAAGAAAAGAAAGCTTTCCTAGAAGAATTAGGTATTGAAGAATCCGGTTTAGATCAACTAATTCGTGCTGCTTACCACCTATTAGGATTAGCAACTTACTTTACAGCTGGTGTACAAGAAGTTCGTGCTTGGACATTCCGTCAGGGCATGAAAGCACCAGAATGTGCAGGTGTTATTCACTCTGATTTCGAACGTGGATTTATCCGTGCTGAGACAGTTGCTTATGATGACTTAGTACAATATGGTTCAATGCAAGCTGCGAAAGAAGCAGGTCGTGTTCGTTTAGAAGGAAAAGAATACATCGTAAAAGATGGCGATGTTATGCACTTCCGTTTTAATGTTTAAAAATCTTTTAAAAGAAAATACAAATAGGGCGCTTAACCTATTTGTATTTTCTTTTTGTATTTGCCTAAACTAAAACAGTATGATATAATCTAAACTCGTGAGTAATTTAATTATTGCTCCTTGCCCTGATGAGTCAGGGCCGTTTAGACCAAAAGGAGGTGAAGTGAGATGAAAAAGTACGAAATCATGTACATCATCCGCCCAAACATTGAAGATGAGGCTAAAAAAGCATTAGTTGAGCGTTTTAACGGTATTTTAACTGAAAAAGGTGCTGAAATCGCTGAAGTTAAAGAGTGGGGTAAACGTCGTTTAGCTTACGAAATTAACGATTTCCGTGACGGTTACTACATGTTATTAAACGTAAATGCAGCAACTGAAGCAGTACAAGAGTTTGATCGTCTAGCTAAAATTAGCGAAGATATCATCCGCCACATCATTGTTCGTGACGAAAAATAAGAAATTAAAAAATAATCCATTAGAGAGGAGATGGCTAGTATGTTAAATCGTGTTGTGCTTGTAGGTCGATTAACAAAAGATCCAGATTTACGATATACACCAAATGGCGTAGCCGTTGCTACATTTACATTGGCAGTAAATCGTACTTTTTCAAATCAACAAGGTGAGCGTGATGCAGACTTTATTAACTGTGTCGTTTGGCGTAAACCAGCTGAAAACGTAGCGAACTACTTAAAGAAAGGTAGCTTAGCAGGCGTTGATGGTCGTCTTCAAACACGTAGTTATGAAGGACAAGATGGAAAACGTGTATATGTAACAGAAGTTGTTGCAGATAGCGTTCAATTTTTAGACAGTCGTTCTGCATCAAGTGAGCAACGCGGCGGTTATGCAGCTCAACCATCTTCTCCTAGCTTTGGTGGACAATCATCATACGGACAAGGAGCACCTTCATCATCTCCATTCGATATGGGGGAAGGTAACTCTTTCAAGAAAAATGATGATCCATTCGCAAATGCTGGAAAAACGATTGACATCTCCGATGATGATCTTCCGTTTTAATGGATCGTAAAGATATAAATAGATTCGGTTAAACAAAAAGGATAGGAGTTGAAAAGAATGGCTATGAATCGCAGAGGTGGTCGTGCTAAACGTCGTAAAGTTTGTTACTTTACTGCAAATGGCATTACTCATATCGATTATAAAGATACTGATTTATTAAAACGTTTCGTTTCTGAGCGCGGTAAAATTTTACCACGTCGTGTAACTGGTACAAGCGCTAAATACCAACGTAAATTAACAATCGCTATCAAGCGTGCACGTCAAATGGCTTTATTACCATACGTTGCAGAATAAGATTGTATAAAAGCACAGTGTGACAAATGGTCTACTGTGCTTTTTTCATTATGTTTTAAAATAGTGAGAAGAGCTGTTCCACGTGAAACAAAAAGAGGTGAAAAAATGAAAAATACAAGGGCACTAACAGAAGGTGCTATTATGATTGCAATTTTTACTGTTTTCTTTTTTATTTCTACCTATGTACCAATTATTAGCTTATTCGTCACATTTTTATTACCGGTACCTTTTGTCGTTTATCGCATAAGATATAATATTACTGAAACTATTTTCCTTATTATTGTAGGTAGTATTGTCACTTTTATGCTATTTAGTTTATTTTCTGTACCAGTTGTATTGATGTCAGGATTTGTAGGGTATGTAATAGGTGATTTAGTTAAAAAAGGAAAAGGACCACTAGAAATTTTCTTAAAAGCAACAGTAGCATATATTCTTTCAATTATCGGTATCTATATTCTAACTAAAATGGTTACCGGAATAGATATGGTTGAACAGATGCAAACTTTAATTAATGAAGCGATGAAGCAAGCACAATCGATTTTTGAAACAACAGGAAAGGATTTACCTGAAAAGAATGTCCAAATGCTACAGAACTATGTTGATTTGATTCCGACGATTTTACCAATTCTCTTTTTGTTAGTTGCAATGGTTATGTCTCTATTTACATGTTTATGTACAATGCCGATTCTAAAGCGGTTAAGATATAATGTGAAAAAATGGCCGCGCTTACATGAGGTGACATTACCAAAACAATTATTAGGCGTTTATTTAGTATTACTAATTATTAGTTTTTTTCCAATAAATGAACATTCGGTTCTTTATATGGTCATCTTAAATTTTTTATTATTGTTTCAGTTGCTTGCTATTTTTCAAGGGATTACGTTTGTTTTCTTCTTTTTTCATAAGAAAGGGATAAATAAAATATGGCGCGTGTTATTTGTTGTTATGCTATTTTTTATTCCTCTACTGTTTTCTATTGTTATGCTGTTAGGTATAATAGATTTAGGTTTTTCTTTAAGAAGTCGATTATGAATTATATTACATATGTGAAATTGTGGGAGCTGAAAAAAATCTTATGTCAGAAATACAGAAGAAACGGTGGTTTCTGTATCCTGTTTTGATCTTATTAACTATATTTGTGATTGTTGCCATTATTATCTTCGCTGTTAGTAAGTGGATTGGAATTATGTTATTAATCATTTTAGGAGCTGTATCTGGATGGTTTTATAAAGTCAATCAGCAAATAAAGAAAGAGATTAATCAGTATACAGAATTAATGATGCATCGAGTAAAGAAAGTAAGTGATGAAGCTTTTAACGAATTGCCAATTGGAATTTTATTGTATAATCGCGACTACCAAATTCAATGGGCAAATCCATATTTATTGTCTTGTTTTGAAGAAACAGTATTAGTTGGCCAATCTGTTGAAGATGTCTCAGAAAATTTAATGAATGTATTAAAACGAGACTTAGAACAAGATTTAATTACATTAAACAATCGTAAATTTAAAGTAATTGCTCGTAAAAACGAGCAACTTGTTTATTTTTTTGATATAACAGAGCAGACAGAGATTGAGCGTTTGTATCAAAACGATCGAACTGTCATGGCTGTTATTTATCTCGATAATTATGATGAAGTAACACAAGGGGCTGATGATCAATCTAGAACCCAATTAAATAGCTTAGTGACGGCCATTTTAAATGATTGGGCGTTAGAGTATGGTATCTTTTTAAAGAGGGTGTCATCAGATCGCTATATGGCTATATTAAATGAACACATTTTAGTACAGCTTGAAAAATCAAAGTTTAGTATTTTAGATCAAGTAAAAGAACAAACACAAAAAAGAAATATTTTGATTACGTTAAGTATTGGCGTTGGTTCTGGGGATTGTTCTCTGCCTGAACTAGGTGCTTTAGCACAGTCAGGCTTGGATTTAGCTTTAGGTCGTGGCGGAGATCAAGTAGCGATTAAGCATACGTCAGGGAAATCTAAATTTTATGGTGGAAAATCAAATCCAGTTGAAAAACGTACACGTGTACGAGCAAGGGTTATTTCACATGCTCTTAAGGATTTAATTATAGAAAGAAAAAATGTCTTAATTATGGGGCATAAAATGCCTGATATGGACGCAGTTGGCGCAAGCATTGGAATTGCCATGATAGCAAAGCTTAATAACCGTCAACCATATATTGTATTAAATGAAAATCAAATTGATGATGGTGTAAGACGCTTAGTAAAGGAAGTAAAAAATACAAGTGAACTAAGCTCTCAATTTATTACACCAGAAGCAGCTATGGAGATGGCTTCTGAGGATACATTGCTCGTTATTGTTGATACACATAAACCATCTTTGGTGATTGAAGAAAAGCTGTTAAAAATGATTGATAACGTTGTTGTTATTGACCATCATCGTCGAGCAGAGGAATTTATCAAGGACCCCGTGCTTGTTTATATGGAACCATATGCATCATCTACGTGTGAATTAGTAACAGAACTATTGGAATATCAAGCTCCAAAGGTTAAAATGAAAATGTTAGAGGCAACAGCATTATTAGCTGGGATTATCGTAGATACAAAAAGCTTCACGTTCCGTACAGGAACACGTACATTTGATGCAGCTTCCTATTTGCGAGCACAAGGGGCAGATACTGTATTAGTCCAAACGTTGCTTAAAGAAGACATTGATGTGTATGTGAAGCGCTCTAAATTGATTGAAAGAGCTGTTGTAACCCAAGATGGTATTGCAATTGCAAAAGGGTTAGAGACGGATTATTATAATCAAGTATTAATTGCCCAAGCTGCCGATACACTTTTATCAATGACAAATATTGTTGCATCTTTCGTAATTGCCAAGAAAAATGCAGACACAGTCGGAATAAGTGGACGTTCCCTTGGTGATATCAATGTACAAGTTATCATGGAACAAATGAACGGTGGCGGTCACTTAACAAATGCGGCAACCCAATTAAAAGGAACTATTGCAGAAGCTGAAAGTGAATTGTTACAATGTATAGATAGTTATTTAGAGGGAGGCAACGAACAATGAAAGTAATTTTCTTAAAAGATGTAAAAGGTTCAGGAAAAAAAGGAGAAATCAAAGAAGTATCATCAGGATATGCCCAAAATTTCTTAATTAAAAAAGGTTATGCAGTTGAAGCAAATAGCGGAAACATAAAAACATTAGATGCTCAAAATCGTAAAAAAGAAAAAGAAGCAGCACAAGAATTAGAAAATAGTAAGCAATTAGCTACGAAATTAGGAGAATTAACAGTAGAATTAAAAGCGAAGTCTGGTGAAGGCGGACGTTTATTTGGTTCTATTACAAGTAAGCAAATTGCAGATGAATTACAGAAGAAACACGGTATTAAAATTGATAAACGCAAATTTGAGATGCACGACGCAATTCGTTCATTAGGGGTAACAAAAGTAAAAATCAAATTACATGCTGAAGTGACAGCAACATTAAATGTACATGTAAAAGAAATGTAAGGACAAAGCATAGAGATCTGTCGCATATTATGGTGGCAGATTTTTTTTAAGGAGGAATAAACAAAGATGACAGATGAATTACAAGATCGAACCCCTCCTCATAATATTGAAGCAGAACAAGCGGTCATTGGTGCCATCTTAATTGATCCAAACGCTTTTACAACGGCGTCAGAATTATTATTACCGCCCGATTTTTATCGAGTTGCGCATCAAAAGATTTTTGAGGCTATTTTATCTTTAAATGAACAAGGTGAACCAATTGACCTAGTGACATTAACGACACAATTAGCGGATAAAAATGAGTTAGAAGAGGTCGGAGGAGTTTCCTATTTAAGTGAATTAACAGGTGCTGTTCCAACAGCGGCAAATGTGGAATATTATGCACGAATTGTGGAAGAGAAATCTGTTTTAAGAAGATTAATTCGAACTGCGACATCGATTGTAACAGAAAGTTTTGAGCGTGAAGATGATGTATCAGGATTACTTCACGAATCCGAAAAGCGAATTATGGAAGTAGCCCAACGTAAAAATAGTGGTTCTTTTAAGGATATTAAAGATGTACTAGTTGAAGCGTATAATAAAATCGAAATATTACATGCTAATCGTGGGGAGATTTCTGGTATTCCAACTGGATTTGTTGATTTAGATGCAAAAACAGCAGGATTCCAACCAAATGATTTAATCATTGTTGCTGCCCGTCCATCAGTAGGGAAAACAGCCTTTGCCTTAAATATTGCTCAAAACGTGGCAACAAAGACAGATGAAAATGTTGCAATCTTTAGTTTAGAGATGGGGGCAGATCAACTTGTTATGCGTATGCTTTGTGCAGAAGGAAATATTAATGCTCAAAATTTACGTACAGGTACACTTGAAGAAGAAGATTGGAAAAAATTAACCATTGCCATTGGGAACTTAGCAAAAGCGGGTATTTACATTGATGATACGCCAGGGATTCGCATTAACGATATTCAAGCAAAATGTCGACGTCTAAAGCAAGAGCATGGGTTAGGAATGATTTTAATTGACTATCTTCAATTAATTAGAGGAAATGGTCGTTCTGGAGAAAACCGTCAGCAGGAAGTATCAGAAATTTCTCGTACATTAAAAGAATTGGCCCGTGAATTGAAGGTGCCATTAATTGCCCTATCTCAGCTATCCCGTGGGGTGGAGCAACGTCAAGATAAACGTCCAATGATGTCAGATATTCGTGAATCAGGAAGTATTGAGCAGGATGCAGATATCGTTGCATTCTTATACCGTGAAGATTACTACGATCGTGAGTCTGAAAAAAATACAATTGAAATTATTATTGCTAAACAACGTAGTGGTCCAGTAGGTACAGTCGAGTTAGCCTTTGTAAAAGAATATAATAAATTTGTTAACTTGGAGAGACGATTTGATGAGGATGGACACTAATATCAAAAGCGAACGAAATTAAATTAGTTTAATTAAATGTTCGTGAATAAATTGACAATCCGTTGGAATTTGATAAAATGAAGTGTATTGATTAAAAAAACACAAATGTGTTTGATATTGCGCGGAGGTGCTGAATATGTCTTCAGTAGTAGTTGTAGGTACACAATGGGGAGATGAAGGTAAGGGAAAAATTACGGACTTCTTAGCCCAACATGCAGAGGTAGTTGCACGTTATCAAGGCGGAAATAACGCTGGACATACAATCGTTTTTAACGGTGAAAAATATAAGCTTCATTTGATTCCATCTGGTATCTTTTTTGAAGATAAAATTTGTGTAATTGGAAACGGAATGGTTATCGATCCGAAAGCTTTACTTCAAGAATTAGCATATTTACATGATAAAGGAGTTAATACATCGAACTTACGTATTAGTAATCGTGCACATGTTATTTTACCTTATCATTTAAAACAAGATGAATTAGAAGAAGAAAGCAAAGGCGATAACAAAATCGGCACAACAAAAAAAGGAATCGGTCCAGCATATATGGATAAAGCAGCTCGCGTTGGAATCCGTATTGCAGACTTATTAGATCGTGAAGAGTTTGGCGAAAAGTTAGCTCGCAATTTAGCTGAAAAAAATCGCTTATTTGATAGAATGTTCGACGCAACTGGATTTACATTCGAAGAAATTTTTGAAGAGTATTATGAATATGGACAACAACTTAAACAGTACGTATGTGATACATCTGTTGTTTTAAACGATGCATTAGATGAAGGACGTCGTGTTTTATTTGAAGGTGCTCAAGGTGTTATGTTAGATATCGACCAAGGAACATATCCTTTCGTTACATCTTCTAACCCAACAGCTGGTGGTGTAACAATTGGTTCAGGTGTAGGTCCTTCAAAAATTCAACGTGTAGTTGGTGTATGTAAAGCATATACAACTCGTGTAGGGGAAGGGGCATTCCCAACAGAATTAAAAAATGAAATTGGCGATCAAATTCGTGAAGTTGGTCGTGAATATGGGACAACAACTGGTCGTCCACGTCGTGTAGGTTGGTTCGATAGCGTCGTTGTTCGTCATGCAAAACGTGTAAGTGGTATTACTGATTTATCATTAAATTCAATTGACGTATTAACAGGCATTGAAACATTAAAAATTTGTGTTGCATATAAATATCAAGGTGAAATTATTAAAGAATTCCCAGCTAGCTTAAAAGTATTGTCTCAATGTGAGCCAGTATTTGAAGAATTACCTGGTTGGACAGAAGATATTACTGGAGCAAAAACATTAGAAGACTTACCTGCAAATGCACGTCATTATGTAGAAAGAGTTTCTCAATTAACAGGTATTCCAGTTGCTATTTTCTCTGTAGGTCCAGATCGTGATCAAACAAATGTATTACGCAACGTTTATGGTGTATAAAAAGACGGAAAGAGGTTGATAAAATCAGCCTCTTTTTTTTAGGAATGAAGAAAATAACATATCCATATATTTTCCGACAAAAAATAAAAATTATGTAAAAAAGGGGTTGTAATCTATATCTTATTATGCTATTATAAATTTCGTTGCTGCTAAAACAAGCAAGAAAACGCTTGTCATTATTATATGAAGAGCCATTAGCTCAGTTGGTAGAGCATCTGACTTTTAATCAGAGGGTCGAAGGTTCGAGTCCTTCATGGCTCACCATTTTTAATAATGGCCCGTTGGTCAAGTGGTTAAGACACCGCCCTTTCACGGCGGTAACACGGGTTCGAATCCCGTACGGGTCATTTTTCTTCTAAAATAAAGCAGTTGGTCCCGTGGTGTAGCGGTTAACATGCCTGCCTGTCACGCAGGAGATCGCCGGTTCGATCCCGGTCGGGACCGCCATTTTTGTAACACCGTGAAGGTTTTATATAGATTTGCGGCTCGGTAGCTCAGTCGGTAGAGCAGAGGACTGAAAATCCTCGTGTCGGCGGTTCGATTCCGTCCCGAGCCACTCTTAAAAGGAAGACACAAACTGTGTCTTCCTTTTGATTTTGCAATAAAGAAATATTAATGATAAAATAATGTATATAAAAAACCTCTAGCACTTCCTTGTTGCTAGAGGTTTTTCTATAATAAGAATAGATACAAATGAAATGCTTAGGAAAAAGGGGGAACTCTATTATGAATAAAAAGATATTAATCGTAGATGATGAAAGACCGATTGCTGATATACTGAAATTCAACCTTGAAAAAGAAGGATATGAAACAGTTTGTGCTTATGATGGTGAAGAAGCAATTGAAAAGGTACATAAGGAATTACCAGATTTAATTATTCTTGATATTATGCTTCCATACAAAGATGGCTTAGAAGTTTGTCGTGAAGTAAGAAAAACATATGATGTACCAATTATTATGCTAACAGCTAAGGATTCTGAAATTGATAAAGTATTAGGATTAGAGCTTGGCGCAGATGATTATGTAACAAAGCCATTTAGTACGAGAGAATTGCTTGCTCGTGTAAAAGTAAATTTACGTCGTCAAGCACAAGTCATTACGGTAGAGAAAGAAGAAAATCCAGAATTAATCGTTGGACCATTAGTTATTAATCCAAGCTCTTATACGGTTACAAAACGTGGTGAAAACGTAGAATTAACGCATCGTGAATTTGAACTCCTACATTATTTAGCAAAACATATGGGACAAGTAGCAACGCGAGAGCACTTATTACAAACGGTATGGGGCTATGATTATTTTGGTGATGTGCGAACAGTAGATGTAACAATCCGTCGTCTACGTGAAAAAATTGAAGATAACTCTAGTCACCCAACAATTATTGTAACAAGACGAGGCGTTGGGTATTATTTACGCGATCCAGAACAAGAATAAAAGGAGTAATCCATGAGAGGGTTTAGTTTTTTACGTTCAATTCACACGAAGTTTATTTTAATTTATGTGTTACTTATTTTAGTGGCTATGCAAATTATGGGCGTTTATTTTTTTCAGCAATTGGAACGACGTCTTACCGACAACTTCACTGAATCAATAAATGAGCGGATGAATTTATTATACTACAATTTAGAACAAGCATTTTCGAAAGAGAGAAAGAAAGAAGACCCTTCTCTTGAAGCGGATATTCAAACATTAATGCGAGATTTTATTTCTGAGGATTTAAATGAAGTACAAGTTATTGATAAAAGTGGTCGTGTTATCGGTACATCAAATTCAGAAAACCAAGACATTATTGGTAAGCGAACGACACAACTATTAGTTAAACGTGCCTTAGTTGTAGGAACGAAGCAAGAAAAGGAATCCATTGATGAAAAATCGGGTGACAAAATGCGCATCATGGTTGTCCCAATTAAAGTAAATAATGAAACGGTAGGTGCTATCTATCTCCTTGCTTCAATGGAAGACATTTATGACCAAATGCGAGATATTAATCGCATTTTTATGACAGGGACAGCTATTGCCTTAGGGGTAACAGCCTTACTTGGAATATTATTGGCAAGAACCATTACTCGTCCAATTGTTGAAATGCGGAAGCAAGCAATAGAAATGGCAAAAGGAAACTTTTCTAGAAAAGTAAAAGTATATGGGAACGATGAAATTGGTCAACTATCTGAAACCTTTAATAATCTCTCTCTTAAATTACTACAAGCTAGAGCAACGACAGAAGGAGAGAAAAGAAAGTTATCTAGTGTCTTAACCCATATGACAGATGGGGTTATTGCAACAGATCGAAAAGGGCGTATCATCTTATTAAATCATCCTGCTAGTGAGATGCTAAATGTTTCACGTGAAACAGCTTTAGATAAACCAGTTTTAGAAGTATTAGGACTTGAAGAACAATATTCAATGGAAAATCTATTTGATGAGCCTGAGGATGTTTTATTAGATTTCAGTACAAGAAATAAGCCATATATTATTCGTGCTAGTTTCTCTGTTGTTCAAAAAGATACAGGGAAAGTAAATGGTCTTATTGTCGTTTTATATGATGTAACAGAGCAGGAAAAAATTGAGCAAGAGCGACGAGAATTCGTTGCTAATGTTTCTCATGAATTACGAACACCGTTAACGACAATGCGAAGTTATTTAGAAGCATTATCAGATGGGGCTTGGCAAGATGAAAAATTAGCACCGCAATTTTTACAAGTAACACAAGATGAAACAGAGCGAATGATTCGACTTGTAACAGATTTATTACAATTATCCAAGTTAGATAGTACAGAATATCACTTAATGAAAGATTGGGTGAACTTTACAACATTTTTTAATAAAATCATTGATCGCTTTGAGATGAGTAAGCAGCAAAATGTGACGTTTCAACGTTCTTTTTCAAAAAAACCACATTATGTTGAATTAGATGAAGATAAAATTACCCAAGTTATTTATAATATTATTTCCAATGCAATGAAATATTCTCCTGAAGGTGGAAAAATTACATATCGCATGCGTGAAAAGGATGATTTCTTACTTGTTAGTATTAGTGATGAGGGAGTAGGTATCCCGAAAGAGAATATTGGAAAAATATTTGATCGATTCTATCGCGTTGATAAAGCAAGAACGAGAAAATTAGGCGGAACAGGGCTAGGTTTAGCTATTGCCAAGGAAATGATTCAAGCACATGGGGGAAAGATTTGGGCGGAAAGTCAGGAAGGAAAGGGAACGACAATTTACTTTACCCTTCCACTAGAACAAGATCAAGGTGATGATTGGGAATGAATATTGAATCGTTAAAATCATTATTATTAACATGTTTAGTTTTAGTTAGCTTAGTTCTTACCTGGGTGCTTTGGACGTATCACCCTAATACAGATTATATTTCTAATAGTGATGAAGTAATTCAAGATGTAACATTTGGATCAAAGAAAAGTTTAGAAGAAGTCATTAAACCGAAGCAAATTCTTTATCATTACAATGGCAAAAACTATGGTAGTAATGAAATTTCCGATATTAACTACGTCTATAAGGAAGTGCAAAAAGGCGAAATCGGCAGCTTTACGAATATAACTAATCATTTATCTGAACAACAATTTATTCAGACGATCCATGGTGAAGATAAGATTGAACTTATATTCCCAACGAAGGTTCCAATTCAACAATTAGATCAGTTGTTTACAATTGATGAAAGTGAAACAGGTGGAATTGAGATAGATCGCATTATTTTAGATACAAAACAGATGAATGATAAAGCATTAACAATTTATTTAGTTAGCTATCATGAAAAGACTGTTTACAAAGCAACATTAAGAAATGTAAATGTAGCATCAATAAAAAATAGTTGTGAACAAAAGCTAATCAAATTGCCAACTTATTTTAGTTATAAAGTAACAGAGGGAAGAATAATTTACCTGCCCTATGACGCAATGAAGCGCGATCAAGAAATGTTTATTATTAATCAATTAGACATAGAAAAGTTTAAAAATGCGTTGTTATTAAATCCTGATAATGTGAAGAAGGATATATCAGCAGAGGGTGAATCCTATATCGATGGTAGCAGAATATTAAAGGTTCAATATCAAACGCAGCTTGTTCGATATGTGAATCCTGCCATTCCAACGAACCAACATAGTACAAGCGGGCCATTAATTCAAAAAAGCTTTAAATTTATAAATGACCATGGTGGTTGGACAGCTCCATATTATTTATTTAGTTGGAATGGGTTTAAGGGAGAAACGGTTTTCCGATTATATCAAAATAATATCCCTGTTTTTAATCGAGATGGTATTTCAGCAATTCGCCAAACGTGGGGAGAAGAAGATATTATTTCATATAGTCGAGCCTTATTCAAAATTAATAGTGGAATGGTAATCCGGAGTCAGCCAATTACATTATTATCTGGTGAACAAGTGCGTGATATTATCAAAAATACGAAAGATATTGATGTTGATTTAATTAAAGATATTTTTATTGGCTATGAATTAAGTATTGAAAATATAAGTAACAAATACATTAATTTAGAGCCAGTTTGGGTAATTGAATACGAAAATTACTATAAAAAAATTGTAGAAAAGAAAGATGGCAAAGGAGGAGAAATAATTGGATTGGAGTAGAATTAAAACAATCTTTATTATCACCTTCTTACTATTAAATATCTTTTTAGGCTACGAAGTATTGCTAAAAATAAATGAAAATCAATTAGAAGTACTAGTTGAAGCATCAATAGAAGAAAAATTAGATGCAGATGAAATTAAGTATGTAGAACTTCCAAAGGAATCTATAAAGGAAGGGTATATTTCTGCTCAAAGCCGAGTGTTTTCGGAACAGGAAGTATCCCTTTTAAAAAATCAAAAAGCGGTTTTAACTAACTTAACGACGATTCACTCTGTTATTAAAGAACCACTTTTTATTCCAGAGAAAAATAAACAATTTTTCTTTACTCAGTTTTTGAAGGAATATGTGATTGATGGTGAACAATATCAATATTGGAAAACCGACCCACAAACACAAACGATTTATTTCTTCCAAAAATATAAAGGGAAAATGATTTATTATAATAATAATGCAATGCTTACGCTTCATTATGGAAGTGATAATAAACTCGTTAGTTATGAACAAACGATGTTAAAAGAAATTGCAGAGATGGAATCAACAATAGGGAACCAGGAATTAATACCAGCCATTAAGGCATTAGAAATACTATATGAAAAAAATGAATTACCCTCTAAAAGTAAAATTACAAAAGTGGAACTTGGCTATTACAAGTTAATTCCTGAAGAAACCGATATTCAAGTCATTGCTCCTGCATGGCATTTTTCGGTAAATGGGGATAAAGATTTATTCATTAATGCAATTGAGGGACAAATTATTCGGTCAGAAACGAAAGATGGAGTGAGGAAAAATGAGCTTGCATTTTAGTGTGCTAGCAAGCGGAAGTACGGGAAATGCCTTATATGTAGCAACAGAAAAAGGAAAGCTACTAGTAGATGCAGGCATGAGTGGAAAAGGAATGGAAGGCTTATTCAAACATATTGATCGGGAAATAAAAGACTTACAGGGTATATTAGTAACCCATGAGCATAGCGATCATATAAAAGGAGTAGGCATCTTAGCGAGAAAATATAAGTTACCTATTTATGCAAACGAGAAAACATGGAAAGCAATGGAACCGTATATTGGGGAAGTTGCAACGGATCAAAAGTTTACCTTTGAAGTAGGAACAACAAAGGATTTTGGCGATATTACCGTTGAATCATTTGGTGTTTCTCATGACGCAGCTGAGCCGATGTTTTATGTTTTTCATCATGGCGATAAAAAGCTGACAACCATTACGGACACTGGTTATGTAAGTGATAAAATGAAAGGTGTTATTAAAGATTCCAACGTCTTTATTTTTGAAAGTAATCATGATGTGAACATGCTTCAAATGGGACGTTATCCATGGAGCTTAAAGCGACGTATTTTAGGAGACTT
This sequence comes from Bacillaceae bacterium, assembly GCA_051873875.1. Classification (GTDB taxonomy): domain Bacteria; phylum Bacillota; class Bacilli; order Bacillales; family Bacillaceae_G; genus JBJEFI01. The sequence goes on along the minus strand of JBJEFI010000050.1, from coordinate 21,092 downwards.
TGGCCATGTTTCTAATGAAGATGCGGGTCTTGCGTTAGCCGATGTTATTGGCGATAAAACAAATGAAGTTTACTTAGCCCATTTAAGCCAAGATAATAATATGGTCGATTTAGCTCGTATGACTGTTGAGCAAGTGTTAGAAACAAAAGGATTTGATATAAAAGAACGGGTGAAAATTCGCGATACAAGTCCGAAAATACCAACGCCACTTAAATTTGTATAACAATAAAGGAGACTGCCCATGAGCAGTCTCTCTTTATTTTACAATAGGAAAGGATGAGGTGAAAAAGAGTAAATAATGATAAGTCCTTTTTAAGTGTGAAAATTAGTGAAGACTTTTAACTATTTCTTTTCCAAACATAAAATCATTTTTTCTTCATAATATATTAGCGTATTCAACGATTAGAGTGGCTTTAATAGGTATGTAATAAAATAAATTGCGTCATAATGAGAGTAAAAGGAGAGGATAGGAATATGCGTAGACGTTCGAGACGATCGCTTTTTTTCGCTTCTTTTGCTGGTGTTATCGTTGGCGGATTACTTGTCTTTTTTACATTGCCTTTCTTTGTGATGGAGCAGCAAAAATCAAACATAGAAGTAGCTAGTAAAAAAGTAGAACCAATTACTACTCAATCAATTAAACAGAGCGATATAACAAAAGCAATTGAAAAAGTAAATGATGCTGTTATAGGCGTTATTAGTATCAGGCAAGAGACTGGAGAAAGAAAAGAAATGGCAGCAACAACAGGATCAGGTGTCATTTATAAGAAGGAAAAAGGGTTTGCATATATCGTGACAAACCACCATGTCATTGATGGCGCAAAACAGCTAGAGGTTAGTTTGCCAAGTGGCAAACGTATTCCGGCAACATTATTAGGTAGTGATGCTGTGACTGATTTAGCACTGATAAAAATAAAGGAAGCTGGAATTAACGTAGTGGCCACACTTGGCGATTCAACAACATTAAAGAAAGGTCAATCTGTTGTTGCCATTGGAAATCCACTGGGGCTAGATTTCTCTGGCAGTGCGACTCAAGGGATTATTTCAGCAACGAATCGGATTATCCCAGTTGATTATAATAAAGATGGGCATTATGATTGGCAAGTGGAAGTATTACAAACAGATGCAGCGATTAATCCAGGTAACAGTGGTGGTGCCTTAATTGATAGCAATGGGCAAATTGTTGGTATTAATTCAATGAAAATTGCTGAACAAGAGGTAGAAGGAATTGGTTTTTCGATACCAATTACATTGGCAAAACCAATTATTCAGGAGTTAGAAAAGAGCGGAAAAATAAAAAGGCCATATATTGGTGTTGAATTACGGTCATTAAGTGAGATTCCAGCCTACGATTGGACGGAAACATTAAAATTGCCAAAAGAGGTACAAGGCGGTGTATGTATCACCTTTATTGAGAAGGATGGCGCGGCAAGTAAGGCGAAACTAGAAAAGTATGATGTAATTACAGCAATAAATGATGTAAATGTAACAAGCATTGCTCAATTTCGGAAAGAATTATATCGTTATCAAATTAACGAAAAAATAAAAATTACCGTTTATCGAAGTGGTCAAAAGCAAGTAATGGAAGTTGTATTAGAGGAAGAAAAATATTAACATTGTGGATAAGAAAGAATTAGTTGAAAAACTGATGCTTTCTTTTTTTCGTTCATCATGTACAATAGAAAAATGAAAATAAAAAAGTTATAAACATGTTAATAACTTAGTAGGAGTAGAGAAAATGAAAATAAATTGCTGTGAAGAACATACAGAATTAGCGCTAGATGTCATCATTGACGAATGTGAGACCGTTCCGTACATGGAAAAGTTATCAACAGAACAAAACTTATCCACAACGTGCGAGTATTGTCAAAATAAAGCAGTCTATATCATATTTACAGGGGATAAGTAGAAAGTTGTAAACAATTTATGTGGATATGTGGATAGAAAATGTGGATAACTATACAACAAGTGGAAAGGAAATAAACATGTGAATATCTCAATCGTAGCAATTGGCAAGTTAAAAGAAAAATATTTAAAGCAAGGCATAGATGAATATTGTAAACGATTATCAGCTTATGCGAAAGTGGAAATTATTGAACAGCCAGATGAAAAGGCTCCAGAAAATTTAAGCGAAGCAGATATGTTAATCGTAAAACAAAAAGAAGGTCAAAAAATTTTAAATAAAATTAGTGATGATACACATGTTATTGCCCTAGCAATTGAAGGGAAGCAACGAAGCTCTGAACAATTTGCAGCGGAATTAGATCGACTAGCTACATACGGCAAAAGTAAAATTGCTTTTGTTATTGGTGGCTCATTAGGTTTAAGTGAAGAAGTCATGAAGCGTGCAAACGATACAATCTCTTTTTCAAAAATGACATTTCCGCATCAATTAGCAAGGTTGATTTTATTAGAGCAAGTGTATCGTGCTTATCGAATTAATCGAAATGAACCGTATCACAAGTAAGCGAGGTTTTTTATATTATATAGTCTTTTATATATCCATAAAACTCGTAATTATTAAATATTGGGATAAAAGAATCAAACTTTATATAAATGGGGCAATTGGCAAGTTCCGGATATTTTTTTAGTAATTCTCTATCACCATACATTATAGCTTGTAATGCTAGATCCATATGATATTTAAAAGCATGGTATTTAGTTAGAGAAACATAATAATCCGAATCTCCAATATAAGCATATAAAAGTAGTTTGTAAGAATTATCATATGTTTTCCATGTACCTAAAAGTTCATCTCTTAAATCCTGGTTTATAGCACTGTAATTATACTCAGTAGCTATGGTTAAAAACATCATACTTGTCATATCAGAATGTGTAAGTGTATATTTTCTACCTTTTATAGGACTATATGGGGTTATAGGATCGACAAAGGTAGTTTCTAGTTTAGCAGGTTTAAATTTCATATTACCACCAACTTAATATCTTTGATTTCTATATAATATCGGACTTAATATATATGTGTTACACAAAAATATCATTAAAATAAAAAACATGGTCCGTAGCGTAAGGTATGGAAAACAGCATCATAGGTAAATGAAATTTTATATTTAATTTAAAAAGTGAACTAAAATTCATTATGAAACCCACAAAAATCTAAAATTAGATTCTTGTGGGTTTTTGTTTGTCTTTACGTATTTGTTAACATATGTGAGTACTAACAAATATGATTATTTATTAGATAATTTTTTGTACGTATTAAGTTTATAGTTTATATTTTTATCATAGTCCAATTTAAAATAACATGTGTATATACAATCTAAAATATATAACAAAGATAATCTTGTTGAAAAAGAAGAAATTTTATTAAAGTGATTTTCATTTGAACTTAAATACAATTGATAGTTTGCATATTTAGTAAGAGGATTTTTATTCGTAGAAGAAATTAAAACAATAGGTGTTTTATTCTTTTTTAATATATCTGCTATTTTTTGTATGATTGCTCCTCTTCCTTCAAAAGAAACGATTATTGCAATATGATTTTCATTGCTGGTAGAAGCTGTTAGAAGTTGATGGTATTCTTCTACGGGAACGTTAATAAAGGTTCCTATTTCCTGCATTTGAAATTTAAAGTTCTCTACAAAATAAAGATTTCCAGCAGATGTATAAACGTCAATGTGTGGTGTCTTTTTTAAAACGTTAGAAATCAGCCTTAATTGATCCATATCTATTAAGTTTAATGAAGATACTAGTGTTTGTTCATATAATTCTTTTATATTCAGTAAAACTTGATGTTGTGTTTCGTTTTGCTTAAACGGATAGTCATAATCGAATGAACTTTTTTCTTTTAAATACTCATTGATAGACAAGGATACTTGTACTTTTAATTCTGATAGGCCTGATAAACCCAATTTTTTGCAGAACCTATAAATAGTTGAGGTTGAAACAAAGCAAGTTTTACTAATTTCAAGAGCACTCATTTTTGTAAAAGCTTCAGGATTATCTTGCATATATCGAACTAATGTTTTCTCATTTTCAGTTAAGTTGGTTAGTTGATTCAATTTGCTAAAAATGTTCATGAAGTCACCTCGTAAACATTATACAGCATTTTTGTTAAAGTTTTGTGTGCTAAGTTAAAGGACAAGTTAAATAGCTATATCCTATATGTACTTGTTTAACGTATAAGCAATGCCATCTTCTTCATTCGATAAAGTTACTTCATTGGCGACAGATTTTAAATCATCTACGGCATTAGCCATAGCGACTCCAATCCCAGCATATTTAATCATTGAGATATCATTGTATCCATCCCCAAAAGCAATCATTTCTTCTTTTTTATATCCCATAGGAATTAGTACGGTGTCTAACGCTTTAGCCTTATCAATTCCTTTAGCAGTAAATTCAAAGTAGAAAGGACCTGTGAACATACAACTTAAGGTGTCTTTAAATGGTTCCATCATTTCTTTGTAATGTGCCTCTAAATATTCAGGGTCCCCCGCAGTTAAAATTTTATTTAATGGATAGTCGGCAAAAGCTGCTAAATCGTCCTTTTCACATAACTTAAATTTACCACCACGAGATTCGTATTCAATGACATTTAAAAGCGTACCATTATAATGTATCTGATTGTCGAAAACATCATTAACATACAAATAATCCCCTTTGTCAATCATCGGTTTCACATTAAATTTCTTCATATGTTCAAGCACGGCTTGTCCTTGCTCAACATCCATTGTTTCATTAAATAAAACTTTATTAGTCTGACAATTAACAACCCTAGAACCATTAAACGAGACCAAAAGTCCATGATGTTCATCCATCTTTAATTCCCTAGCAAGGTCCATTAATCCAGATGTAGGTCTTCCTGATGCTAAAATTAAGATAGCTCCTGCTTGTTGTGCTTTCATTAAAGCGTCCTTAGTCTTTTTGCTAATAACTTTCTTATTATTCGTCAATGTACCATCAACATCCATAATAATTACTTTTATATTATTCATCTATTTTTTCCCCATCGTTTTTTATTTGATTATACTAATGCTATTTTTATAAATGAATAGAGAAATTGAATAATGAATAATATGTATCAAAAATAATAAAGTTAAGAAATAATAATTGAAACAAATCTATCATTAGTGAATCTATAAAAAGACTTATAAAGTAAGGGAATAAAAAATTAGCATTAATCTTTGGTAAACGGAGTGCTTTTTTCTTTTTATATCAAGTATGAGTACTTTAACACTGATCTGCTAGTAGAGTTTTTGAATTAAATGAAGAGAAGATGAAATCTAGGGGATAATAAACATATAGTTGTGAAAAACAGATTTTAGCAATAAATAATCTGTTAAAGAAGGGATGAATAAGAAACACGAAGATAGCGGGGGCATATGAAAAAAAACTACACGTTTCATGAAAGAAAGGTGTAGTTTAAATGTTAATAATCTCATTACTTTACAGCTAATCCTTGTTTACTTGCAACAACGTCGAATGTGCTTAATTGACTTCCTAGAATTGGAGAATCTTTTTTTGCTTCTTCAGAGTTTGCTTCTGGTCGCTTATGTGCATTTTTAAATGAATCGCTGTTTTTCCATACCATGAAGCTTTCGTTGTTTTCCCAGTACATGTTCACGTGTAATTCGTCATGCTCTGGTAAGTTTTGTTTTACTAATACCTCTATTTTAATGAAGCCTTCAAACGTCTCTAAATCGTTTCCTTTTATAAATCTTGGAGCCATTTTTTCAGCAAATCCCTTTTTTGTCTTAATTAAGTTTTGAATAATAATCATTTCTCATTTCTCCCCTTTATATGATTTGGTATGATGATTGGATAATTCTCATCAAAAATAACTTTGGCATTAACGTTATAGACGTCTTTTAAAAATTGGGAATTAACAACTTCCTTCGGTTTTCCTTTTTTAACGACAGCACCACCTTTCAAAACAATTAAATTATCACTGTAAGTTGCAGCCTGCTGTAAATCATGTAAAACCATTACAATTGTAATATTGTATTCTGTATTTAATTTGTATAGTAATTCCATCAATTCCATTTGATGAGAAATATCTAAATAAGTCGTAGGCTCATCTAATAAAAGAATGTCGGTCTTTTGGGTTAAGGCCATTGCGATTCGTACTTTTTGCTGTTGTCCTCCAGATAACTGGTAAAACATTCTTTCCTTTAAATGAAACGTATCTGTAACATGTAAGGCCCAATCGATGATACTTTTATCTTCTGATGTGATACGATGCTGAAATCGCCCTTTATGTGGCGTTCTTCCTAAAGAAACGAGTTCCTTGACTGACATATCAGGTAACCCTTCTTTTGATTGAGTAAGCATGGAAATCGTCCGGGCAAATTCTTTCTTGTTGTAGGACGCAAGCGGTTTATTGTTAACGCAGATTCCACCATTTTTACATGGTAGAAGTTGGGCAACAATTTTTAAAAAAGTAGATTTTCCAGATCCATTTGGTCCAATAATGGTCGTTATTTCACCAAAGGGGATGGATAGACAAATATTATCTAATTGAAAATGATCGACACGATAGCTTACATTTTCTGTTGAGATAGCTGTCATTTAAACGAATCTCCTTTTCTTCAGTAATGTTAAAAAGAAAGGTGCACCTACTGCAGCGAGTAATATTCCAACAGGGAGCTCAATAGGATCAAACCAAGACCTTGCAATTGTATCGGCGAAAACGACTAAGATAGCACCGCCAATTGCTGAAAAAGGGATTAAATACTTATAATCATTACCAATTAGTAGTCGTATCATATGAGGTACAACAAGACCGACAAAGCCAATTAAACCTGCAACACTTACCGCCGTTCCTGCTAAAAATGAAGCAAGTAAGATAATTAGTAATCGTTGCATTTCAACCTTTTGACCTAATAATTTAGCAGAATCATCCCCAAGTAGAAGTAAATTGGCTGGTTTAATTGCTAGTAGTGATAACAACAATCCGATAATTGCGTAAGGTGCCATTAATTCTAAATGATACCAACTCCTACCGTTCAACCCACCTGAAAGCCAAGGTAAAACAGCTTGAACGCGGTCACTATAAATGACCATAATGCCATTTTGAATTGCCCCTAATAAAGCATTGATGGCAACACCGGCTAAAATGATTTTTAGTGGTGAAGCTCCTTTATCCCATGCTAAAAAATAGATAAGAATCGACGTAATAAAAGCACCAGCAAAAGCAGAAACTGGAAGAAGATATGAAAACTGTGGCAGTATAACCATCGTTATACTTGCAGCAAGACCGCCGCCTGTTGTGACACCAATAATACCAGGGTCAGCCAGCGGATTTTTCATAACCCCCTGTAATAAAGCGCCTGAAACAGCTAAACATGCGCCAATCAACAGTCCAATTAGAACTCTTGGAAGGCGTAAATCGTGAATAATAACGCTATACGTTGAATCTGTAGATGAAGTAAAAACATGTATGATTTCAGAGAGTGAAATTGATACCGCTCCAGAAGTTAGGCCGTAAAAAATAATTATAAGTAAAAGAATGGGCGAAATAATGATTCCTATTTTTCTTCTGAAATTTCTTGTTTTAATATCCATATCATTTAGTTAGTTGATTGCAGCAATTCATTCATATAATCAAGTGCTTCAACCACTTGTGTTCCCGGATTAGAGCCAAATAAATTGCTCGGTAAAATTTCAATTTTATTATTTTTGACAGCTTTAATATTATTCCAAGCTGGATTTTGAGCCATTTCTTTTGTGAAACCATCCTTTACTTCAGACGGATTTCCGTGAGTAATTAAAAATACATATTCCGGATTTGCTTCGATAATGCGTTCGACATTAAGCTGAGCATATTGTGGATAGTTCTCTAATGCTTTATAATCTGCCGCAATATTTTCGCCACCTACTGATTGTAAAATATCCCCAGTTAAAGAATTTGGAAGTGCGACCATATATGTACCAGGTGCTCCGTAAATTAATAGTACTCGACGTTTGTCTTTAGAATTTTGTTTAGAATAATCTTCAATTTTTTTTGTAATAGATGCATTGATTTCTGTTGCTTTATCTTGTTTTTGTAATAAATCTCCATATAGCGTAATTTCTTTTTGTATTTCGGCCACTGAGTTGGCACTTGTTAGTAGCATTTGTGAGCCGATGCCTTCGAAGGCTTGAATGTCCTTTGTATTCATTGGGTTGTTACCAATCACAAGATCGGGTTTCAAACTTGCAATTTTCTCCAAATCATATTCATGAGTAGAACCGACTTGCTCTACATTGGCATATGGTGCATCAGGGCTGTCCCCGTGTGAAGTAGGCCTACCTACAACTGTGCCACCAAGTGAATAAATAATATTCATATCACCAGAGCTTAAAGCAACAATATTTTTTGGTGAATGTTTAAAGTGTAATTCTCTCTTTGCAAAATCAGTAATAACAATTTCTGATTTCGTTGATTCTGCTGGGTTGTTAGAAGTTGTTGCTTTTTCTGAACCTGAAGTTTCAGAAGCAGTACTGCCACAGCCAGCCAATAATGAAAGTACCAATAGGCCAGGTATAAAATATTTCCGTTTCATAATAATCCCCCAAAATATAATTTAGAATGATAATCATTCTCATTTACTCTTCATAATGATAATGATAATCGTTATCAATTTAATTGTCAATAAAATTAAAAAATTAAATAAATTAAGGTAAGAGGTGTAAAAAGCCATATTATGAATGAAATGATATATGAATACTTGTAGAGGATAATAAACATATAGTTATGGATATGATAATTTATTTTTTGAAGGATAATAAAAAGAGTATGATGAATAAGAAATAAGAAGAGAGTGAGGGACATATGAAAAAAACATTACATGATTATAAGGAAGTAATAAAACAACTTCCCGTTAAAGATAAATATGAAAAAAGTGAATTGTTAATAGATGATTTACTTGTAGAAAAAAGTGGAAACATAGAAATATATTATGCACCACACAATGAGTATATAAACGCCAAAGCAAAGGTCTTTATTATTGGAATAACACCTGGTTTTCAGCAAATGAGTACAGCTATTTCTACTGCTCGAAAAGAGTTAGAATTAGAAACAAATATTGAAGAAATTCAATATAAATGTAAAGTAGCAGGAAGGTTTAGTGGAAGCTTAAGAAAAAATATAATTACGATGTTAGATGAGATAAAACTCGATGAAGCACTTGGAATAAATAGCTGTGCATCTTTATTTCAGGATAAAGATTATTTACTACATACGGTATCCTTGATACCTTATTCTGTATTTGTAAAAAAACAAAATTATACGGGGCATACACCCAAATTATTAAAAAGTGAGTTCTTAATGAAATATGTGTACGATAATTTTATGGAAGAACTTAGAAGTATGGAAAATTTCAAAGATATATTGCTGATACCTTTAGGAAAAGCAGTTGAAGAGGTACTAGATAAGTTAGCTCAAGAAGGAATTATTAATGAAAAACAAATTCTTAAAGGATTTCCACATCCATCTGGAGCCAATGTAAATAGGGTTAAACAACTAGAAGAAAATAAGGAAAATTTAATAAGGAAAATGAAAGAAAATATACGACTATAATTCAGTCTCAATCAATAAGTAAAAAATACTAGTTATTATTGAGTGAAATAGTAGATTAACAAAAAAGCTATTTCTTATTTTGAGGGATGGGAGTAATCAAAATTAAATTTACTAGAGTGTTGATATTTTGAAGCATAGCATTGGTGAATGAAATTTTAAAAATAGTACTATGCTTTCACATATTGATAAAGAGATACAGAAATTTGTGGGTATAAAGAGAGGCTTGAATAGGTGTTTATTCAAGCCCTTTTTATTGTAAATTATTATTTTATAGAAAAGAATAAGTAAATTGTTTATCGAAATTCCCATCTAAGCAATAAAAGATAGCTTGTTCTTTTTTTGAATAAACCATTGAGACAGCAGTTCTCCATTCTCCTTCAGTTTGTTTTACGGTTTTGAGTATGTTAAATGCACCTTCAATAGTTAGATGTTCATGCTTACTTAAAAGATTTTGTGCTACTTGATAACGATCAGAACCACTGCCAAGTAGCTTTCCTGTATTTTTGTAATCACATAGAGAACAGTTAGACATGATAAAAAAATTAGACTCCGTGACAGGACTATAAATAATTCCTCGCCCTGGTTCAACACCCCATACGTTTCCATATTCATCGCAAATTAGATTATGAATACTAAAGTCAGGTACATTTACTACTTCTGTGTTTTGGAGATAGTTATTAATATTCTCAGCAGGAATGGTGCCATTAAGAATATCGTTCACTAATTTTACAGTGTGTGTTCTTTTTTTACTTGGTCTTTTATAAAGGCCTTTTCCATTGGAATCCACCATTAAATGATTAATAAATATGCCTTGTCTGTTAATACCGAATGATGGTGTTAATCCACGCCCTCCATTTACATATACGACAAATTGCTCTGTGCTACTTGTATCAATTTTGAAATTCATTCCATTATTATCGAAATTCATCCCGATAATGATATCATCTTTTCGGTGTACAAAACTAGTACACATTACCTTTCCCCCATTCCTTATGTAAATAACTCTCATTTATATACGCGTAGTAAAAGAGAATTGAATAAACAGTTGACCAATACTCTCTTTTATCTATTCACTTTTACGCAGCCAATACCTTTTTTAATGCAAAAACAAAGGAAATCAGCATTAAAATGACAGCATAAATAATTAATAAGCCTTCTTTTTTATGCTGAAAAAAATAAAAAGCTAATTTCATATGTATTTTTAAGAATATTTTAATGTAAATCTATTAAGTTTATTTACAAGGATAGAAGGAGGGGAAGGAAAGTGAAGTCTCTTGGAATTAATTCGAAGAAAGGAAGAAATGAATTAAAACATGCGATTAGTAAAATAGATTGTCACCTTTTAAGAAATAATTTAAAGCATATTATGAGGACGGACCCACATACAAATAAGAACGGAAAATATCTCATTCGAAGTGTCTACTTTGATAACTTTGAAAATAAAGTACTAACGGAGAAAAAAGAAGGTGGCTATAATCGGGATAAATTTAGAGTGCGATTGTATAACCACAATCAGGACTATATGAATTTAGAAAAAAAGAGTAAGCGAAATAACTTATCTTTTAAGGAAAAGTGTCCAATTACAGCTGAAGAGTATGAACGAATTCGAGCTAATGATATTGCTTGGATGGAACATGATTCTAGGTCATTGATGCAAGAATTATATGTGCAAATGAATCTTTTACAATTAAGGCCAATGACAATTGTTGATTATGAACGTGAAGTATTTATTTATGAATACGGAAATGTACGTGTAACCTTTGATAGTGATATAAAGACAAGTTTACGAAACAACGATGTACTTAATCCAGACGTGCCAATGGTAGTAACATTGGATCCGAATATGGTCATATTGGAAGTAAAATATGATGAATATTTACCCGATATTATTAAGCTGCTATTGCAAGTTAATAATCGTCGAAGGGATACATTCTCAAAATATCAATTAAGTAGAATGTACGGATAATTAAAATATGTTTATGTTGGAGGAACAGGAAAATGAACAGTGTTAATTTTTCAGATATTTTTAAGTCTAGTTTTATTGAGAAGACGACGAGTTTTTCAATTGTCGACTCACTTATTGGATTATTAGTAGCACTTGCAATTGGATATTTTATTTATGTTGTCTATAAGAAGACGTTTACAGGTGTTATTTATTCACATAGCTTCAATATTGCGCTCATTATTATGACAATGGCAACGGCACTAATTATTATGGGTATTTCGTCAAACGTTCTATTATCACTAGGGATGGTAGGGGCATTATCCATTGTTCGTTTTAGAACGCCAATAAAGGATCCAATGGATATTGTTTTTATTTTCTGGTCAATCGTTATCGGTATTTTATGTGGAGCAGGATTTATTCCGTTAGCCATTATCGGTTCAATTATAATCGGCCTTGTGTTAATCTTCTTTGCAAATAAATTAACAGTTGAAAATCCATATTTATTAATTGTGAAATATAGTGATGTAAAAGCGGAAGATGTATTTACGAAAGTAATTGCCCAACATACGAAACGCTATGCAATTAAGACAAAATCGGCTATGCCAGATAATGAACATGAAATGATTTTCGAGGTGCGAGTGAAAGAACAAGGGACAAGCTTTGTTAATGAAATTGCTAAGATGGACAATGTTAAATCAGCAGTAATGTTAAGTTATGATGGTAACTTTACAGCATAAAAGCGTATATAAAGTGAAACTTCCATCAGTAGAAGTTTTTCCCATCTCCCACTGATGGTTAGTTGAACAAATCGGGTTCTTACTGGCACTTATCTCCCACTTAAACTTCTTTCATTTCACTAAGTTTTGAAGTGGGAGTCTTAGTGCCAGTTAGAACGGGATAAGAATTTACGAGCATAGCACAAGCAACTATGCTCGTCTCTTTATAAGGATGAAATGAGGTGTAGATGAAGTGAAAAATCGATATGTTGTGCTTTCGATTAGTATACTGCTGATTTTACTTGTCCTGGTCATGGCATTGCTTCCGAAATTGGAGGAATCATCAGTTAAAACGAACGCTACTTATGCGGAAAAAGTATTTAATCAATCGAAAGTTTCAACGATAGCTATTACACTTGATGATGCAGATTTAAAAGATATTTTAGAGAACCCAACAGAGGAAAAAATGGTGAAAGCATCCGTTGTGTTTAATGGAAAAGAAGTTACAGATGTGGGGTTTAGAATTAAAGGAAATATGACATTGCGTAGCGTTGCTCAAATGGAAGATTCAGATCGGTATAGTTTTAAAATAGACTTTGATCAATATGATGATTCTAAAAATCTATATGGCTTAAAGAAACTAAATTTAAATAATGGGTATAGCGATTCCACGTTTGCTAGGGAATATTTATCTTATCAATTAATGGAGAAGATGGGTGTTCCCACGCCGAAAAATTCCTATATGTATGTATCAATTAACGGAAAAGAATGGGGATTATATTTAGGGGTAGAAGCAATTGAAGAAACATTTTTACAGCAAAATTTTGAAGATGCTACAGGTGATTTATATAAGCCTGATGGAGTAGGCAGTGACTTAAAATGGATTAGTGACAATATTGATGATTACACAGGAATGAACTTAAAAATAAATAAAAAAAGCTCTAATCAAGAAGCGATGATTCGATTTTTAGATGTCATAAATAATGGAGGAGATTTAGAGAAGGTAATGGATGTAGACGAAATGCTTCGTTACTTTGCCGTAAATACAGCCCTCGTAAATCTGGATCATTATCAAGGAAATATGAAGCACAATTATTATTTATATGAGCAAAACGGCGTCTTTTCTATTTTGCCATGGGATTATAATATGTCCTTTGGTGGGTTTGGAGGCGGTGGCGGTAAACCTAATCTGAATACAAATAACGCTAATGATAGGAACAATGAAGATACGGATAAAAAAGTAGGTAGAGATATGGGTGGTATGGAGAGTAATTTCATGAGTGAAAGTAATATTAATTTTAGTATTACAACGCCTGTTTCTGGCACAACATTAGAAGACCGTCCATTATTAAATGCATTGCTTTCTGTTGATAAATATCGTGAACAATACAATAAATACCTTGAAGAAATTGCAACAACCTTTTTTACAGAGAGTAATATGAGTAAGTTAACAAATCAGCTCACTTCTTTACTTAGTAAATATGTAGAGAAAGACCCAACAAAATTCACAACAACGGAAGCTTTTTTAGAAGGTATGTCAGGGGATAATAGCTTAGTAGCCTTTTCGGTTCAACGTGCAGAATCTATTTTAAAACAGCTATCAGGAGAATTGGTTGTTGAAGCCAATACTAGTAATGGCATGGGGGGAGGACCTGGTGGTGGAAATATGGAACCACCAGATTGGAATAATGACGAGAATCAGGGAAATATGCAACCACCAGATTGGGGTAATGGTGAAAATAAAGGAAATATGCAGCCACCAAATTGGGGTAATGGTGAAAATCAAGGAAACATGCAGCCACCGAATAGAGATAATGGTGAACAAATGGAAAA
>JBJEFI010000050.1:0-6978 GCA_051873875.1 Bacillaceae bacterium | reverse complement strand
AAATATAAAAAATAAAAATGGAATATTTTGTAGAAAACGGAGTCCTTTTATTAGTAATAATATAGTGAATATTCTATAATATTCTTAGGATATTAGTAATTAATGTGATTTTAGTTAGTTACTAATATAATTTATGTCATTTTAAAGTGACATAAATATAGGGTGGGAGAAGAATTGTATATGTGATGCATTTAAAAAATATCAATATTTTATAAGACTTATTTTGAATACTAGAAAAATATTTTTTCCTGCAAATAATAATTGATTTTGACGATGTGTGATTTCAATATATTTTTTGATGTTTATTTGATTAGGGGACATTTACATTTAGGGTTTTAATCTTCTTTCTCACATATATACTCTTTCAACCCAAATAATTTGGTTTAGGTTCTTCATTGAACAGAAAAGGAGTGAGTTACATGACAGTAAAAAGACCAACACAATGGGATTATGAAACAGATGTCGTTGTTTTAGGTACAGGTGGAGCTGCATTAGTTTCTGCTATATTGGCTCATGATAATGGTGCAAATGTAATTTTATTAGAAAAAGCACATGAATTTGGTGGTACAACAGCTTTCTCAGGTGGTATTCCTTGGATTCCACTAAATAGATATGCAAAAGAAGCTGGTATTACTGATACTCGTGAAGAAGCAGAAACATATTTGCGGAGATTATTAGGTGGAAAGGAACCAGATTCACATTTAGTTGATGTATTTATCGATAATGGTCATAAAATGATTGATTATTTATATGAACATACACCAACTCGATTTACGATTCCTAAAAATTATCCAGAATATTATGCAGATCTTCCAGGTGGTAAAAAAACTGGTGGCCGTTCCCTTGATCCACTTCCATACCCACTAGACGAAATTGGAGAATGGGGCGATAAATTACGTCGAAATCCTATTTTCCCTCCACTAACATTAGAAGAAGGTGGAGCGGTAGATGCTTCTGCTGCTGACTTTATGTTAGTTGCTGAAAGAATGGAAAAAAATATCGTAACAATGGGACGTTCTTTAATCGCATCCTTATTTAAAGCTTGTCTTGATAGAGGTATTGAATTGTATCTTGAAACACCAGGTAAAGAATTAGTTATGAATGATAAAGGGGAAGTAATTGGTGTACGAGCTGAACAAAATGGTAAAGACGTATACTTTGGCGCTCATAAAGGTGTCATGCTTGCAAGTGGTGGCTATGAATGGAACCAAGAATTAGTAAAAATGTTCTTAAAAGGCCATGCAACCCATCCAATGTCACCTCCTGGTAATACAGGTGATGCCTTAATCATGGCAATGGAAGCCGGAGCTGCCCTTGGTAATATGAGTGAAGCTTGGTGGTATCCAACAATGCAAGATCCAACAATGGAATATGAAGACCATGTTTATAATACAACAGGTATGGGTCGTGGTGGTAAACATAGTATTATCGTTAACCGTCATGGTAAACGTTTTACAAATGAAGGTACTACCTACATGGATATGCCAAAATCCTTCTATCAATATGACCAAGTAAAATTAGAATGGCCTAATGAACCACCAGTTTGGATGGTCTTTGACCAACAAATGAAAGATCGTCAAATGGTTGTTACAATGATGCCTGGTGAAGATGCACCAGATTGGGTAGACCAAGCAGATAATTTACGAGATTTAGCAACTAAAATTGGGGTTGATCCTGATGGATTAGAAGATGAAGTTGCTAAATGGAATAAATATTGTGATGACTTATGTGATCCAGATTTCCATCGAGGAACAGTTTGGTTTGAAAGCTTAGCAACGGGCCCTAGTCCAGAAAAAGTAATGGGTAAAATTGAAAAAGCACCATTTTATGCAGTACCTATTTACTACGGTATGTTAGGAACAAACGGTGGACCAAAAATTAATGAACATGGTCAAGTAATTAACTTAAGAGGCCAAGTAATTCCAGGTTTATATGCCGCTGGTAACGCAGCAATGGGTGTTCTTGGACAAGTTTATCCATCAGCTGGTGGTACAATTGGACCAGCTATGACATTCGGTTACTTAGCAGGTATTTCTCTTGGTAAAGAAGAATCACGTGAAATTTAGTAAATGATGGGTGAAAAAATTTAATGGACAAAGGTGGAGATTTCTATGCCAGCAGGACTACATGAAGTAGAATTAGATTTATCGATAAATACAATTTGGGATTTTGTTAAAGATATGGACAAATGGGCACCACTTGTTCCTGGATATATTAAACATGAAATTATTAATGATCGCCAATCTACGTGGGAATTTAAAGGCGATATTGGTATCATGAAGAAAAAAGTAGCATTAAAAATTGATATTAAAGAATGGATTGAACCAACAACAGTAACATTTGACTTAAAAGGTATTAGTGAAAACTTTAAAGGTAATGGTTATTTCAAAGCAGAAGCTTTAAGTGAAAATAAAACAAAAATGACAGGTTGCCTTGATATTACAGCCGGTGGAGCGATGGGACCAATGATTAACGTTATTTTGAAAAACTTCGTTCCTAAAACTGCCACTGACTTAACAACAGCCATTGCTGAAAAAATTAAAGAAGTAAATGGAGTTGCATCTAAGTAAATATAGATTAGATTGAAGTAAAGAAAGGGATATCTCTTCGGATTTATAAAGAGATATCCCTTTTATTTTTACTAAAAGCTCTTCGTCTTTATGAACAAAATCTAAAAATCCCTTATATTTTTCAACAACACCTTGGATGATAGTTGTACCTAGTCCTTCGTGTTTTCCTTGCTTTGTTGTTTTACCTGATTTTTTATAAAGTGAGTCTAATATATGAGTTGGTATTGGAACGGAATGATTTTTACAAATAAGCATGTAAACACCATTTCTTTTATAAAATTGGACAGATTACAATCTCAAGGTATTCCAGAAACATTAATAACACCTATTAAAATTGAACAAAAGGAAATGTCGGAGCAAAATGCGAGCATTCATTTATTAGCCATGTTAATTCCATTTATTGCAGTTACATGATGTGTGCCAGTCCTTTATACAATGTTTATTTCTGCGATTTTAATGTTAACGAGTATTTTAGGGAAAACAGCAAAAGAAGCGCAATCTGTTCTTAATGGAATGGACTGTGCTTTTTTAATTTTATAATGTAAACATTTTCAAAATTTATCTTTCTTTTTGACCAGCTTCTTTCATATAATAAAATAGAATTATATTAATAAAATAAGAAAGGTGTTTTGCTTCATGAAAAGAGTATTAGATTGCCGAGGTTCAGATTTTGAAAAAATGGGAAAAGCTGAATTAAAGCAAGCCATCTTAGCATCTGAAGGTCGTACAGTAATAGCTGAGACAATTGGAGTAGCGCAGCCACTATTTCCAGAAATATCAAATCCAGAAATAATGAAAGCCTTCGGGGCAGATTTTATCTTATTAAATATTTTTGATGTATTCAATCCTGCAGTAAAAGGCGTTGTACCTTATAATGCGTTTCAACCAGATGGAGATGAGCATATCGTTGATGAGATGGTTGTAAAAAAAATAAAGAAATTAACAGGTCTTCCTGTAGGCGTTAACCTTGAACCAGTCGATGCGGATGCTGAAGCACTTGAAAAATTGTATACGCTTCCGGAAGGTCGAATGGCAACTGCAAAATCACTACAACGTGCCAAAGAGCTTGGCTTTGATTTCGTTTGTTTAACAGGAAATCCAAAAACAGGTGTAACAAATGAAAAAATTGAGCAAGCAATTCGTTTAGCAACAGAACATTTCCAAGGTTTAATTATCGCTGGTAAAATGCATAGTTCAGGTACGGCAGGAAATATGTTAGATGTTCAAGCGTTAGGTCGATTTGTTGAAGCAGGGGCAGATGTGGTTCTTCTTCCAGCACCAGGTACTGTTCCAGGGATTCAAGAAAGTATGCTAGCAGAAGCAATTAGTGCTGTGAAAAGTAAAGGTGCATTGACGTTAGCGGCCATTGGCACAAGTCAAGAAGGTGCAGATACAGATACAATTCGTTCCATTGCATTAAGTGCCAAGCGAGCAGGAGCAGATGCCATCCATATTGGTGATTCAGGATATACTGGCATAGCATTACCTGAAAATATTCAAGCTTTATCCATTGCTATTAGAGGAAAACGACATACATATATTCGAATGGCTGCATCGCCGTTACGTTAAAAAGTAATAGTTTATATTAAATGAAACCGTATCATAAATGATACGGTTTTTTTGTGAATGTATAAACGAGGACAGAATAAACTATAAAATAATAGTGATAGTATATTATAATGCTATTTAATGAAGGGGAAATGATATATAAACATGGGGAATTGAATTTTGAAGTTTATTAAAGATTGATGGGGGAGTCACATATTGAAAGCAGACAAAAAGATTTTTAAAATAGCCATGATAGCAGTTGTATTCGTAATATTTATCAATTTAGGGATACGAGGCATTGATATTTATCAATTATCTCGTAGTGAAAAAGTAAATGAATATACGAATCAAAACTTAGGGTTACTAAAATCAAAAGTAACGAATGAAGAAAAAAACGAACTAAAAAAATTAGCTACGATAAAAATGTACTTAAGTGAAAAAAGAATACAACAAAATGAGCTAGAGCTAGGAAGATTGGAAAGTAAAATTTCAACCCAGATAGATGAAAAATTAAATGACTACACAATCAAGTATTTGCTTAAAGACGAGGAATTTGAAGAGGATAGTAACATCGGAGATTTTAATTACCATCATACGTTAAAGAAATTAAAAGGAACTTTGAGTAAAGCAGATTATAAGAAACTCAAAAGAGCGATTTATGAATATGAAGATGGTTATTATGAGGAGATTGACACGATATATTCTATTGTAGAAAAATATAATGCTAGGCACGCAGAGACAATCGTAACTTATTTATTAGAAGCGAACCATCTAGAATTAAAGGCATTTTTTAATATAAATAAAAATATAGATATCGAATATAAAAGTATAGAAGGGCTAACGTCTAGGAAATTATCTAAGCCTGAATATGAGGAATACCAAAACATATGGGATGAAATAAAATACATATTACCAAATGAAGAGCTTAAAAATTTTGATGAGTTACATTTTGCTACAGATGGAAAAGAAAATGAATTGGCATCTGTAACAATGAATAATGAACAAGGTAGTAGATGGATAATGAGTCTTGATCCAAAGGATGTAGAGACAAAGGGTGATAAAACTGTATTTTATGAAACAATACTGCATGAGTATTTTCATTATGTGAGTTTAAATAATAAACAAGTTACCTATACCTATGATTATAATATGGAAAATTATTGTGAAGAAGGAATGGTTTCGAATTATAGATCCTATATAAATGAGTTTTATAATCAATTTTGGGAAGAGCTACTAGATAATCGAAATGTCGATAGAGACAATCATTACTTTTATGAGAGACATAAAGATAGCTTTGTGAATGAATATGCATCAACAGATCCAGTCGAAGATTTAGCTGAAACATTTAGCTATTTTGTTTTAAAAGATAAACCAACTAGTAACGATATAAAGGATGAGAAAATTAAGTTCTTTTATGAGTATAAAGAATTGGTTCAGTTAAGAGATGAGTTAAGGAATAAAATTAATTCCGTAAATTGGGCATCATAGAATGATGGTATGTTTTCTTTTATCTGCTTACTATAAGGGATTGTATCAACAAGGAAGATCATTCTTTATTTACACAAAATTATTGACGGTATCGAAATTAGACATATTATATAAAATATAAAATGAAGAAATAAGATAGATTACATAATTTATTATTACTATATAGCTTAAAATTTACAACAAAGGATGAATAAAGAATGAACAGATTTTTAAGTTTATGTGTTGCTGGAGTCTATAGTATTATAATAGGTGCATTTGTTGGAGCAATCACATGGGTATTTTTAACTTTAATATTTACTGGAATAGATTTGATATGGAATGACTTTATATTTAAGATGAATAATAATTATTTAATTTTATTCGTATGTATATTAGGTGGTATTATTGTAGGATTATGCCAGAAATATTTTGGAAAATATCCAAAAACAATGCCAATTGTTTTAAAAGAATTCAAAGAAACAAAAAGAGTTGAGTACAAATCATTACCAAAATCAATAATATCAGCATTACTGGTTCTTTGGTTTGGTGCAAGTCTTGGACCAGAGGCCGCTTTAAGTGGAATTGTAGGAGGATTAGTCACTTTCTCTGGTGATTTACTTAAATACGGATATAAAAGAAAAGGAATTGAAAATGATTTCAATGAAGTATTGATTGATTCAAGTATACAGTCAACTGTAGGTATCATATTTGCCGCACCTTTATATGGATTTTATAGTTTAATAAGCCATAAAGATAAAATAAAAAACGTTAAGATAGTAATATATGTATTAGCTGTATCTTCAGGTTTTTATGTATTTCACTTATTATCAAAACTTGATAATAGAGCATCATTTATAACAAAGTTTTCAGATTCTACTATAGGTATAAGAGAATTACTATTTTTTATTCCCCTTTTACTAGTAGGCATGTTTTTAGCCTTATATTATAAAAAAATGGGAATTGTATTAAGGAAAATGCTAAAGCCTTTAGAAAATTATAAAGTAATAAAAGCAGTTTTAGGAGGAGCTTGTTTAGCAATATTAGGTATATCTATACCGTATATATTTTTCTCTGGAGAACATGAGTTAAAAGATATCATGTTAAATTGGCAAAGTATAGGTGTAATTTGGCTGATTATAATCTGTTTTTCTAAGCTTTTAGCAACAGAATTATGTATTTCAACAGGATGGATTGGGGGACATCTTTTCCCTATTATGTTTTCTGGAGTTGCTATGGGATTTGCCCTTTCAATTATGTTTGGAGTAGATCCAGTATTTTCAGCATGTATCGTTTCGACTACTTTTTTAAGTGCAATAATGGGAAATTATATTGTAGTAATATGTTTAGTTGTATTATTTTTCCCAATAAATCTTGTTATATTTATAATACTATC
>JBJEFI010000049.1:9198-14229 GCA_051873875.1 Bacillaceae bacterium | reverse complement strand
TACGGTCATTTTGGCCGTACAGATGTAGAATTACCATGGGAACGTACGGATAAAGCAGAAAGTTTAAAAATACAAGCAAATAATTAATTTTAATAATAGAAAGAGCCTTTCGATATTATATTTTAGTATTGAAAGGCTTTTTGGTGTGTATCTTGTTTTACTTGGTTTGAATTATTTTCATTAATGAAAGTTACACGTTATTTTTTAGTAATTCTTTATAATATTGTCCTTTTTCAACATAACTCTTATAAATGCGGTCCATTTCTGCTTTATCATCATCTGTTAATGCTCGGACTACTTTAGCAGGACGTCCTAATGCTAATGTGTGAGGAGGAATGATTTTTCCTGGGGGAATAAGACTACCAGCCCCAATAAACGCTCCTTCGCCAATTTCAGCGCCATCTAAGACGATAGAGCCCATACCAATGAGACAACCTTTGCGTAAACTAGCACTATGAACGATGCAGCTATGTCCAATTGTGACATCATCCTCAATAATAAGAGGGTCTTTTGGATTTTGGTGAAGGACGCTATTATCTTGAATATTTACGTTGTTGCCAATGAGAGTTGGTGCTACATCTCCACGGATAGATGTATTAAACCAGACACTACTTTTTTCCCCAATTGTGACATCTCCCGTAATTGTCACATAATCGGCAATAAAGGCAGAATCGTGTATTGACGGTGTTTTTCCTTTGTATGGATAGATCATGAAAAGATACGCCCCTTTCGTTCTTTTGTTTTTTCTGTTATATTTTATCATATATAATTGTTAGTGAATAAAAGGAAAGTATTAAATAAATGTAAGTAAAGATAGGAGAGAGAAGAAACGTATGACCGTTCCCACGAGTGGACTCACTTTAATGTACAAAATTTATAAGGATATTCTTCCTGCTGTACATGAGGAATTAGCTTATTGGAAAAAACGAGCTGAAAATATTCCAAATGATGAGTTACGAAAACAAGCCCTTGCTAGTATTAATAGTAAAACCTTCCATTGTGAGGGAGGAGGAATTTTAGCCTTATTAGCAGAGGAGCATTACCGAGATGCAATTAAATTTATCGTTGCATATCAAACAATTAGTGATTACTTAGATAATTTATGTGATCGAAGTACATCTCAAGATCCGAATGATTTCGAAGCATTACACGAAGCAATGCTTCATAGTATTCAACCAGATCATGATTTAGCTAATTATTATCGTTATCGAGAAGATGATGATGATAATGGGTATTTGAAGGATTTAGTGTTAACGTGTCAACGAGTTCTTCAAGATGTTCCTAATTTTACAGAAATGGATCATTATTTATATACTTTATCTCGTATTTATTGTGATTTACAAGTACACAAGCATGTAACTCCTGAAGAGCGCGAAGAACGTTTAATTCGCTGGTTTGAAGAGAAACAAGAAGATTTACCAGCAATGAGTTGGTACGAATTTTCAGCTTCAGCAGGCTCTACATTAGGAATTTTTTGCTTAGTGTCTTATGCATATGGAAAACGAGTAGAGGATGCTACTTTTGAAAAATTATACAATGGCTATTTTCCATATTTACAAGGTGTTCATATTTTATTAGATTATTTAATAGATGAAGAAGAAGACATACAAGGTGGCGATTTAAACTTTTGTATGTATTACCCAAGTGAAGTAAAGATGAAGAAACGTTTCGGATATTTCGTTCATCAAGGCTTTGAATATTTACAAGGTGTTCCATATCGAAGATTTCACCGTCTTATTCTCCAAGGGTTGCTAGGTGTTTATTTAGCAGACAGTAAAATGCAGAAGAAAAAAAGAATCGTAAAAGACTTATTACGTCAAGGTGGTCTATATGCTCGCTTCTTCTATTGGAATGCAAGAGTATATAACGTGCTACAAAAAAGATAAAACGATAGAGGAAATCCTTGTTAAACGAGGGTTTCTTTTTTATACTAATTTATTATTTTTTATAATGATATTCATAGATAGAAAAGGGAAGAATAAGTGAAAAATTGGAGTGGATAAAATGAAAATTGCAATGGCAAATGATCATGCTGGATTTTTATTAAAAAATGAAATAAAGGCTTATTTAGAGGGTCAAGGACATGAAGTATTAGATTTTGGTACTCATAGTGAAGAAAGTTGTGATTTACCAGATTATATTTATCCGGCATCTTTAGCTGTTTCAGAAGGGAAGGCAGAACGGGGAATATTTGTTGATGGAGTTGGCTATGGAAGTGCAATGATTGCCAATAAAATAGATAATGTATACGCAGCTGTTTGCCAAGACCCTTTTTGTGCATCATTAGCTCGTTCCCATTCGAATACAAATGTCTTATGTATTGGTGGAAAAATCATTGGTTCTGCAATTGCATTAGAAATCGTAAAAACATGGATGACAACAGCATATTTATCAGAAGAGAAACGTTATACGTTACGAGTAGATAAGGTAAGAGCAATTGCTGACAAGCATGTAAAGAAACTGTCAGAACTCTAGAGGGGGGGAGAACTTCTTCTCTTTTTGGAAGTATTTGAACATTTTTATATGGCATTTGATGTTACCTTTATCTTAACGAAAGCTATTCCAAAGGCAACAGAACGAATTAGCTCTCTAAAGAAAAATGGCTATAGACCTCTAAATAAAAAATGATGGAATATGATGATTATTTTATAAGAAAAAATATGAATATATAAAAATAGACACTTTTTCTTTATTTAAAATCGCTAAAATAATAGCGATTTTTTATTTGTTGAATATGGATAGTATGTTAAATGTAAACTTGCTTAGTCACAAAGGACATTTTATAAAGATGATTAAGTAAGGGTGGGGGAATAAAAAAGTGTTTGAATATAGTTTAGAAATGTTTGTTTTGTTTTTCATCATTCCATCAATCGGGGTGTTATTTTTTCTTAATTTTGTTTTGTTATTTAGAAATTTAAAGATAGGGAATAGCATTATAAATGAATTGTTATTAGGGATTGTACTGATTTTTCTTTTACTCTTTTGTATCATGTATGGAATTGTAGCAATAGCCTAATGAGAAAGAGGATGAGTAAAAAAGTTGACGCCTTTACTCATCCTCTTTTGTATTTATCTTTTCTCTAATGCAACAATAAATGGTCCATTATTTATTTGATTAATAAATTGGTAACGTAATACATGTACTTTTTGTTGATCTATTTTTTCTAAATAGGCAAGAAGGGCATCTCGTTCAATTGCACCCTCTTCATGACCGTGGTAAATGACTAAGACAATGATTCCTTCTACAGCCATAATATCAAGTAATCCTTCAATGGCTTCAATCGTAGAAGTTGGTTTTGTGACGATGCTTTTGTCCCCACCGGGTAAATAACCGAGGTTAAAGATAGCACTTGTTACTTTTTGATGATGGTTTTCGGCAACGGCCTTTTTCACATCTGCATGGCTTTGTTGAAGAAGAGTAACTCGATTTTCAATGTTGTTTTCTTTTAAACGAGTAGCTGTGTTTTCCAATGCTTGTGATTGAATGTCAAAGGCGTAAACATGACCTGCTTCGCCAACTAAATTAGCAAGAAAGAGTGTATCATGTCCATTCCCCATCGTTGCATCGATAGCAATGTCACCTTCTTTTGTTGCTCGTTCTAACAATGTACGAGCGAAAGGAAGAATGCGCTCTAACTTCATACTTCCACATCCTTTTTGTAATACTTACCTTGATAACTATTACGACGTGTTAGTTCAGCATCAATTTCGTTTAATACTTCCCATTTTTTTAAGCTCCACATTGGGCCAATTAATAAATCAGGTGGTCCATCACCAGTAATACGGTGGACAACCATTTCAGGCGGAATGATTTCTAATTGGTCAACAACTAGTTTCACATAGTCATCTTTATCTAAAAACTCTAACATTCCTTTTTCGTATTGTTTTGCCATCGGTGTACCTTTTAATAAGTGTAATAAGTGAATTTTAATTCCTTGTACATCTAATTGAGCTACCTTTTGTGCTGTTTCCATCATCATTTCTGGTGTTTCTAATGGTAAGCCATTAATGATATGGGTACAAATACGAATATCGTGCTTACGTAATTTTTCTACACCTTCTACATAGGTATCAAAATCGTGAGCACGGTTAATAATACGACCTGTTTTATCATGTGCCGTTTGTAGTCCCATTTCAACCCATAAATACGTACGTTTGTTTAAGTCAGCTAAATAGTCAACTACATCATCTGGTAAACAGTCAGGACGAGTAGCGATAGAAAGGCCGACTACACCTTCTTGTTCTAAAATTGGTTCGAATTTTGATTTTAGGACGTCAACAGGTGCATGAGTATTTGTATAAGCTTGGAAATAACCTAAATATTTTCCATCTTTCCATTTTGTATGCATTTTGTCTTTAATTTTGTGGAATTGAACGACTACATCTTCAACACGATCTCCAGCAAAATCACCAGAACCAGCAGCACTACAAAATGTACATCCACCAAAGGCAACTGTGCCATCTCGGTTTGGACAGTCGAAGCCAGCATCGATGGATACTTTAAATACTTTATGGCCAAATTCTTGGCGTAAATGATAATTCCACGTATGGTAACGTTTATTGTCTAATGTATATGGAAATGGATTGCTCTGAGTCAAGTCAGAAACCCCCTTTTTATTTTCGATTCAAAAGGATATTTTAGCATAGAGTCAGGTGCCTGTCACCTAAGTACCTGGTACCTGACCTTTCTTGTCGAATATTTCCTTTAAAAATTGTAGAAAATAAAGAGGAATCTTTTTAAATGGCAGGAGGAAAAATCATGGGTGATCATGAAGCGATTCAAATGTGTATTGATATGGCAGAACAAGCAATTGATTTAGCAGAGGAGCAATTAATGATTGGCATGCGCCAGGAACATTATAACGATATTGAATATAGTGAAGCCCAGTCACTTTTGAACACAGCGTTAATGGAACTTGATAAATTAGAACGAATCGCAATACCAGAGCATAAGGACGAATTATACCGAACAAAGCTAAAAGTATTACAATTACAAAATAAAATGATTATTACGCCACATTAAGAAAAAAG
>JBJEFI010000049.1:0-9098 GCA_051873875.1 Bacillaceae bacterium | reverse complement strand
ATAAAGTGAACTTCACCAACGTTTTGAACTAATGAAAATAGCACAGCAGCATTGTTTAATAATACTTTCTTTGTATTTTCTTCTGTCCAAAACTTAGCAAAGTCTGCTTCATTTTCTTCATTTTTTACATATTCCACTGAAATAACATATGGTTCAGTTGTTGTTTGTAAACTAATTCCATTTAATGTGAACTCATTTCCTGGTAATAAACCAATGATGTGAGAAACAGCACCTGCATCGCCAACATAGCTATCTTGATAGGAAAGAAGCTGACTAATAAGGCTTTTTTCGGGTTGCTTGTTGCTACATCCTGTAAAAATAATAGTTACTGCCAATAAAGTGATGATTATTTTTTTCATGGTGTTATATAACCTCCTAGATTTGTATCATCGAATAAAACGATACTTTGTTTGAACCATTCGATTGCCGAAATAATATGCCAACCCACCGAAAACAATGAGAGCAATATAGTAAGGAACAATTCGATTTTCTGACCACATAATATTACTCATCAGCTCGGCAGAAAAAATTGCTACTACAATAGTGAAACACCAAACGAGAATTGGGCGTATTTTCGGAAAAACAACAAACATTTGGTTATATTCGTGACGCGATGATTGAGTAAAAATATAACCAATTAAGAAAAAGACAATCAAATAGCCAATAAGTGAACTCCAATTTGTCAGAGTAGGCGATCCTAAATCTTGCTTATATAGTTGACTATCAGTATAAAAATTATAAAAGGAATAACCCCCATTAAAAAGGAAGAAGTCGATAACTCGGTCAGACCACGTATTCACTAGGTTATGAACAGAGGTAATACTGTTTATGCAAAAATAACCAATGAATGGTAAGAAAATGAAAAAGAAAGATAATGCTACTTGCCCAATAAAATTCCCCGTTAATGCTCCAGTTGCAAAGACGACTGTAAAAAGGGTAATAATGAGTAAAATATTATAAATGCCACTTTTAAGTAAGAAAGAAAGTGGGATCATTTTACTATGCTCAAAAGATTTTAAGATAATAGTAAATAGAAATTGATTGATAATTGTTAAACTAACTAAATGGATCAAACCAAATGTCCATTTTGATAAAAACAGTTGGCGTCTTGAGAAAGGCATACTTAACAATGCTTCATATTGACCGTTTGTTCGTTCTGTTCCTACTAATAGGCAACCTAATCCAAAGGTGAAAAAGACGATGACACCAATGACTTCTGTGCTACCAAAAGAGAAATCTTGATCAAATGATGGCCTTGTACTTAATTCTTGATGTCGTAAATAAACTTGCCCAACATAAAAGAAGTTAATAATATATAGCAAAATCAATGGGACTTTCGTATTTTTTAAATGATGTTTCCAAAGGGCTTTGTTATACATCATAATCACCACCTAAATGTTTAATAAATACTTCCTCTAACGTTAATGGTAATTCTTCAAGTAGAAGTGGATAATGGTTTTTCAGTACTTGCACTGTTTCATCAATGTTATCGTCAATCATTAAAATAGAGACACGCCCAAGCTCGGAAAGAAGATGGACATTTGGTAGCGACTTTAATATGTCAGGAAGACCTTCTTGATAAGCCACTTGGATTTTTCGATATTGATGACGAGCATCTTCTAGGGAAGTAATGTAATCAATCGTATTATTTTTCATAAACATCATCGTGTCACATACTTTTTCAAGTTCTTCTAATTGATGGGAAGAAATAAGTAAAGTGCAATTTGTCTCAGCCACATGTTCTACCATTAATTGAATGACTTGTTTCTTAATAATTGGATCAAGTCCATTTGTTGGTTCATCTAATAAATAGAAACCGGCCTTTGTACTAAAAGCTAGTAAAATAGCAAACAATGCTTGCATTCCCTTTGAATAATGACGAATATGTCTATTTGGTAAGTGGTATTGTTTTAATTTTTCTCGGAAAAATGTTTCGTCAAAGTTTGGATAAATGTCTTTATATAGAGAAATTAATTCTTCAACTGTGTAATGCATTAAAAAAGCAGGATAATCAGGAACGTAAATCATTTGTTGTTTCGAACTTGGATTCGTATAAGCAGATTGACCATTAATTGTTACATCGCCGTTATCTGGTAAAAGAATGCCTACCATTGTGCGGAACAGCGTCGTTTTTCCTGCCCCATTTCTTCCTAACAAACCAACGATTTGTCCCTCTTGTAATGAAAAAGAGACATCTTTTAAAATGTATTGTCCGTTGATTTCTTTGTTTATATTTTTTACTTCAATCATTGTTTACTCCTCCTCTAATTGAGCCGCTACTTCTTGAAGTAAAGGAATGAATTGGTCTGTTGAGATGCCAAGATAGTGGGCTTCAACAAGTAATAAGCGGATTTTTTCTTTTAATTGTAGTAGCTGTGATTCATCTGCACTTGTAGGTAAAATAGATGCAATAAAAGTTCCCTTCCCTCGTAATGTTTCGATAATACCTTGGCGTTCTAACTCTTGA
The DNA here is from genome assembly GCA_051873875.1 of Bacillaceae bacterium. GTDB lineage: Bacteria > Bacillota > Bacilli > Bacillales > Bacillaceae_G > JBJEFI01. The sequence goes on along the minus strand of JBJEFI010000049.1, from coordinate 6,631 downwards.
TACGCTTTGCTTACGGTATTCGGATTTACTCCTAATGTGACAGCCATTTCCCGAACAGAAAGCACTTTATCTTTTGGTTGAAGAATGCCAATGATGATTTGTTCTTTCACACCGTTGACAATTTGCTCCCAGATTGGAACAGCACTTTTCATATTAAGTTGGAGCATTTTGTTCACCACCTTTGAGTGTACTATATGTATTAATACACTTAAAGGTTAGCATAGGAAAAATGAAAAAACAATATAATTTTGATAGTTTATTTCGACAAACAGTATGTAGTTCCTTTAGTTCAAAATATGGAAGCTTTAATCAGAACAGTTATAATGCACTAGATTCTGTAAACAAAATTGATTAGAATCGCAAAGTAGAATATAGTAATTTATTTAACTACTACAAAGGATTAATTTCTTTAGGTAAAGACCATAAAGCATTCATAATGAACAACACTGCAGATATTCAAGCTAACCTAAATTTCTTAGGAAAAGGTGAAAGTGTTGATGCTTCAAACGTATTAGCTTACAAATTAAATGTAAAAGTAGTTGGAAAAAAGTGGGGGGTGGCTTCTTTAAATAGGAAAATATCAATAATAATAACACCACTCGTTCCTAATCCTGTAAAGACAGCATAAACGGTTCCTACTGGTAGCTACTTAGACGCTTGAATAATAAAGAAAAAACTAAAGCAAATGAGAATAATAATGCCTGCCCATTGTAACGGCGTATTTGCTACTTTTAGTCCATATATCCACAGTACTTCGATAATTCCAGAAAATAAAACGTACAGCCAAGTCATGGGTAACCTCCTTATTTTATTCTATTCTAATTACCAATCCGCTGAAAAAGGTATTACTGGAAGTCTCACCCTATCTTAAATTTTTTTTGTGTATTTTGGTTAAGTAATATATGCAATGATTGTTCTAAGTTTTTTATTGCATATTTGAGTTGATAAGAATAAAATCAATCTTAGTGTTGTTTTTGGAATGGAGGGAAAAAATGCTTAAATATCCAAAAGCGGTTTGGTTATTAATTATCGGTATGCTCCTTAATATGGTAGGGAGTTCTTTTTTATGGCCATTTAATACGATTTATATCCACGACATATTGGGTAAATCCTTAGCAACAGCTGGTTTTGCATTAATGTTAAACTCAGGTGCAGGTATTATTGGAAATATGGCTGGTGGTTACTTTTTTGATAAGTTAGGTGGTTTTAAAACAATTGTGACGGGGATTGGGATTACGGTTGCAAGTGCATTAGGATTATTATTTATTCATGATTGGCCCTATTATGCGATTTTCTTAACAATTATGGGATTTGGTAGCGGGATGGTTTTCCCAGCTATGTATGCGTTAATTGGGACTGTATGGAAAGAAGGCGGTCGTCGCGGTTTTAACGCCCTTTATGTAACCCAAAATTTAGGTGTAGCAGTAGGGACAGCCCTTGGCGGAATCGTTGCTGGTGGAAATATGAACAATATTTTCTTAGCAAATACAGTTTTATATGTTGCCTTTTTTGGGCTTGTTCTTTTTGGCTATCGTTCTTTTGCAAATAATGAGATTCGAGTAGATATAGAGAAAACGAAGAAAGTAAAAGAAAAATTTGTAATGACACCATCTTTACGGGCATTGCTTCTTGTTTGTATTGCTTATGGGTTATGTTGGTTTGCCTATGTCCAATGGCAGGGGCCGATTGCTACACACATTCAAAGTTTTGATGTAAGTGTACAACAATATAGCGTATTATGGACAGTAAATGGTGCATTAATTGTATTAGCTCAGCCAATTGTTTCTCGTATTTTAACAGCTACTCATTTAACAATAAAAAAACAAATTATCGTCGGAATTGGCATTATGGCAAGTTCATTTGTATTGATTAGTACGGTTGAAATGTTCAAATGGTTTTTAGCAGGGATGGTTATTTTAACAATTGGGGAAATGTTTGTATATCCAGCTATTCCAACAATTGCGAATATGCTAGCACCAAAAGACAAAGTGGGCATGTATCAAGGAATTGTGAACTCTGCCGCAACAGGCGGTCGCATGTTTGCACCATTTTTAGGTGGATTAATCACAGATAAATTAGGAATTAACGCCTTATTTATCGTTGTAGTAGTGGTTCTATTAGTTGGTATTGTTATTGCAACTATTTATGATCGAGGCTTAAAATCGAAACATAAAAAACATAGTGTAGCAGCTTAAAAGGTAATGGAGAACGAATGGAAATAATTCGTTCTCTTTTTATTTTATAATAGTATATTTCCCAAGCAATAAATACAAGCAGCCTTCATAAAAATATCTAAAAGTGTATTGTAAATAATATTCAGAAAAATAAGTTTATGGTAGACTGAAAAGCATGGAGGTAAAGGGATGAAAAAAACAGATTTGATGGTAAAGGGGTTAGTAACTGCTGTGTTAGGATTATCTTTAACAGCTTGTTCTTCACAAAAGCCAGCGAATGTAAGTAAAGATGTCTATCCTGATGATGAGGAGTGCGATGATTGGGAATGGGATGATGAATTAGGTGTATATGGCTGTGATGATTCAAATAGTAGTCGATATGGTTCTTATTATTATGGTGGTAGATATTACGATTCTAAAAGTGCTTTAAAAGCAGATAGTAAGTATCAAACGTATCGTTCTACTGGTATAAATAAAGATGTGCCTAAGAAACTATCAACAAGCAAATCATCTGGCTTTGGATCAGGTGTAAAAAGTACATTTGGAGGTTGAAAATGGGAATTGTAAATACGTTAATTTATTTAGGAATGGGTCTTTTCTTTTTGACGATTGGTACAGTTATTTTTAGTTACTCTACGAAAATGAAAGAAAAAGAATTAATTGCAATTAATGGAAATGTCGCTGTAGCATTAATGCTATCGGGAAAAATGTTAGGCTTAGCAATTGTGATTATGTCAGCAGCAAAATATTCCGTTGGTTTGCTAGATTATGCGTTATGGAGTATAATTGGAATCATTTTACAAATTGTATGTTATTGGGTTGTAGAGCATCTTATTTTTCCAAAAATTTCCCTTTCGCAGAAAGTGGAAGAAGGAAATGTGGCAATTGGAGCAATGCTATTTGTTATTTCTGTAAGTGTTGGTTTAATTATTTCTAGTGCCATTTCGTATTAACCTGCTATAGATAGCAGGTTTTTTTATGAAAAGAAAGAAGAGTTGTAGGATTTATTTTTTGAGTGTAATTTTCATATAGCTAAAAGCTTTCTTTTCGTCTAGAATATAGGGATGAATAAAGGAGAGAGTTATATGGAAGAAACAGGTTTTTACACTGGGAAAATCGTTGTATTTACTGGCCGTTTAGAAACAATGCGACGAAGTGAGGCTGCAAAGCTTGTTTATAAAAGTGGTGGAGAGGTAACTGGGACTGTAACAGCAAAAACAAATATCGTCGTCATTGGTGCAAACGTAGGAGAAGAGAAGCGAGTGACGAGAAAATATAGCAACGCAAAACGTTTTATTGAAAATGGTCATGAAATGGTTATTCTAACAGAAGATGAATTCTTACTTAATTTATTATAAAAATAAACGACTTAATAAAAAGACATGTTTCCGGATGTCTTTTTATTATTGTAAAATAATAAAATACAAGCAAGAAGATTGGAGATAAACATGAACGAATATTATTTTGATGAGTTGTTGCATATCGAAACAATTGAGGAACAGGATGGGTTTCATGAGTCTTTTCATTATCACCGTTATGAACCAACACCTTATTGGGCATTACAGCAATTGTTTGATCAATATAATGTGAAAGCAACGGATCATATTGTTGATTTTGGTTGTGGAAAGGGGCGATTAAATTTTTATATTCACCATTTTTTTGGAGCATCCGTTACTGGCGTGGAAATGAGTGAACAATTTTATAAAGAAGCGTTACTAAATAAACAAAATTACTTAAAGCATAATAAAAAAAACAAGGGAACGATTGGCTTTCATTGCTGTCTTGCCCAAGAGTATCAAATTAATCCATTAGATACTATTTTTTATTTTTTTAATCCCTTTTCTATTCAAATCTTTATGAAAATCGTTAATAACATTTTGTGTTCCGTTGAGGAGCATCCACGCAAAGTAGAGATTGTGTTGTATTATCCATCTGAGGATTATCTTTATTTTTTAGAAAATCAAACAGCCTTTGAATGGACAAAAGAAGTTGTTTTATCGAAAAAAGATGCACGTGAGCGTTTTATCGTATTTCAAATGGCATACTAAGAAAAGTCAAAAGTAGTCTTTTATTATCATGTAAGATAGCTAAAGGTTATATATTGAAAATGACAGCGAGATGATACGAATGAAGTGCTTATATTGTAAAAAAGAAATAAGACAAAAACCATACCAAAATAAAGTGGGAAGTTTTTGTTCAAAGGAACATTACGAGGATTATTATGCTTCTTTATCGAAGGAAGAGCTAATTCGCATCATGAATAACATATGTGTTTGTAGTGATGAATCGTAAAATGGGGAATATGTTTTTCATTTTTAGGTTAAACAGTAGTAAGGTATAATGAGTTGTCAAAAATGACTGGAGGGATAAAAATGACTACATTGTGTTTCATCCATAAAAATAATAAAGAAAAGAGAGCAAAAGTAATAATAAAAAAAGTAACACCTTTGCCGTATACTGGATCTGGCTGTGGTGGCTATGGAATTGAATTAATATAAGTAAGGATGGGGAAGATGAACGCTTTTCATTGTAATTGGACAGCCCCTTTTTTTAGAGAAAAAAAGAATGATTCTTATTTTATTGAGGACTTTGAGCTGTTGACGACGATTTTATCTGCACTAAAATGGCGGCAGCATAATGGCAAGATTAAAATGGTGACAGACAAAGTAGGGGCAGATTATTATAAAGAAATAGGACTATCAGGCTTATGGGATTTGGGAATCGATGATCAGTTAGAAACATGGATTCCAAATCAATTAGACAGTAATCTTTTTTGGGCAGCAGGAAAAATCTTTGCCTTAAAGTATCAACTTGCCCCTTGTGTAATGATTGATACAGATTTTATTGTATGGAAAGATATCCGACAGGAATTGGCAAAGGAAAAGCTAGCCGTTATTCATCGTGAACCATTATTGCCTGATGTATATCCGAGTAAAGAAGTTTTTCAGATGAGGGGGGAATATGAATATAACTCTAAGTGGAATTGGCTAGAGCCAGCTTGTAATACAGCTTTTGCATATTTTGGTGACGAGGCATTTAAGCAATATTACACAGAGGAAGCAATTCGATTTATGAATCATGTGGATGGGGGATTTGATAAACTTACTTATATGGTATTTGCGGAACAACGGATGCTTGCCCTTTGTGCGAAGGAACAGCAAGTAGAGATTCATGCTTTAATGGATTTACATACGTTACATGAACAAAAACAAGATACATATACGCATATTTGGGGATATAAGCGAGAAATAAAAAAAGATTTTTATACGAATGAGGCATTTTGTAAACGATGTATTCGAAGAATTATTGACGATTTTCCAGAGTGGGAAGAAAGATTATGGAGTATTCCTCAATTAGTAAAATATTTGCAGCAATAAGTAATATATTTGAAAATAGAACATATGTTTGGTATACTAAAAACAATGAATTCGAGCAAAGATTTTTTGCCAATTTTTTTATGAGTGATGACGAATGATAGACAAGGTAAAGGAAGGGCTTGAAAATGATTACATTTATATTAATGATAATTATTCCGTTTAGTTTGTTTTTGCTATTATTAAAAATACGTAGTAAGCATTTCTTTCTTCCTTGTAATAAGAAGATAAGAGTAGTGGCGATTGTGACAACGAGTATAGTTCTATTCATGATATATAGTCTTTTTTTCATAATGAAGCTAAGTTGGACGAGTAGTACTGGAAAAATTCTTTTATTCTTTTTGTATGCTTCGCCCTATGTATGGACGATTTTGGCACAAATGTACTTTTATAAAAAAGCAGAAAAGAATGTAAAAGTTGCAATGAAAAAGGAACGAAATATTCAACGATTAAAAGCAATGGGGTTATCTGAGAAAATAAATATGTGATAAACAATTGGTAGAAATGAAAAGAGGCATAGTTTGTGGCTCTTTTCTAATTTTTATTTTATTGTTGTATAATTTATATACTAGTAATCCATAAGCAGATTGATTTATCATCCTTTTTTTATCTTTTATAATAGTGATAGCTGAATTGAAGGAGTTAAAAAATGAAATCAATGTATGATTATATAGGAAAAGAAAAATTAGATACACTTGTCGATGTGTTTTATCGAAACGTACAAAATGATAAACAGCTAGCAGCTATTTTTCCTGGTGATTGGGAAGAAACAGCACGAAAGCAAAAGTTGTTTTTAACACAATTTTTAGGAGGTCCACAGCTTTATTCGATGGAGCGTGGGCATCCAATGATGCGCAGACGTCATATGCCATTTCCAATTACACCATCTTTAGCAGAACGCTGGTTAGCTAATATGGGTGCAGCGATGGATGAAGTTGGATTAGGGGAAGAAGTGAAAGGACCATTGTTAAATCAGTTACGAATGACTGCTTATCATATGGTAAATACAGAAGAAAGCCAAGATTAATCTTGGCTTTCTTTTTTTACTTCAATTTGGAATTGTCTTGATTTACCCATAAAGTA
>JBJEFI010000048.1:319486-340058 GCA_051873875.1 Bacillaceae bacterium | reverse complement strand
CAAGGAAATGTATCGCCGTATGGACCACCAAATATGAATCCAATGCAAGGGAATGTATCGCCGTATGGACCACCAAATATGAATCCAATGCAAGGGAATGTATCACCATACGGACCACCAAATATGAATCCAATGCAAGGAAATGTATCACCATACGGACCACCAAATATGAATCCAACCCAAGGAAATGTGTCACCATACGGACCACCAAATATGAATCCAACCCAAGGGAATGTATCACCATATGGGCCGCAAAATATGAATCCAATGCAAGGAAATGTATCACCATACGGACCAAATAATGGGCCTCAATTACAACCAAGGAATGATTCACCATATTTTACCTATAGTCCACAACCTGTTTTTGATCAAGAACAACAAAATGAAAATTATACTTCATTCCCTCCACAACCAGGATTAAATACAGGTGGAAATCATTTTCGAGGTCCATCTCCTTTTGGAGGGCCAGTGCAAGATGATGATGAGTAAATAAAAAAACAAATAAAACCTCCTAATACGTACAGTTAAATATACACATTAGGAGGTTTTTTATGGAGTGATTAATTGAAAAAAGAACTTAGATTTCTATTTCGTTTTTATAGATATAAAATTAGGAATGTATACAGGTTAACTAGTACGAATATGTGTCTTTCAATGATTGGTGTAATTTATGTAGAAGGCTGCTTTAAAAAGGAATGTAGAGTGAATAGGATGATATGAATAGAGTATGAGAGGTGCAGCAGATGTTCGTTTTTGATTCTTTATGCAAGTGTAATGCCTAAAATATGATCAGTGAAAAGGATAAGTTCATCCATTTTTATTGGGGCAGAGGTTGCAAAAGGTGTAAAAATAACATTTTCAAGGTATACACAAGCGGTAATATTTATTATTTCTTTTTCTGATACATCTATTTTTGGTGCAAATTCATAATTTGTAAGTATTTGTGATAATAGTGGTTCTTTTGTTTGATTGGTTTGTAACGTTGTAGCAATCGTTGCTTCGATAAATCCCGATGCCGTTAAGATTTTTAAACGAGGCTGTAGACCTTCCTCAACTTGTTCTCTTATTTCCTCTAATGCCAATTCTATTTCCAAAATGGTTATCTTTTTAAAATCAACAGCTTGATTCATTTCTTTTCCTAACATGTTTTTTCTCCTTATATTGTAGATAATAAGGTTATTATGAATGGTTTTTAATGTGAATTTCTAGTTATTTGCTTCATAAGGCTCTTTTTCATAGGTGTAATAAAGTAGCTCAATAAATATGTGAAACTCCTTTTATCTTTAAGGATGAAAAAAAGAAAGTAGGAAATAATAAAAGTGGAATGAGGTAAATGTATGATTGAGGTGATAGGGCATGAGGCTAAAATGGAAGAGTATCTGTTTCTTATTGCTAGTGATAACTGTAATGATACCAATGACTGGATATGCAGAAGTAGAAAACAAAGAAGGAAACTATACGATTATTTTACAACGAATGTACATAAGCGGGGATGCAAGTGAGGAAATTATGACAAAGCAGGATATAAAACCAACAGAAATAGTGACACAATATCATGACTGGGCGCTTATTTATTGTGATGATGAACAATATGTATTTTTAAAAAAAATAAATGATATTTCTCCTTTTATGAAAAAACACGGATTTTTTGGTATAACAGAAGATGGCTTTTTTCACATATATGAAATGTCATTGGAACGAAAAAAAGTAATTCAATCTTTTTTTCATGTAGATACGAAAAAATTAGAAGCGTTGAAAAGAGAACAATTTAAAAAAGGAATTCGAGTTCATTCAAAAAAACAGTATATGCATGTTATTCATGAAATGAAAAAGTATCGGAAATAGAATGAAAGCCTAGCGTATAAGGAAATATGCTAGGCTTTTGCTAATTCAATAGGTGGAGATAGGATTGATACAAACTATACCAACTCTTCTTTTTCTATGATACAATGGAATACAGCATATTGAAGGAGTGGGAACGTTTGTACGATTATTTAGTTGGGAATATTGAATATATTGGCCCAGAATATGTTGTTTTAGATAATAATGGAATTGGTTATAAGCTTTATACACCAAATCCATATGTGTTTAAAAAGGACAGTGAAAAAATAAAAGTATATGTCTATCAGCATGTACGTGAAGATATTTTAGCTTTATATGGATTTGATTCTCGAGAAGGTCGAGATTTGTTTATTCGTTTATTAAAGGTTTCAGGAATTGGACCGAAGAGTGCATTGGCTATTTTAGCACCAGGCGAGATTTCTCAATTTGTTAATGCGGTTGAGAATGAGGATGAGGGATATTTAGTCAAGTTTCCTAGCGTCGGCAAAAAGACAGCTAGACAAATTGTGCTTGATTTAAAAGGAAAGCTAGAAGATTTATATCCTACCTTTGATATTTTTACAGAGGAAGAAGCATATGAACAAGCAGAAGCTGCACCTCATCTAGAAGAAGCGTTAGAGGCATTGCGTGCCTTAGGTTATGGCGAGAAAGAAATTAAAAAGGTTGAACCACACTTACGTAAGGAAGCGATGACAGCTGATAAATATATTAAGAAGGCATTACAATTGTTATTAGTTGGGGTGAGGTGAGAAACTTGGAAGAAAGACTGGTTTCTGGTTCTTCATCATTTGAAGATAATGAACTAGAATTATCATTGCGTCCACAGTTTTTAAAACAGTATATTGGACAAGACAAAGTAAAGCATAGCTTAGGTATTTTTATGGAAGCTGCTAAACTTCGTGAGGAAACGCTAGATCACGTTTTATTATATGGGCCACCAGGATTAGGGAAAACAACATTAGCCAGTATTGTTGCCAATGAAATGGGTGTGAACTTACGAACAACAGCAGGACCAGCTATCGAACGACCAGGTGATTTAGCGGCAATTTTATCTGCTTTAGAGCCAGGTGATGTATTGTTTATAGACGAAATTCATCGCTTAAATCGTTCAGTAGAAGAAGTACTTTATCCTGCAATGGAAGATTATTGTTTAGATATTGTAATAGGGAAGGGACCAACTGCCCGTTCTGTTCGAGTTGATTTACCACCGTTTACATTAGTGGGGGCAACAACACGTGCTGGGATGTTATCAGCTCCTCTTCGTGACCGTTTTGGTGTGTTGTTCCGCTTAGAATATTATGATATGAAACAACTATCTCTAATCGTAGAGCGAACGGCAGATGTCTTTCAAACACCAATTAAGAAAGAGTCAGCATTAGAACTGGCAAGACGCTCTCGTGGCACTCCCCGAATTGCTAATCGATTATTAAAACGTGTCCGTGACTTTGCGCAAGTCCAAGGAGATGGTATTATTACATTGGATATGGCTCAACAAGCACTAGAACTTCTTCAAGTGGATAAATTAGGTTTGGACCATATCGATCATAAAATTTTGTCAGCAATTATTGAAAAATTTCGAGGTGGTCCAGTAGGGTTAGATACACTAGCTGCTTCAATTGGAGAGGAATCTCATACGTTAGAAGATGTCTATGAACCGTACTTATTACAAATGGGCTTACTTCAGCGAACGCCTCGTGGAAGAATGGTAACGGCATTAGCGTATGAGCATTTAGGATTAGTCTATCCAAAGGAATAAGTATCGATAGTTATGTAATTAACAAGAAAGGTCAATCATATAAATGAAAGGATATAGGTTGGCTTTTCTTATTTTGCTAGAGCTATCTTATTTCGACTGAATTGATTCGAACTTTAAGTGGAAGAAAACAGGAAGACCTAGTAGAAAGTAATAAAGAAGGTCGGACGTCTTGCTTTTCTATCCTTTTCAAAGGGGGAATTTAAAATGGCACGAATGTTAATTGGAGCAGGGATTTTTTTAATTGTATTAGGGATTGCTTGGAAGTATATTGGAAAGCTACCAGGAGATATTGTAATCAAAAAGGAAAACATGACATTTTATTTTCCAATTGTGACATGTATTATTATTAGTGTTGTGTTATCATTGATTTCGTATTTTTTTAGTCGATTTAAATAGAAGGTTGTGGAAGAAAATGGATGTACGTTTATTTGATTTTAATTTACCAGAAGAATTAATTGCTCAAGTACCTTTAGAGAAACGAGAAGCATCTCGTTTAATGATTGTAAATAAAGAAAGTGGCGAAATAAAGCATGCTCACTTTCCGACTGTACTAGATTATTTACAAGCAGGAGATACATTAGTTTTAAATCAAACAAAAGTAATGCCTGCTCGTCTTTATGGAGAAAAAGAAGATACGAAGGCTGGAATTGAAGTTCTTCTTTTAACACAAGAAGAAGGCGATGTATGGGATGTTCTTGTAAAGCCGGCGAAGCGTGTAAAGCTTGGAACAGTTATTTCTTTTGGTGACGGCAAGCTAAAAGCCGAATGTGTTGGCTTAGGCGAACAAGGCGGCCGTAAAATGAAATTTATATATGACGGTATTTTTTATGAAATATTAGATGAATTAGGTGAAATGCCACTACCACCATACATAAAAGAAAAGTTAGATGACCGTGACCGTTATCAAACTGTTTATGCAAAAGAAGTTGGTTCAGCAGCAGCCCCAACTGCCGGTCTTCATTTTACTGAACAATTATTAAAAAAAATTGAAGAAAAAGGTGTGCAATTGGCTTTTGTTACCCTTCATGTTGGATTAGGCACATTCCGTCCTGTTTCTGTGGAAAATACAGATGATCATGAAATGCATGCCGAATATTACTATATGTCAGAAGAAACTGCTACCATTTTAAATGAAACGAAAGCTCGTGGTGGTCGTATTATTACAGTAGGTACAACTTCTACTCGTACAGTAGAAACAATTGCCTCAGCTAATGACGGCAAGTTCGTTGCAAGTTCTGGTTGGACAAGTATTTTTATTTATCCAGGTTATGAGTTTAAAGGAATTGATGGAATGATAACGAATTTCCATTTACCGATGTCTACATTAATTATGCTAGTAAGTGCCCTTGTAGATCGTGAAAAAATTCTTGCTGCTTATAATGAAGCGGTAAAAGAAAAGTATCGTTTCTTTAGTTTTGGAGATGCAATGTTAATTATTTAAATAGTAGGAGAGAAACTATTTTTATTTCAAGAAAGAAATAAAGAAGTTTCTTGCCATTGTTTATTTACAAGGTAAGAAAGTATAAAATTTTTGATTCTTATATAATTGTTCAACCTCTAGCTGTTTCTCTCGGGATGTTTCACTTCACCCAAAAAAGTCCAAGTGCAGACTTTTTGTGGCTGAGATTCCAACACCTGTCGAGAGACTCCTTTCAATATCCCTTTCCACCCATGTGTGATATTGAAAGGACCGCTTGCGGTTTTCTAACAACAATGAATAATGAAAGAGGGAATACGTATCATGACAGCAATTCGTTATGAATTAATTAAGACGTGTAAGCAAACTGGTGCTCGTTTAGGTCGTGTGCATACACCACATGGTTCTTTTGAGACACCTATCTTTATGCCAGTAGGAACATTAGCAACAGTAAAAACAATGTCTCCTGAAGAATTAAAAGCAATGAATGCAGGGATTATTTTAAGTAATACCTATCATTTATGGTTACGTCCAGGTCACGACATTGTTCGTGAAGCAGGTGGTTTACATAAATTTATGAACTGGGATCGTGCAATATTAACGGATTCAGGTGGTTTCCAAGTATTTAGTTTAAGTGATTTCCGTAAAATTGAAGAGGAAGGCGTTCATTTCCGTAATCATTTAAATGGAGATAAATTATTCTTATCACCAGAAAAAGCAATGGAAATTCAAAATGCACTAGGTTCAGATATTATGATGGCATTTGACGAGTGTCCACCATTCCCAGCAACTCATGAATATATGAAAGCGTCTGTTGAACGTACAAGCCGTTGGGCTGAGCGTTGCTTAAAAGCACATCAACGTCCAAATGACCAAGGTTTATTTGGAATTGTACAAGGTGGAGAGTTTGAAGACTTACGTCGTCAAAGTGCTCGTGACTTAGTAGCAATGGATTTCCCAGGTTATGCAGTTGGGGGCTTGTCAGTAGGCGAACCAAAAGATATAATGAATCGTGTACTAGAATTTACAACACCATTATTGCCAAATAACAAACCACGTTATTTAATGGGAGTTGGTTCACCAGATTCATTAATTGATGGTGCGATTCGTGGAATTGATATGTTCGACTGCGTATTACCAACTCGTATTGCTCGTAATGGTACTTGTATGACAAGTGAAGGAAGATTAGTTGTGAAGAACGCCAAATATGCGCGAGATTTCTCACCACTTGATCCAAATTGTGATTGTTATACATGTAAAAATTATACACGTGCGTATATTCGTCACTTAATGAAATGTGACGAAACATTCGGAATTCGATTAACCTCTTATCATAATCTGCATTTTCTGTTAAAATTAATGGAGCAGGTTAGACAGGCTATTCGAGAAGACCGTCTTGGAGATTTTCGTGACGAGTTTTTTGAACAATATGGCTTTAATAAACCGAATGCTAAAAATTTCTAAAAATAAAAAGGAGATAACCAAATGGCACAACTATTTTCGTTTTTACCATTAATCTTAGTATTTGTGATTTTCTACTTCATGTTGATTCGCCCTCAACAGAAGCGCCAAAAAGAACAAATTGCAATGCAAAATGCATTAGTTCGTGGTGATAAAGTAGTCACAATCGGAGGCCTACATGGTACAGTTGATTCAGTAAGTGATATTACGTTCGTATTAAAAGCTGGCGACGGCTCACGTTTAACGTTTGATAAAGCTTCTGTACGTGAAGTAACACAAAAAGTAGCTACTGCTGAAGTAACAGAAGAGCAAAAATAATAAAAAAGCCGTCCATTTTGGACGGTTTTTTTATTGTATTGGTAAAAATATAAATGATTATTTTTAAAAGTGATAGCTTTTGTCTACTCTTCTATTTTTCCTCCAGATAAATTAACACCGAAAATTCCCCCAATTATACTTACTAACAAATAAATAGCATGTTGAATCGTTTGGGTAGTAGAAAAAGAATTGTCATAACCTAAGTATTGAACTAAAAAAACAATACTTGTAAAAATTCCACTTGTTAAAAGGCCTACTAGCCATCCTTTTATTTTACTTTTTAAACCAGCAAATAATGCCCCTATAAACAAAGAAAAGCCACCTGTAACCATTAAGATCATTTTTAATCCAGCTTCCGTTGTATTTGTAAACTTAAGAATGAATGTGAAAAAAATACTACTAATAACGAATAAGATAAAAATTAATACCACACCTAAAAATACGCCTTTACTTAAACGTTTTCCCATTCTTATCCTCCTTTAATGCCTTATGATTTTGCCTTCTAATACAAGCATATTCATGTAAGGAATGTTTAGAATTTTTTTCTATAAATTTGGGATACTATCATTATGTATGCAGAGGAGGTAACAGTATGGAGGATTTTTTTACCATTGTTTTTCGTACGGTGCTTTTTTACTTTCTTGTTTTAGTTGTGTTTCGTTTAATGGGAAAGCGGGAAATTGGTGAATTAAGTGTATTAGATTTGCTTATTTTTATGATGATTGCCGAAGTTGTCGCTATTTGTATTGATGATATTAATCGGTCTATTTGGGATGCCATTATTCCAATGACCGTTTTGGGGATATTACAAGTGTCGTTATCCTATATTTCTTTACGTAGTCAACGGTTTCGGCTTTTAATGGACGGTGCTCCATCAATTATTATTGCCAATGGAAAAGTAAATGAAAAAGTCATGCACAAGCTACGTTATAATTATGATGATTTAATGGTTCAAATTCGCGAAGGAGGCGTTGGCGATATACGAGATGTAGATTTTGCGATTTTGGAATCATCTGGGAAATTATCTGTGTTTAAGAAAAAAGGGGTAACCCAAAGTAAATTTGCATATCCACTTATTCTTGATGGACTTATTCAAGTTGAAAATTTGAATATGATAAATCAAACAAAAGAGTGGTTAATTGCTAATTTAAGTAAATTAGGATACAAAGATCCTTCCAAAATTGGCTATTGTAGCTATCGAAATGGCAGATTTTTTGTAGATATAGAAGACGAAGAAGAGGGAAGTGAATAGTTCCCTCTCGTTTGGTAAATGGAATTTTATTTTATAATCGTTCGGATAATTGGCAGTCTACTTAAATCCTCTCTTTTAATTAAGCGGAAGGCAATTAAAAATCCAATATAAACGAAAGTAGTAACGAAAATGGTGATAATTGTTTGAATTGCTAATACATCAGAAAAGAGGATTCGTGTAAATAAATAGTACCCTATTCCTCCGCTTAAGGCGATGGCGATTATGGCCAATAAATATTCACGTATGTAAATAGTAAAGGTAATTTTTTTTAGCACGGTGAAATAGTGAAGTATTGTAATAGAAATGACACTAGCAGCAATTCCTAGCGCAACACCATCAATACCAAAGGCGGGATTGGATGCAAAAAAGAAAATAACAGCAAATTTAATCACACTACTAACAATACTATTAATCATTGCAGCATTGGCTAAATCAAGGGCTTGGAGGACAGCTTGCAAAGGACCTTGAAAATAGTAAAACAAAAAGAGTGGGGCAAGTAATTTAATAAAATTAGCTCCTTCTGTTGTTTTATACATTAGTTCCATTAAGGGGGTGCCAAATACGTATAAAATAATAACAGACCATCCTCCTGATACAAGAGCAATACGCATAGATTGTTGTAATCGATATTCTACAGCTCGCCACTGTTTTTTTGCTACTGATTCACTAATTGCTGGAACGAGAGAGGTGGATAATGCGAATGTAACGAAAGAAGGCAATAGTAATAATGGTAATACATACCCTGTTAAAATACCGTATTGTTTTGTTGCCATGATGGATGTAACTCCTGCAAGTGCTAAACTTTGAGCAACAATAATAGGTTCTAAAAAGGTGGAAACAGATCCAACCAATCGACTGCCTGTTGTAGGCAGGGCAATTCGCATTAATTCATTAAATGTATCTTTACTTTGTCTTACTACGTTAAAAAAGTGTGTATGGATTGTAATTCGTTTTTTGCGCTTAAATACATAAAACAAATAGGCTAATGCAATAAATTCTCCGATAACAGAAGATAACATGGCTCCCGCCGCTGCAAATTCTACACCATATGGCATAAAAGTTTTTGTACAGACAGCAATTAATGTAATTCGAACAATTTGTTCTAGTACTTGTGCGATAGCAGATGGCTTCATATCTTGTTTTCCTTGAAAATACCCTTTTAATACGCCAGAAATAGCGACGATAGGAATAACAGGTAGAATAGCAAGAAGTGGATATAATGTTCGTTTATCGGTAAGTAGGGTGTTTGCTAGCACTGGTGCAAGAATCATTAATCCAATTGTAAAAATAATGCTTAAAATACCTGTTGTTGCTAAGGAGACGACAAGTATTTTTTTTGTTTTTCGATGATCGTGTACGGCTTGTGCCTCTGCGATTAACTTAGAAATTGCAATTGGCAATCCTAGTTGGGTGATGGTGATGGCTAGGATTAAAGTAGGAAATGCCATCATATATAAACCAACGCCTTCGCTTCCCATAATTCGTGCTACAACGACACGATTAATAAAACCGAGGATTCGATTGATGAATCCAGCAATAATTAAGATAAACGTACCTCTAATAAAGCTTTGCTTTGTCATGACTTTCGCTCCTTCTCAAAACCCTTTCTATGCTTTACAATTATGTATATGACAACGAGTAGGTCAAGCATGACAAGTTGTTTGAAAGAAGGGAGCCAAACCGATGAATGAGGAAGTGAAGCAGCAATTAAAAATGTATCGTCATCAAGTGCAAGAAGTATTGGAGAGCAAAGTAGAGGAGTTAAAATTTCTTGGTTATGAACATACATCTGTAGATGAAGTATGGGAGTGTTTATCAGAGACAAAATGGAAGCGATTAAAAGAAGAACCGAAATTTTACCAAATCATTGATGATATTTTATCTTTATCAGCAGGGGCATTTATGCTTTATTTATCAAAAAAAGCAAATTCTTCAACAGATTTGTTTTTTTAATAATAGGAAAGTTAAAAACTTAGTTTGACAGATTTTTAAGATTATCTCTATAATGAAGATATTGTGTAACGAAAGTGTGATGCTTTCAGATTTTAAGGAGGTAAAAACATGGTTAGAAAAGGGCGTATTATCGCTTTTTTCCTAATTGTCCTTATAATTGGGTCAACCATAGGCGTATTTGGGAAAAAGACAGCAGAAGACATTAGTCTCGGGCTAGACTTACAGGGTGGATTTGAAATTTTATACAAAGTTCTCCCAGCTAAAAATGGAGATGAGGTAACAAGCAGTGTTGTAAAAAGTACAGTAACTGCATTAGACAAACGTGTAAATGCATTAGGTGTTAGTGAACCGAATATTATGATTGAAGGTGAGGATCGTATTCGTGTTCAGCTAGCAGGGGTAGACAATCAAAATGAAGCCCGTCGTATTTTATCAACGCAAGCAAAGTTAACGTTTCGTGATGTAAACGATAACTTATTAATGGATGGTTCCGACTTAAAACAGGGTGGCGCAAAGCAAACTTTTGATGAACAAAACCGTCCAAGTGTTGGCTTAACATTAAAAAGTGCAAAGCAATTTGCTGAAGTAACGAAAAAAGTATTAGACATGGCTCCAAATAATCAGCTTGTTATTTGGTTAGATTTTGAAGAAGGTAAAGATTCTTACAAAGCAGAAGCTGCAAAGGAAAATCCAAAGTTTTTATCTGCAGCTAGCGTAAGTCAAGTGTTTAATACGAATGAAGTATCAATTACAGGTGGAAATTTTACCGTTGAAAGTGCAAAAGAGTTAGCAAACTTATTAAATGCTGGTTCATTACCTGTTGAGTTAAAAGAGCTGTATTCAACATCTGTTGGGGCAAAGTTCGGGGCATCAGCATTAGATAAAACAATTTTTGCAAGTATTATTGGGATTGCAGCTGTATTTTTATTTATGATATTTTACTATCGACTTCCTGGTCTTGTTGCAACAATTATGTTGTCTCTTTATCTGTTCTTAATTTTATTAGTGTTTAAATGGATGGGAGCTGTATTGACTCTTCCAGGTATCGCCGCCATTGTACTCGGTGTAGGGATAGCCGTTGATGCCAATATTATTACATATGAACGTATTAAGGATGAGTTAAAGCTTGGTAAGTCGTTAATGTCTGCTTTCCGTTCAGGAAATCAACGTTCATTTGCAACGATTTTAGATGCCAATTTAACAACGCTTTTATCAGCAGTTGTACTATATTTCTTTGGGATAAGTTCTGTTAAAGGATTTGCAACGAGTTTATTAATTAGTATTGCGATCAGTTTCATTACTGCAGTATTTGGTTCTCGTTTATTATTAAGCTTACTTGTTCAAAGTAAAGCATTTAATAATAAGCCATGGTTATTTGGTGTAAAACCAACTCAAATTATGGATATCTCAAAAAGTAAACGTTCCTTCCCACCAACTCGCTTTGATAAAATTGACTTCGTTAAAATTGGGAATAAATTCCTTATTTTCTCAGGGATTACTATAATTGTTGGTGCAGTCATTCTTGGTGTTTTCCGACTGAACTTAGGTATTGATTTTACAAGTGGAACACGTATTGAAATTCAAGCTCACGAAAAAGTATCAAAAGCTACTTTAGAAGAAGAAGTTAAAAATATTTCTGGTGTGGAATTAGATGTAAAAGATATCACAATTATGGGTGATAAAAAAGATATCGGTGTTATTCGTACACGAGGTGTAGAATCAAAAGATGAGATTGATAAAATCAAAACGTATTTCTCTGAAAAATATGAGTCCGAGCCTAGTATTAGTACAGTATCACCAACAGTAGGAAAAGAGTTAGCTCGCAATGCCTTAATTGCTATCTTAATTGCATCTGTAGGGATTGTCCTTTATGTATCCCTTCGTTTCCAACTAAGCTATGCATTGGCATGCATCATTTCGTTACTACATGATGCTTTTGCGATTGTTGTTTTCTTCAGTATTTTCCGTATTGAAGTAGACTTAACATTTATTGCGGCAATCCTAACAATTGTCGGTTATTCTATTAATGACTCAATTGTTACCTTTGACCGTGTTCGTGAAAACATGAGGTTAAGAGGACGTATTCGCTCTGAACAAGACTTAAAAGATATTGTTAATGATAGTCTTCGTCAAACATTAGGGCGTTCAATCAATACAATTTTGACAGTATTGTTAACAGTTATCGCACTTTATGTGTTCGGTAGTGAAGCAATCCGCAACTTCTCATTAGCATTATTAGTTGGTTTAGTTGTCGGTACGTATTCATCTGTTTTCGTTGCATCTCAATTATGGTTGCATTGGAAAATTAGAGAATTTAGAAAAGGAAAATTAAAAAAGGAAAAGAATCCAAACTCAAATTCGGATGAAATTTTAGTTTAGTAAATCTATTTTTAAACAAATAAGCTCTGTTAAAGGGTATTGTTGATATATTAAATAATAAAAAATGCCACAGCATTCTCACGCTGTGGTATTTTTTATCCTCTTATGTATATTTCTTATCGGTCTTAATATTTTTTAGCAGCTTTTCTATAGGCATTCACCTTTTTTATTTAGTGCGAATAGGATAAAAAGAATGATATTGGCGGATTCACTAACTTATAGTGGAATATGGCGGACAAGAGACTATTACATTTTTTTCAACTTTGCATAACATAAAGAAAAGTGAATTTAATTTAGAGTGATGGAAGTGATTGAATGGTACGTAGAGAAAGGGTAAGAGATGAGCGAACAAAAGATGACCGAATGAAGGATGAGCGGATAAGGGATGAACGGATAAGGGAAATCCCAAATGTCGGTAGTTTTATAGCAGCATCAATAGACAATGGAAGTGAATTAGTAGAAGATAGCATACGGAATGTAGGGATTAAACTGATTGATATTGATAAAGTTTTTGAAGGAGTAAATCCATTACAACCATTTTATATTTTTATCCAATTGTATAACAATGGTCAACCTGTTGGTTCTTATGTTTTTGGAGAAAATGATACGCATGTAATAGAAAAAAATAGTTATAACGGTACTGTAAGAATTACAACAGCAGTACGTACGGTTATTCCATCTATTTCGAGTCCAACGATTCATGTGTTAATAGATTTTGTGTATAAGGGAGAATAAAAAGCCAAGTGCCTTTTGCAGGTACTCGGCTTTTTTTATATGTAATTCTAAATCTCTTGTGATAATATTTTTTTCCCTCTATAATTAGGTGGTTAGGGGTGAACTGAATGTTAAAATCCAAAAAAAGATGGAAAAGAGGTCCTGTTGATCAAGTAGAAGCAGCAAACCTTGCTAGTGCGTTACACATCTCTCCCCTTGTTGCATCGCTTTTAGTAAGCAGAGGGGTTACATCGGTAGAAGCAGCAAATCAATTTATAAATGATAGTACACTTACCTTTCACGATCCATACTTGTTTGTAGATATGGAGAAAGCGGTAAGTCGAATAAAAAAAGCAATCGATCAAAATGAAAAAATATTAATTTTTGGGGATTATGATGCCGACGGAGTTACAAGTACGTCAATTATGATGGAAGCATTACAACAATTAGGTGCCATTGTTGACTTTTATATCCCTAATCGATTTACAGAAGGGTATGGACCAAATGAGGCTGCCTTCCGTCAAGCATATGAAGCAGGAGTTTCGGTCATCATTACAGTAGATACAGGAATTTCTGCTCTTCATGAAATGGAAGTGGCGAAAGAATTAGGAATCGATGTTATTTTAACAGATCATCATGAGCCACAGCCAACGCTTCCAGATGTGTATGCAATGATTCATCCGAAAGTAGAAGGATCTGGTTATCCTTTTCATGAATTATGTGGAGCAGGTGTAGCATTTAAGCTTGCTCATGCCTTATTAGGAGAATTTCCTACACATTTATTGGAGTTAGCCACAATTGGAACAATTGCCGATTTGATGCCTTTAGTGGATGAAAATCGTGCCATTGTAAAAAGAGGTCTTCAAAAATTGCAGACAACCTCCCGTTCTGGCATTGCAGCTTTATGTGAGATTTCAAAAATAAATCAATCAAGCATAACAGAAGAAAGTATTGGCTTTTCAATTGGTCCACGTATTAATGCAGTTGGGAGATTAGCAGATGCTGATCCAGCTGTTCATTTGTTAATGACAAGAGATCGTCAAGAAGCACAATTATTAGCAGAAGAAATTAATGAATATAATGTAGAACGACAAGCATTAGTAAATAAAATTACAGAAGAAGCAATTCAAATGGTACAAGCACAGTATCCAGTAGATGAAAATTACGTTCTTGTTGTAGCTGGCGAAAATTGGAACCCTGGTGTAGTAGGGATCGTTGCCTCTCGATTAGTTGATCGTTTCTATCGTCCGACGATTGTTCTCTGTATTGATAAAGAAAAAGGAATTGCAAAAGGGTCAGCAAGAAGTATTGAAGGCTTTGATTTATTTGCAAATCTGTCTACATGTCGAGAATGTATGTCTCATTTTGGTGGCCATCCGATGGCTGCAGGAATGACCGTTTATTTAGAGAGTATTGATCAGTTGCGTGCCTCTTTAAATAGCTTAGCAAAAGAACAATTAACAGAAGAAGACTTAATTCCAGTTACACATGTTGATATAGAATGTAAAATTGAAGACATTACTGTTCAATCTCTTGAACAACTTCGGAAGCTTGCGCCTTTTGGTGTAGGCAATAAAAAACCTGTTATTCAAGTTTCGAATGTAACGATTGATTCAATTCGCCAAATAGGTGCAGATAAAAATCATTTAAAAATAAGTGTAAAAGATAATGATACGATTTTAGATACAGTTGGTTTTCATATTGGCTCTATCTTTCATGAAATTAGCCCACATGCAAAAATTTCTCTTATTGGAGAAGTAAGTATAAATGAATGGAACAATATTAAGAAACCACAAATGCTTATTCAAGATGTGGCGATAGCAGATTGGCAGTTATTTGATTATCGTGGGCGAAAGCTAACAGAATATTTGCCGCAAATTTCGGCTGATAATCGAGTGTTAATTGCTTTTTCTCAGGAAACAATAGAAAAAAGCAACATAGACTTTCAACAGGAAATAAGGTTAGCAGCGGAAGTACAGGGCGAAGAGATAGAGGATGCATATGTGGTATTACTTGATTTACCAGCCTCTCCATTAGAAATGGAACAATTTCTATTAAAAGGAAATGCAGCTCGTATTTATTTGTTCATGAATGATAAAGGTTCTAAAACATTTAATATAGTGTCAACACGAGATCATTTTCGTTGGTATTATGCGTTTTTAAAGAAAAATAATCCATTTTCTCTTACTCAATATGGTAATCAGTTATGTCAGCATAAAGGTTGGACAAAAGATACAGTAAATTTCATGACAATGGTGTTTTTTGAGCTAGAATTTGTTACAATAGAAAATGGCGTCATTTTTTTGAACGAAAATGCGAATAAAAAAGATTTAACGATGTCAAAGTCCTTTTTGGCACAACAGAGCCAAATACAAGTAGAAAATCTATTCCTTTATGCTACTTATAGCGAGGTAAAGGAATGGTTTCAAAATAAAATGACGAATATGGACGAAAAATGAGGAGTGTTTTTTAATGGATTACAAAAAATATATTTCGGATGTACCTGACTTTCCTAAAGAAGGGATTATGTTCCGTGATATTTCAACATTAATGGACAAAGGTCCAGAATTTAAAGCAGCGATTGATGAAATTGTTCATTATGCAAAAGATCTTGAAGTTGATGTAATTGTTGGACCAGAGGCACGTGGATTTATCGTTGGTTGTCCAGCAGCTTATGCAATGGGAGTAGGATTTGTTCCTGTTCGTAAAGATGGCAAGCTTCCACGTGAAGTTATTCGCGTATCATATGGATTAGAATATGGTAGTGACGTATTAACAATGCACAAAGATGCAATCAAACCAGGTCAACGTGTATTAATTACAGATGATTTATTAGCAACTGGTGGTACAATTGGCGCAACAATTAAGTTAATTGAACAATTAGGCGGAATTGTAGTAGGAATTGCATTCTTAATTGAATTAAAAGAATTAAATGGCCGTGAAAAATTAAAAGGCTACGATGTATTTACATTAATGGAATATTAAGAAATAATAGGGCTGTAAAAAGGAATGATAGTTATTTTACTATAATTTCTTTTGGCCCTTTTCTTTATCCGCATACAAATAATGGTTTCTTTTATAACTTTTCTTTCTATTTGAAGAAAAATTTTGTATACTTTTTTATAATACTATCGAAATAATTAGGTGATTAGATGGCGAATGAACAAGTATTAACAGCAGAGCAAGTATTTGAAAGAGCAGAACGCTACTTAAAAGGCGATAATTTACAATTCATTAAAGATGCGTACGCTTTCGCTTACGAGGCGCATCGTGAGCAATATCGTAAGTCTGGAGAGCCGTATATTATTCATCCAATTCAAGTAGCTGGGATATTAATTGATTTAGATAGCGATCCTGCTACAATTGCAGCTGGTTTTCTTCATGATGTTGTAGAAGATACAGATGTAACCTTAGAGGACATTGAAGAACATTTTACAAAAGAAGTAGCAATGCTCGTAGATGGAGTAACAAAGTTAGGGAAAATTAAATATAAATCAAAAGAAGCACAGCAGGCAGAAAATCATCGAAAAATGTTTGTTGCAATGGCACAAGATATTCGCGTCATTTTAATTAAATTAGCAGATCGATTGCACAACATGAGAACGCTAAAACATCTTCCTCAAGAAAAGCAACGACGGATTTCCAATGAAACGTTAGAAATTTTTGCACCTTTGGCTCATCGTCTAGGGATTTCAAAAATTAAATGGGAGCTAGAGGATACAGCGTTACGATATTTAAACCCACAACAATATTACCGTATTGTAAACTTAATGAAACGTAAACGAGCAGAGCGTGAACAATATTTGGATGATGTTATTAAAGATATTAAATCCAATTTAGAAGAAGTTCATATTACATCTGAAATATCAGGAAGACCAAAGCATATTTATAGCATTTACCGAAAAATGGTTATGCAAAACAAACAATTTAATGAAATTTATGATTTATTAGCTGTACGAATTATTGTAGATAGCATTAAAGATTGTTATGCTGTATTAGGTATTATTCATACGTGTTGGAAACCAATGCCTGGTCGATTTAAAGACTATATTGCTATGCCTAAAGCTAACCTTTATCAATCGTTGCACACAACTATTATTGGTCCAAAGGGTGACCCATTAGAAGTGCAAATTCGTACAAAAGAAATGCATCAAATTGCAGAATATGGGATTGCTGCTCACTGGGCTTATAAAGAAGGAAAAACAGCGAAAGATAATGAAAGTTTATTAGGCAAAAAGTTAACTTGGTTTAGAGAAATATTAGAATGGGAAGACGATGCAAAAGATGCGGAAGAATTTATGGATGCTCTTAAAATCGATTTGTTCTCTGATATGGTATTTATCTTCACACCAAAAGGAGACGTTCTAGAATTACCTTTAGGGTCTGTTCCAATTGACTTTGCTTATCGTATTCACTCCGAGGTAGGGAATAAAACAATTGGTGCCAAAGTAAATGGAAAAATGGTTCCGCTTGATTATCGCCTAAAAACAGGTGATATTGTTGAAATTTTAACATCAAAACATTCGTATGGTCCTAGTAAAGATTGGTTAAAGCTTGCTCAAACCTCTCATGCTAAAAATAAAATTCGTCAATTTTTTAAACGTCAAAATCGAGATGCAAATATTATAAAAGGCAGAGATTTAGTTGAAAAAGAGATTGAAAAAACAAGTTTTAGCATTAAAGAAGTATTAACAGCTGAAAATATTAAACGTGTTTCAGAGAAATTTAATTTTGCTAATGAGGAAGAAATGTTTGCAGCAGTTGGTTATAACGGTATTACAGCTGCTCAAATTGTAACTCGTTTAACAGATAAATTGCGCAAAAAACGTGATGAAGAGTCTATCGAAAATATTGAGAAAATTCAAGCGGACGTAAAGAAAAACGCTAAAAAGCGAAGAGGAGAATCTGGTATTCGCGTAAAAGGTGTGGATAATGTACTTATTCGTTTATCTCGATGTTGTAACCCAATTCCTGGTGATGAAATTGTTGGTTTTATTACGAAAGGTCG
Source organism: Bacillaceae bacterium (assembly GCA_051873875.1). Taxonomy (GTDB): domain Bacteria; phylum Bacillota; class Bacilli; order Bacillales; family Bacillaceae_G; genus JBJEFI01. The sequence continues at coordinate 321,958 of JBJEFI010000048.1, read as the reverse complement.
TGGTGTTTCTGTTCATCGAAAAGATTGTGTAAATGTGAAGCATGACGAAGAAAGTGGTGCACATTTATTAGCTGTTGAATGGGAAGCAAATCCTATAAGAGAACGTGAATATAATGTAGACCTTGAAATATATGGATATGATCGCCGTGGTTTACTAAATGAAGTATTACAAGCAGTAAATGAAACAAAAACAAATATATCCGCTGTTTCAGGTCGTTCAGATCGCAACAAAACAGCAACAATTACGATGTCAATTGCAATTCATAATCTTAATCATCTTCAAAAAATAGTTGATAGAGTGAAACAAGTAAAAGATATTTATGCCGTTCGTCGTATTATGCATTAAGAGGTGGAAAAATGAAAGTAGTTATTCAACGTGCAAAAAATGCGAAAGTAATTGTCAATGAGGAAACGGTGGGGAGCATTGAAAAAGGATTAATGCTACTTGTCGGTATCACTCATGAAGATACGCTAGAAGATGTAGCATATGTGGCGGATAAAGTTGCTAACCTACGCATTTTTGAAGATGAAAACGAAAAGCTGAACTTAAGTGTAAAAGATATAGGTGGTGCTATTTTATCTGTATCTCAATTTACATTATATGGAGATTGCAAAAAAGGAAGACGTCCAAGTTTTTCACAAGCTGCAAGGCCAGCGATTGCCAATGAATTATATGAAAAGTTCAATGAAGCTTTACGAACAAACCATCAGTTACATGTGGAAACAGGTGTGTTTGGTGCAATGATGGATGTACAGTTTACAAATGATGGTCCAGTTACGTTAATTGTAGAAAGTAAATGAGAAAGATGACTTAAAAGCCTAAAAATAGGTTTTGAGTCATCTTTTTTTTACTACTAGTTTTGATGAAAATAATCAAGTAATCCATCGGCAATCGCCTTGCTGACTTTTGTTTGATAATTTGTTTCTGTAACAGTCGTTTCTTCCTGGGCATTACTTAAAAATCCTAGTTCAAGAAGAATAGCAGGTCGTTCATTATGGCGAAGTACTTGTAAGTTGCCAAAAGTAACATTTCGATCTTTTAGATTTGTTGCAGCAATTAGTTTTTGATGAATGCTAATTCCTAACTGCTTGTCCTTTTTATCATCATAGAAAAAAGTAGTAATTCCATCTGCATTTTTATGCTCATTGCTATCATAGTGAAGGCTAATAAAGGCATCACCTTTAAATTCATGAGCAAAGATAATTCGATCACTTAAATCCACGTATGTATCATTTGTACGAGTCAAAATCACCGTTGCACCGAGAGATTGGAGTTCTGTCTTAATCCTATTTGCTGTTTTTAATGTTAATTCTTTTTCTTTTGTACCACGAAATCCTGTTGTTCCACCATCATTTCCACCATGCCCAGGGTCTAAAATAATGACTTTAGAAAGAAGAGGTCCTCTTTTTTTGTTTATATCATAGGCCATTGTAAGCTTGTGAATCGAAACAGCAGACGTAATAATATATCCAATTTCATTATTTGGGAGTTGGATTTTTATCCATTCTTTTTCTTTTTTTAGTAATTTAAATTGTTGTTTATGAACAGCTGTGCGAACAATGTTACTTGTTGTTGTTGGTTTTTCTCGAACATTTACTTCGTTTATTTCAACTCGAACAACTTTGATAACATGTTGTTTCGTCGTAGATAATTGTGCTTTTATTTTTTCTACAACGATTGTTGTCACCTTTGGGAAGAAGATGAAGTAAATGATAATCGGTATGAAAAATAAAACAATCGGTAATTTTTTCTTCACTTTTTTATAAACTCCTCAACAAAACATATATAGTAAACACTATTCTTTCAGGATGAAAAAAATCCTCCTTCTCCTGTAAAGAAAATAAAATAGACGGGCATACTACATATAAGCGAGTATAGAAGGAGATGGTGATATGAATCGAAATGAAAAAAGTGATCAAGTATATAAAAACCCTGTGTTTGGTGTAAACTTTCATGATTTTATTCAAAGAGAGTCCTCTTCTACTCATGTAGAGCTTGCCGGGGAATTTGGGTTGACGGTAAAAGATGTAAAAAATTTAAAGAAAAAACTAGGCCGTTCTTAATTGACAATTATTGTTTAGAGAAAGTCATGGCTTCTTCTTGACAACATCCGTCAATCTACGTATCATTATGAATAATCATATTGAACATTGAACCTTTGACGGAGCACGAGTAAGTGAGAATCCACATGAACAGAGAGAGGGAGCCAGTGGCTGTAAGCACCCTTACATGATGACTCACCGAACGAACACTCCATAGGTTTCACTCTGAACATTTTATAATTAGTAGGAGTTGAACGTACACAGGCGTTAACGGAAAAAGTGGAAGCATAGTTTATTGTGTCTTCAATTAGGGTGGCACCACGGGTATAAGACCTCGTCCCTACTGTTTATAATGAGTAGGGACGGGGTCTTTTTGTCGTTTTTTAAAAGGTCAGACCCAATTTCGATTTTTTGAAGAGAAAAGGGGCC